>MNZL01000080.1 GCA_001873585.1 Rhodobacterales bacterium CG2_30_65_12 | reverse complement strand
CGGGCTCAAGCTCGCGGTGGCGACCACCACCAACCTGCCCAATGTTACCGCGCTCACCCGCTCGTGCTGGAATACCGAGCCGGAAGCGGTGTTTGATGTGATCGCGGCCGGCGATCAGGTGAAAGCGAAAAAGCCCGCGCCCGACGTGTTCGAACTCGCGCTCACCCGCCTCGGGCTGGCACCGTCTGCCTGCGTTGCGTTTGAAGACAGCCTGAACGGTGTGCATTCGGCGCAGGGCGCCGGGCTTGCCGTGGTCGTCACGCCGTCAATCTACACTGTCGACCAGAATTTCGCTGCCGCCGAGATGGTGCGCCCGAGCCTTGAGGGCCTAACCATCGAGGCTCTTGTTGGCCTCGTCCGCCCGTAGCCGCGCCAGCAGATCGGTGCTGATGTAGCCATCGGGCACCGCGCCATTGGCCTGCTGCCAAGCGCGCACCGCCCGCGTCGTATTCGGCCCGCGCAGACCGTCAACGCCCTCGGTGTCAAACCCCGCGCAGGTGAGCAGGTTTTGCGCCTCGCCGATTTCGTGCTGGCCGAGCACCGGTTCAGTCGCCGGCCAGTTGCCAGCAAAGGCCGGTCCACCAAGGATGCGGTCCGACAGGTGCCCGACGCCGATCGCATAGGCCTGCGAGCGGTTATAGCGTGTGATCACGCGGTAATTGCGCAGCACCAGCAACGCCACGCCGCCCGCCCCAGCCGGCAACAGGATCGAGCCCGGCCCGTAATCGGGGATCGGCCCGCCATCGGCCCGGATCACCCCGAGCGCCGCCCAATCGCGCGAGGGCCGCGTTTGGTCGGCGCCTGAGAGCGTGTAATCAAAACCGCCGGGCAGGCGCACCTCGAAGCCCCAGGGCTGGCCTTTTTTCCAGCCGTGATCATGGAGATAATTGGCGATCGACGCGAGCGCGTCGGTGGGATCGTCGGCGCAAAGATCCCGCCGCCCATCGCCGTCAAAATCCACCGCGAAGCCGATCACTGCCGACGGCATGAACTGGCCGTGGCCAATCGCCCCGGCCCAGGAGCCCACCAGCTTTTCCGGCGCGCCATCGTCGGCCTGAAGCAAGCGGAGCGCGGCGATCAGCTCGTCTTCGAAATAAGGCGCGCGCCGTCCGCGAAACGCGAGCGTGGCAAGCGCCGAAAGGGTGGGCACCTCGCCGCGCACCTCGCCATACCCCGTCTCTAGCCCCCAGATCGCCGTGATCACCCCGGGTTCGACCCCGTAGGCAAATTCGATCCGGTTCAGCACATCGCGGTGGCGGCGCAGCATCTGCCGGCCATTGCGGATGCGCCTATCGGAAGCGGCAATGCCAAGGTATTCCCAGATCGGAAGGGCAAATTCTTTCTGGTTCGCCTGGCGTTCGAGCACCGAGGGCAAAACCTCTACCGAGCTCATCGCCCGGGCAAACACCCGCTCCTGGATCTGCGAGTCGAGCGCGCGCGGCTTGAGGGCCTGGGCAACCCAGTCGAGAAATGCGTCGCGCTCAATCTGCTGTGGCACCATTGCCCAACCCTTGCTCAAACGATGCAAAGCCGCCTTCACCGGATCCGATGCTATTTGCGCCGCCGTTGCACCTTTCGCGCCGTTTTTTCCACCTTTTTCCGGTCACGCGCACCGGCCCGGGAGACCGGCTTGCCACCGCGCCGGGCCTGGCTCTTTGCCGCCGATACGGGTGTTCCGTCTACCTCGATCAATTCCAGCGTGAGGCCGCCCGTTACCGGCACCGCCTCGGCAAGCCGCACCAGCACCGGCTGGCTCACCGAAAGCCTGAGCCCGCTGCGCTCGCCGGTGAGGGTCTGGCTATCGCCATCATAGCGGAAATACTCCGCGCCGATGGTCGATACCGGGATCAGCCCGTCGGCGCCGGTCTCGTCGAGCTTTACAAAGGCTCCGAAGCGCTGAATGCCCGAGATCCGACCGGAAAATTCGTTACCCACCCGGTCGGCAAGATACGCGGCGAGGTAGCGATCGTTGGTGTCGCGCTCGGCGACCATCGAGCGGCGCTCGGTCTCCGAAATGTGCTGGGCGGTGGCTTCGAGGGTTTCGATATCCTCTGGCGAAAGCCCATCCTTGCCCCAGCCGTGGCCAGAGATCAGCGCGCGGTGGACGATGAGATCGGAATAACGCCGGATCGGTGAGGTGAAATGGGCGTAGTTGCCTAAGGCCAAGCCAAAATGGGCGTAGTTGACCGGGCTGTAATAGGCCTGCGTCATCGAGCGCAGCGTGCTGATGTTGATCAGTTCGTCAAACTCGCTGCCCTCGGCCTGAGCGAGAAGCTGGTTGAGGTGACGGGTTTTCAGCACCTGCCCCTTTGCCAGCGTGAATCCGCTCGCCTGCGCCACCTCACGCAGCGCCTCCAGCTTTTCAGGAGAGGGCTCTTCATGGACGCGAAACAGCAGCGGGCGCTTGAGCCGGTTCAGCTCTTCGGCGGCGGCGACGTTGGCGAGGATCATCATTTCCTCGACCAGCCGGTGCGCATCCAACCGCTCGGCAATCCGCACGCTCTCCACCTTGCCCTCGTCCGACAGCACGATCTTGCGTTCTGGCAGGTCGAGATCGAGCGGCTGGCGCTGGGCGCGGGCGAGCTTGAGCGCGCGGTAGGCGGCGTAGAGCGGGTGGATCACCTCGTCGATCAGCGGCGCGCATGTTTCATTCGGCGCGCCGTCTTCTGCTGCCTGCACCTCACGGTAATTGAGAGAGGCGCGCGATTTCATCAACCCGCGAATAAAGCTGTGGCTCTTCTTCTCGCCCCGGGCGTCGATCACGATCCGCGCCGCGAGGCAGGCGCGCGGCAGGCCCTCGTGCAGGGAGCACAAATCGCCCGAAAGCCGGTCGGGCAGCATTGGCACCACGCGGTCGGGAAAATAGGTGGAATTGCCCCGCCGACGCGCCTCGCGGTCGAGCGTCGAGCCGGGCTGCACGTAATGCGCGACGTCGGCGATGGCGACCCAGACCACATGCCCGCCGGGGTTTTTCGGATTGTCATCGGCATGGGCAAACACGGCATCATCGTGATCGCGGGCATCGGCGGGGTCGATGGTGACGAGCGGAAGGTGGCGCAAATCTTCGCGCCCCTTCAGCCCGGCAGGCTTCATCGCGTCGGCCTCGGCGATCACCTCGTCGGGAAAATCGTCGGGAATGCCGTGCTGGTGAATGGCGATGAGGCTCACGGCGCGCGGTGCGGTCGGGTCGCCCAGCCGGGCGACAATCTTTGCCTGCGGCAGCCCCATCCGGGCGCGTGGGCCGGTTTGCTGGGCTTCGACCAGTTCGCCATCCTTGGCGCCCTCGGTGGCCCCGGCGGGCACCATCCACTCCTTGTCGGCCCCCTTGTCGATCGGCACCACCCGACCGCCCTCGGCGCCTTTGCGGAACACCCCAAGGATGCGGTGCGCAGCCTCACCGATGCGGCGGATCAGCCGGGCCTCGTAGGCGTAGTCCTCGCCTTTCACCTCGGTCATCCGGCACAGGATACGGTCGCCGGGTTTCAGCGCCGGATCGGAGCTTTTCGCCACGAACAAGATACGCGGGCTGTCACCCTCGCCCTGCCATTCGAGCGCGCGGGCAAAGAGATCGCCGTCAGGGCCGATCTCGCTCACCTCCAGCACCGCCACCGGCGGCAGCTTGTCGGCGTCGCGGTAGGTTTTCTTGCGTTTGGCCAGCTGGCCTTCGTGTTCAAGCTCGCGCAAGATGCGCTTGAGCTCGATCCGGTCAGACCCCTTGATCCCGAAGGCCTTGGCGATATCGCGCTTGGCGGCGCGGGTGGGGTTATCCGAGATCCAGGCGAGAACCTCTTGTTTGGAAGGTATGCGTGTCATGCCTTCGCGTAGCACGACCAGCGCGAAACGTCAGCGGGAAAAGGTGGTTGCACGGTCAGGCGAAATAGTCCGCGATGATCCGCGCGTAAATCCGCTTGAGCTGGGGGATCTGCGCGGTGATCACCCGTTCGTCCACCTGGTGCATCGTCTTGCCGACAAGGCCGACCTCGACCACCGGGCAATGCGCCTTCACGAAGCGCGCGTCAGACGTGCCGCCGGAGGTGGACAGCACCGGGCGAACGCCGGTCTCGGCCTCCACCGCCGCCGCCACGAGACCGGACAGCGGCCCCGGCGGGGTGATGAAGCTCTCGCCCGAAACCGTCACCTCGACCGAGACCGAAATTCCCGTTTCCGCCTCGATCCGGGCCACCTCCGCCTTGAGCCAATCAGTGAGGCTGGCAGAACTGTGGGCATCGTTGAAGCGGATGTTGACCGTGGCGCGCGCCTCGGCCGGGATCACGTTGGTGGCGGGGTTGCCGGTGTCGATGGTCGTCACCGCCAGCGTCGAGGCATCAAAATGTTCGGTGCCGTCGTCTAGCATATGGGCGTCGAGCCGGGCCATCAGCCGGGCGAGCGCCGGCACCGGGTTTTTGGCGCGGTGCGGATAGGCCGAATGCCCCTGCACGCCCCGCGCAATGAAATATGCCGTCATCGAGCCACGCCGGCCGATCTTGATCATCTCGCCCATCACGTCGGGGCAGGTGGGCTCGCCGACGATGCAGGCGCTCATCCGCTCGCCATGCTCCGCCATCCAGTCGAGCAGCGCGGTGGTGCCGTCGAGCGCGTCGCCCTCTTCGTCGCCGGTAATGGCCACGATCAGCGCGGCATCCTGTGGCAGACCGGGGGCGGCGTCGATCGCGGCGGCCACCCAGGCGGCAACGCCAGATTTCATATCCGTGGCGCCCCGGCCCCAGATCTGGCCGTCTTTCTCTTCCGCGCCAAACGGATCGACACTCCATGCGGCAGCATCGCCGACCGGCACCACATCGCTGTGGCCGTTGAAGCCGAGGCTGTGCGCCGCGCCTTTCGGCCCGAAGCGGGCAAACAGGTTGGCCACCCCGCCGCGATCCACCCGCGTGCAGGCAAACCCGGCGGCGGCGAGCCACGCTTCGAGCAGCGCGAGCGCGCCGCCTTCCTCAGGCGTGACCGAGGGGCAACGGATCAGCGCCCTGGTCAGTTCCACGGCATCGGTGTTGGCCATTTTCATCTCCAGCAAATCCTTCGCGCCGTGTTACACCGCGCCGCGTTCGCCCGCAAACGTGTCGCGCGGGCGACACCCAAGGTGCGTCAATGTTGCATACGAAACAAAGGCTTAACAAGGCCGGTTTTTTGCCCCATAGTGGCCATAATAATTCCCGAGGCAGGGGAGCAGGGCCGCACAAGCGCAACATAAGCGCAGGCCCGGGAGCGGTTCGACTAGATGTAGGGGCTTAGGCCCCTGGTTCGATTCGTGCTTCCCGCCAACGTGGGGCAGGAGGCAGGCCTATGGCGACGGCATCGGAACTTCCGATCCAGACCAACGCGAGCGCCACCCAGATGGCGCAGGAGATCTTTGGCGACGGGGTAACCGTCGTCTCGGCCTCCTATTCGGGCGACAATCGCTCGTCCGGCATCTACACCAACGGCGACGCAGTAGCCCCGGGCGTGACCCCGGCCGACACCGGCGTAATGCTCTCCACCGGCAGATTGAGCAGTTTCACCAATAGCTCCGGCGATCCGAACGTAAGCTCGAGCACGACGACAAATACCTCAGGTGTCGACAACAACGCCGATTTCAACGCGCTGGCCGGCGCGCGCACCTATGATGCCTCGATCCTCGACGCGGATTTCATTCCCGACGGCGATATGATGAGCCTTCAGTTTGTCTTCTCGTCGGACGAATATCCGGAATACGCGGGCACGATCTACAACGATGTCGTCGGGGTGTGGGTCAATGGTCAGCCGGTCCAGCTTTCCATCGGCACCGGCGAGACATCGGTGGGCGCGGTCAACCAGACCTCGAACGAAAATCTCTACGTCGACAACACCACCGACGCCTACAACACCGAGATGGACGGCTTCACCGTTACCATGACGCTGAAGTTCCCGGTGATCGCGGGGGCGGTGAACTCGATCCGCATCGGCATCGCTGATGTTGTCGACTCGTCCTATGATTCGACCCTGCTGATCGCTGGTAACTCGGCTCAAACCGCCCTGATTGCGAACGACGATAGTGTGACCATCGGCCTCGGCGGGAACCAGACGATCGACGTAACTGCAAACGACAGCGGGCCTGGCACGGCCACGCTCTACATAACCCATATCAATGGCATCCCGGTCGTGGCGGGCGACAGCGTGACGCTCACCACCGGACAGGTGGTCACGCTCAACGGCGACGGCACGCTTTCGGTGCAGGCCGATCTCGATCAGGAAAACGTCAATTTTTCCTATACCATAGCCGCCGGTAGCGGCGCTTCGGCAGTGACTGACAGCGCTTTTGTCACCATCAACCAGGTGCCCTGTTTCGTGGCCGGCACGCGGATCGCCACGGCTGATGGCGAGGTGGCGGTGGAGCGCCTTGCAACGGGCGACCTCGTGCTCACCAAGGACAATGGTCCGCAGCCGGTGCGCTGGGTGGGGCGGCGCCGGGTGGCGGCAGTGGGCGCGCTCGCACCGATCCGGATCGCGGCCAACACCTTCGGAGCGCATGGTGAACTCTTCGTTTCACCGCAGCATCGGGTGCTGATCCATGATGCGATTGCCGAACTTCTCTTCGGTGAGCCTGAGGTGCTCGTGGCTGCCAAAGACCTTGTTAACGACAGCACTGTGCGGCCGGTCGAGGGCGGTGAGGTGGAGTATGTGCACATCCTGTTCGATGCGCACCAGGTGGTGTTTTCCGAAGGCCTTGCCACCGAGAGCTTCCTGCCGGGACCGCAGATCGCCAAGGGGTTCGAGCGCGCGGCGGTCGACGAAATCCGGGCGATTTTCCCCGAGCTCGATCCCGAAACCGGGCGCGGCTTTCCACCGGCGGCGCGACGCACGCTGAGGCGTTTCGAGGCGGCGCTGCTGACCGGGCAGGGGCAAGGGCGCGCGGCATGAGCTGGATCGCGCTCACCGATCTGAACGCGCCTGTGTTCAACATTCGTGGTATCGGTGTGTCGGCAGACGCGCCCGGTGCCCGCCCGCCGATGCAGCCTGACGAGATCCTGCCCCGGGGCACGATGATGTTGGAGCTGCGCTTCAACGTCGAGCCGGATGAGGCGCGGGCGCTCATCGCCTATCGCCGCCGCCGCGACTGGCTGCGCGAGATGTACGTTACACTCGATGGTTCCGGTCGGCTCAAGATGTCGTTCCGCCAGGGCCGTAACCGCTCAAACGCCGAGCTGCGCTTCCCTGTGCCTTCGCGCGATAGCCGGATGCGAATTACCTTTGCCTGGAACGCGCCCGAGCGCTCAGGGCACGTCACCGTCGAACTGCTCGACGAGGGTCGGATGTTTCAGACCACCGTTTGCGCGCCGGTGCCGCTGCCGCCCGAAGATATCCGGGTGATGATCCGCAACGGCAGGCGCACCGAGATCGCGCCGATCCTGAGTTATCTCGCCTTTTCCGATACGGTGGAGCCAGTGGGCTTTGGCACCGGCATCGCCGCTGGCACTGCGGTTGAAACCCCCGAAGGCCCCCGCCCGGTCGACAAGCTGCGTCTGGGCGATACCGTGATCACCGCCGCAGCCGGGCCGCAGCCGGTGCGCTGGATCGGTAAACGTGAGGTGCCCGCGCTCGGGGCTTTCCGCCCGGTGCGTCTGCGCGCGCCATTCTTCGGCCTCGCGGGCGATGTACTGATGGCCCCCGATCACCGGATCCGGGTCGATCGCGCCGAGGCCGAATACATGTTTGGCACCGATGATATCCTGATGCCCGCCGGCCACCTGGTGAACGGCAAACACGCTCGCCGCGAGGGCAAGGCCCGGCTGGTGAGCTACTACCAGGTGCTGCTCGACGTGCACGATTGCCTGCTGCATGATGGGGTCTGGGCCGAGAGCCTTTTCGTGGGCACCATCGCGCGCCGGCCCGACGTGGCCCGCACCACCGTGCTGGGCGAAATGCCGGCAAGTGCGATCCCCGAGCACCGGAATTTCGCCCGCCACCAGCTCAACGATTTTGAGGCGCGCAGCCTCGCGGCAAGCTTGCAACACGCCTGAGGCAGTGCCGGACTTGATAGATCAAGCGGGCACTGGACTTTGCCGCGCGCGGCAGTCAATCTGAAGAGGATACTTGATGCATGGGAGCTTGCAATGCGCCGCGTTCTTTCGTTTCTTTCGCTAATATTCGTCCTGCCGCTTGCGGCCTGTTTTGATGCCGAGATGACGGTGGCCTTCCCCGATGAAGACAATGCGGTGGGAACGATGGTGATAACGGCAACGCCCGAGTTCTACGCGATGGCCACATCGAGTGGCGATCCCTTCTGCGAGGGCGAAGACGCTGCCCTCGAAGATGGCAGCCATAGTTGCACCGAAATCGTCACCGGCACGATCGACGAGTTTCTTGCCGACCCCGACATGAGCGAAGGCTTGGCCATCGAGCGCCGCGACGGCGGGCTGCTATACGTTGCCTTCGATCTGAGCGAAGTCACTCAGGATGTTGCGCCGCCCGAGGAAGAGGGCACGGATGCCGAGCAGATGCGGCAGATGATGATGGCCTCGTTCATCGGTCACAAGATCGCCATCAACATCGCCGGTGCCGAGATCATTGAGACCAACGGCACGGTTTCGGACGACGGCACGACCGCCCGGTTCGAGATTCCGCTCGAAACGCTGCTGGATTCGGACACCGAGCTGCCAGACACCTTTAACGCGCTGGTCAAGCCTGGCACCTGAGCCTGGGTTCTCACGGTAAGGGCGAAACCCCGATCACCGGAGCGTGCAGCCGAAGCACGAGGCCATAAAGCCCAAGCCCGATCACGATACGAACAAGCCCGCCCGGCGTGACATCCACACGCCGGGCGGTTTGCGTAAGCCGCGCCCACGCGGGCCCCAACAGCCGGCGCTTGCGCCGGTCTATGATTTGCATTCCCAACACCGCGAAGCCGAGGAAGGTGGCAAACAGCACCACATGGGCAAGATCGCTGTTCGGCACGATATGCGCACCCGCCCAGAGCCCGATGGCCACCAGGAGCGGGTGGCGCACCCAGCCGACGATACCGGGGTTCGAGGGATCAAAGCTGTCATTCCGCGCGCCGCCGAACGAGAGCGGATTGGGCCGCGCCGTGCCGAGCGCGAGGATTACCAGCGCCACCGCGTTGGCGATCAGCGGCACCCAGATCTGCCAGGGCGAAAACGGCCAGAGCAGCACGAACGGCGCGCGCCCGGCGGCAACGATCAGCCAGCTCAGCACCGCGATGGAGAGCGCCGAATAGGCAAGGCTGAACCCCCGCGCGCCGATCCGCGCCATGATCGCGCCCTTCACCGCCGGGCGCACCGGGATGGCGTGCGATGCGAAGAAGGTGGCGAAAGCGGCGATAAACTCGGTCCAACCGATCATGGTGTTCAGGCCTTGTCGAAAAACGGGGTCATCTGCGCCACGATCACAGAGTTTTCCTCAAGCGCGCGCGCCATCAGCGCGCGTTCCTCGGGCGCAATGTCGTGGCCCTCGGCCAGCCGTTCCTCAAGGGTGCCGTAACCCGAAACATCGAGTGGCGCGAGGTCGGCCTGCTTGAGGATCGCCACCGTCTCGCGCACCGCTTCCGCCTCGTCCACGCCAGAGGCATAGCACATCAGTGCCGCCCCGGTTGCGCCCTTGGGCAGCCCGTCACCGGGCTTTCGGCCAACCTCGACGAGGAGCGTGAAGACCTGCTGGCGGCTCGGTTTTTTCTCTTTGCTGGTCAAGGGGCTTGCCTTTCGGTTACTGCCGTCTGTCTATTGAGAAAGCCACCGCGCCGCAATTCGTCACGGCCAGAAAGGAGTTTTCATGCGCGCACTCGCCTCCCTCCTCGCCTTCCTGACGCTTTCGGCCTGTTTCGATGCGGAAATGGTGCTCGACTTCAAAGACCAGACGAAGGTGGAAACCACGGTCATCACCAAGCTCAATCGCGCGCTCTACGATATGTCGACGATCGACGGCGGCGATCCCTGCGAAGGCGGCACATCGAGCCTCGCCGAAGACACGTTTACCTGCAGCCAGAGCGCCGAAATGACGATAGAAGAGGCCATCGCCCGGCCCAATCCGTTTGGCAAGGACGGCCAATTTGATCCCGCCGAGGGCATGACCATCAAACGGATCGACGACAACACTCTGCGCGTGACGGTTGACCTCGACGAGCTCGACAGCCCCGACAACGCCCCCGAGGGGATGGAAGGAATGGAAGGCATGGCCGCCGCCGCCTTCGCCGGCCATTCGATCATTTTCCGTGTGCGGGGTTACGAGATTCTCAATACCACCGGCACGTTGTCGGATGATCGCAAGGAAGCCGCGCTGGTGATCCCGATAACCGGGCTTATCGCCGGCAATCCCGGCGTGACCTCGCCGTTCGTGACCACCGTGAAGCTCGCACCCAAGTGCCTCTTCTTTGGGCTGTTCTGCGACTAATCACGCAAAAGCTCATTGATCGCGGTCTTGGAGCGGGTGCGTTCGTCGACCCGTTTCACAATCACCGCGCAGTAAAGGCTGACATTGTTTTTCGACGGCATCGAGCCCGCCACCACCACCGAATACGGCGGCACTTCGCCATACATCACTTCGCCGGTCTCGCGGTCGACGATCTTGGTCGACTTGCCGATAAACACGCCCATGCCCAGCACCGAGCCTTCGCGCACGATGCAGCCCTCAACCACCTCCGAGCGCGCGCCGATAAAGCAATTGTCTTCAATGATCGTCGGCCCCGCCTGCATCGGCTCCAGCACACCACCAATGCCGACACCGCCCGACAGGTGCACGTTCTTGCCAATCTGGGCGCAGGAGCCGACGGTAACCCATGTGTCCACCATCGTGCCCTCGTCGACGTAAGCCCCAAGGTTTACGAACGACGGCATCAGCACCGCGCCGGGGGCGATATAGGCTGAGCGGCGCACGACCGCGTTCGGCACGGCGCGAAATCCTGCAGCGCGAAACTCATCGTCGCCCCAACCGGCGAACTTGCTGTCCACCTTGTCCCACCAGCCAGCGCCTTGCGGCCCGCCAGACTGAAATTCCATATCCTTGATGCGAAAGCCGAGCAGCACCGCCTTTTTGGCCCACTGGTTCACATGCCAGTCGCCGCCGTCGCGCCGTTCCGCCACTCGCAGTGTGCCGCTATCAAGCGCATCGAGTGTGTCTTCGATAGCCTCGCGCGTTTCGCCTATGGTGGCGGGGGTGATTGTGTCGCGCGCCTCCCAGGCGGCTTCGATGGCGGATTCGAGCTGAGCGTTTGACATGGCGTTCTCCCCGTTTTCGGTTCTGTCTCGGTTGGCCGTTGGCTATAAGGGCTCAAACAGGCCCGCGCAATGCGGCATGCAAGAGGACGAGCTTTGACCGACAACACCCGCAGCCACCCATTCCGCCACTCCGGGCAAGACCGCGAAACGGTCCACGAAATCCCGGACACGCCGCAAACCCGCTCGCCCGCCTACAAGCTGGCCTTCGACGATCTCGATTTCATCCTGCGCGACGAGCTGCGCCCGGTGCGGCTGCAGCTTGAGCTGCTGAAGCCAGAGCTCATCATGCAGGAGCTGGGGATCGAGTCGACCGTGGTGCTGTTTGGCAGCGCGCGCATTCCGAGGCCAGAAGACAAGGACAAAGCCAAGACGCCTGGCCTCGCCGCGCTCTCTCACTATTACGACGAGGCGCGCCGCTTCGCTCAGCTGATCTCACAGCAGTCGATGGACAACGGCCACCGCTGCAAGGTGATCGTCTCGGGCGGGGGGCCCGGGGTGATGGAAGCGGCAAGCCGGGGTGCCGCCGATGTGGGCGGCAAATGCGTCGGCCTCAATATTGTGCTGCCGCACGAGCAAGCGCCAAATGAATGGGTCACGCCCGAGCTGTGCTTCAACTTCCACTATTTCGCCATCCGAAAGATGCACTTCCTGATGCGCGCAGAGGCGATCGTGGTTTTCCCCGGCGGCTTCGGCACGCTTGATGAAACCTTCGAAAGCCTCACCTTGATCCAGAGCAAGCGCATGCGGCCGGTGCCGGTGATCCTGTTTGGCCGGGCCTTCTGGGAAAAGATCATAAACTGGGAGGCGCTGGCCGAGATCGGCACCATTTCGCGCGAAGACCTCGAACTGTTTACTTTCGTTGAAACCGCCGAGGAAGCCGTGGCGGTGATCGACGCTTGGGAGAGCAAATGCGAGGTGAAGCAGAAGAACGGCGCGTGCTGAAGCCCGTCAGATTTTCACATGCACGGGCACCTCGCGGATACGGTCGAGCAGCCGGGTGTGGACGTGGCCGGGAAACGGGCCGGCAAACCGGCGCATCAGCGCGGGATAGCCAAAGCCCACCTCGGACGTGCGGCAGTGGCCACGAGAATATCGTATTTTTTCT
>MNZL01000079.1:12544-27955 GCA_001873585.1 Rhodobacterales bacterium CG2_30_65_12 | reverse complement strand
GCCCAACGCGGCGGCGCGGGCCGGTGGCGCTGGAAGCGCTGCGCGCCATGCGCCCGCATCAATGGGTGAAGAACCTGTTGGTGTTCTTGCCGATGATCCTTGGTCACAGCTTCACCTTTGCCACCTTCGGCTGGAGTCTCCTCGCCTTCCTGAGCTTTTCGCTGATCGCCTCCGGGGTATATCTCCTGAATGATCTGACCGACCTCGGAGCCGATCGGCGCCACCCGAGCAAGCACACCCGGCCCTTCGCCGCCGGGCGGCTGCCGCTGGCGCTGGGCACGCGGCTGGTGCCGGCGCTGTTTGCCGCCGGGTTGGCGCTCGCCCTTGTCGGTGGGGGAATGCTGATCGGTGTCATGCTGCTCTATGCGATTGCCACCACTGCCTATTCGCTGTGGCTGAAGGGCGTGCTGGCCGCCGACATCATCGTGCTCGCGGTGCTCTATACCTTACGGATTATCGCCGGCGCGGCAGCCACCGGCATCGCCCCGTCGATCTGGTTCCTCAGCTTTTCCATCTTCATCTTCTTCGCGCTCGGCGCGGTCAAACGGCTGAGCGAGCTTGTTGATCTTGAAACCGAAGCGCCGCACGCGCAGCCAGCGGGCCGGGCCTACAGCACCGAAGACCGCCCGGTGGTGGCGATGATCGCCACTACGGCGGGGTTCATCGCCGTGCTTCTGCTCACGCTCTATATCGATTCGAGCGAAGTCCGCGCGCAATACCGCGCGCCGCAGATCCTGTGGGGGATCAGCCTCGTGCTGCTGTTCTGGATCAGCCGGACGGTGCTGCTCGCCCATCGCGGCGCGGTCGACCAGGATCCGGTGATCTTCGCCCTCACCGACCGGGTGAGCCGCTGGTCGGGACTCGCGGTGGCGATCCTGTTCATCGTGGCGATGGTCGGGTTCGGAGAGGGGTGATTCTCTCGCGGCAATGCCGCAATGCGGTATTCACCATCGCCGCACCCTGCGACGGCCCGCCGCTGTTTTGGGCCGAATTTGCCCGGATCTGGCCGGTTTTGGCGGATATTCGCCGAGCAACAGGCCGTTTTTCACTGCCTCCAAGGCTGGTTATTGTGATCTTAACCCTGTGCCGATACGAGCCTGATGATGATAAAAAATTCCATACAAATGCTGCGCGCCCAGGTCGCCACGCCCCACCTCGTCAAGCGCGCCCTGCTGCTCACCGGCGGCGCCATCACCGGAGCAGTGGTTTCGGTCACCGCCAGCTATGGGGTGGTGAGCGCGCTCTACCCACGCCAGGCCACACCCGCCGCGCTTGCGTTCAGCCAACCCGAAAGCCCCAGCCTCGCTGGCCAACCGGAGGCACGTCCGATCACGCTCGCCTCGGCCCCGGCCACGCAGCGGATCAACGTAACCCCGCTCGACGCGGCGTCGGACCTCGGCGTGATCGCCGCCGCGCCAGTCGCCCCCGTGCTGCCGGCACCGACCGCGCCGATCGGCGACGTGATCGTGGCCAGCATATCGGTGCCAGACCGCGCCCAACCTCTGCCCGTGCCCGTCGTGCCGGACTCGGCCCCGGCTCCCGCTGTTGCCAGCATTGCGCCACCGGTGCCCGCGCGCGCCCTGGCTGCGCCACCGTTGCGCCCCGAGGCCAGCGAGGCTGTATCGCCGGCGGCTTTTGCAGCGCTCGCGGCGGGTGACGCCAGCGCCCGC
The DNA here is from genome assembly GCA_001873585.1 of Rhodobacterales bacterium CG2_30_65_12. GTDB lineage: Bacteria > Pseudomonadota > Alphaproteobacteria > Rhodobacterales > Rhodobacteraceae > Sinisalibacter. The sequence goes on along the minus strand of MNZL01000079.1, from coordinate 26,285 downwards.
ACCGGCGCCACGCTCGATTTCACTGCGCCCGAAGTGAGCCCCGTTGCCGTGCCCCAGGCGAGCGTGGCCTTCGCCGATCCTGAAATGCCGCGCATTCGCCCGGCCCCCCGCCCCGACGTGGTGCCGGTGATGCTCGCCGTGGCCGACGCCACACCGGAGGCCTTCGCAGATACTATTCCCGGAATCCGCCCACAGCCGCGCCCGGAAGTGATTCGCGTTGCCGCGCGTGAAACCGAGCCCGCGGCCGAGCCCGCCGCGCGCAGATCCGGCGGATTTTTCGCCGGCGGCAGCAAGGCCTGTGGCCGCACGCTCGCGCGCGATATGCCCCGCCGCCCGGCCAATGCTGCCGGCGGATCGGCTTTCTTCGCCAGTCTCGGCAGCCTCTCCGGCTCCGACCGCGATGGCCGGGTGATCGACCAGCTCGCGCGGGGCAACATGCCCGCATTCCTGCATGAGCTACAGCCCGTCACCCTGCGCGGTCAGGATGCGCGCGGCGCCGATACCGAGATCGTGATCTGCGTCACCCCCGATTATCTCGCGCTTGGCTCCGACCGCGACAATGTGCGCGTGCCGCTGGGCCTGCCTGCCGCCGCGCACATCGCCGGGCGGTTCGGCATGACCCTGCCAACCCCGCGCATGGTCGATGCAATCTATGCCCAGGCCGACGTGAAGCTTTCACCTGCGCCGATGCAGGCCGGGCCGCAGATGTCGTCAACCGCCTATCTGCTGCGCCACGACGCCACGATCGACGCCCAGCTCGGCGGCCGCGGTGGGCTTATTGCCGGGCAGAAAAAAGACGTGGTGATGGCGAGCCGCATGGCCAATGCGCCCGGACGGGTGGCGATCTACGGCTGGCACCGTTCGGGCGGCAACCCGATCCAGCCGGTGAGCACCGTCCATGGTGCCAATTACGCCGACTACAGCCACGGCATCCGCCTCGTGAGCAAGACGGCCTACCTCAACGGCCGCGCGGTGAGCCTCGACGAATTGCTCGGATCGAGCCGCTACGCTTACCTTCTGAACAAGGAAGGCCCGCTGCCCGGCCCGGTTATCCGCACCGCGAGCCGCTGAACGGAGCGCGCAGCGCGCAGCAAGACCTTTCAAGACCGCCGCGCAAAGCGCCCGGCGGTCTTTTTTTGCCCAAACGCCCGCAATGACGGCCGACAAACGCCGCTACGGCGCAGCGTTGCACACGGTTTCGAAGCCGCGCGGCCTACTCGCCGGGAAACTTTCTGGCCCGCCGCGCAGCCTCAGCGCACGTCCTTGAAGCAGCGAAAGCCGAGGTGGTAATTGCGGTGCGAGGCGGTCGAGAGCACCCGGCTGCCGTGCCAGTAGGGCGCGCGCCAGCGGGCCCATTCCTCGTGGGCGCGGATCTTGTCCCAGATAAACCACGAGCCCTTCATCTCGGTCACGCCGAGTTTGGTCGAGCTGCGCGAGGCCATCTGATCGGGGGCAAGCGGCAGGTTCATGTGCTCGGCGGCGTTTCCTTCGAGATCGTAGACCCCGAGCGCCGACTTGCAGTTCGGAAATGAACCCACCGGGTAGGTGTTGGAGCCACAGCCCGTCCACGAGCCGCCATTGCAGCCGGAGGACTTCGAGCTGTTCTGGGCACAGATGCCGCGCTGCCATTGCGGCCCATAGGTCCAGTTTTTCTGCGCACCCCACTTGGCGTTGTGCCATGACCGCATCGCCCCGTGTGAGCCGAGATCGAAGCGGTAGTCGGGCTCCAGCAGCGCTCCGGCGGCGGCCCCTTCCCATTCATGCGCATCGCCCATGCGTTTGCCCTCGGCCCAGCACAGCTCCGCCGCCTCCCTCGCCGTGACCCACGTCACCGGATAGGCGAGCGGCACGTTGGGATACTCGAACATGTCGGCGCAGACCTTGGCATCTTCCGGCTTCTGTGTGGCCGGATCGTAAAGCGGGGCCATGTAGGGTTCGCCGCAAATCCGCTCGAAGCGGGCGTTGCGATAGTAACTGTAGGCGTTCTGCGGCAGCTTCGCCTGCGCCTCGGCGGGCGTCATCGGGTGGCGGGTGATGGCGGGGTTGCCCTGCCCGATCCAGGCCGACCCGGCAAAGATCTTGCGGATGCGCCCAATCTCGGCGGCGCTCACACCGCGCGCCTTTTGCATCAGGGCAAACATCGCCTCGTTGTTTTCGGCAAGCGTCGCGGCGCGGGCGGGCGCGGTAACGCCCCCTGCGACCACGAGCGCCAGTCCGATTGCCATAAGCCGCTTGCGCATGAGGCTACTCCTTCCTGACCAGGTAGATGAAATCGCGATTGTCGGAGAACGTAACAAAGCGCGGCACCCGCCCGCCGTCGAGCCAGGGATCGCTCTCTTCCATGTAGCGCGAGAGGTGATCGGCAGCGAGCCCGTCGCCAGCGGCGTTCTGACGGTAAACCGCCAAGTAGGTAAGCTCGGGCGAGTTCATATCAAGCAGCATGCCGTAATCGCAATCGTAGGCCTGAAACACGCGGGCCATGGCCGAGGGCGTGACGGACGAGAAATAGGCGTAAATCAAAAACTTGCGGCCCGCGCTCTGGCGCAGGCAGGTGCCCGCGCGCAGCGTGCGCAGCTGCGCGTCGGCCGAGCCCGACCAGTTGCCGCCGCCCCAGCTCGCCACCCGGCCGCCCGGAACGCTCGCCCCGGTCTCGGAATCGCGCGTCACCACCGCCACGCCGTTCTGGCGGGCATAGGCGAGCGCCGGGATCATCGCGTCGTCGGCCTTCTCCCAGGTTTTCATCCCCACGTCGCCATCTGTAGTGATGTAGAGCGTGGCCAGGTTTTCGATCAGCCGCGAAAACGTGACGCCATTGGAAATGAAGCCGTAGTGGTGGCCGCGGTTGAACCCGGCATAATCACCAAAGCGAAAGGCACCGTGGTCGCGCTTGAAACCGCCGGCGAAGCTTGCCACCACCCGGGGCATCAACGACGGGCTGAGCATGCCGTTGCGCACCAGCGGATCGGCGCGGTTGAAGCCATCGGGGCCGGGCATGTTCCACTCGCCGCCGCTGCGCTGCGGGCGCGACGACCAGCCCAGCCCCGGATGATCGGTGCCAAGCTCGTAGCCGATCTCGAAACGGGCAAGATCGAAGGCCACGAGGTAAACATCGGCATTGCTCTCAACCCCGTCGAGCCAGTTCGCACCGTTGCGGGCGGCAAGGATCTCCTCGGCGATGAGCCCCGGCTGCATCACCGAGGCAAACACGCCGCGCTGGCCTGCAACCTCATACCAACTCCCCGCCTCCATACCGCTCGGCGCACCCTCCACCGGCAGATCCATCGCCGTGCGCATCACCGGGCGGCGGGCAAGGTGGGCCTGCCCGAGCGCCGCAACCACCGCGCCGGTATCGTCCGCCTCCGCGCCAAAGGCCGCGGTTTCGAGAAAGGCGTCTTCAAAGAAGGTGCCCTTGATCAGGTTCACCAACTTGTCGCCGAAGACGACGTTCTTGCGCAGGAAGTCCGAGACCGCCTCGCGGTTGGTGCGCGACCCCGACACGCGGTTGCGCAAATAGGCCTTGCCGGCACACACCGGGGCATAGGGCAGCCCGGTCTGGGCCGCCGTGGCCAACTCCGGCACCTCGCCCGCCCAGGGGCGGCAGTTATCCGCCTCGCGTGCACCGGCGATCACCAGCGCCGGATCGTTGCCGCCCGCGAGCGAGAAGGTCCAGGCCTTTGGATCGGCATTTTCGAAATGCCAGCTTTGCACCCGCCCCTGCCCCTTGGCCGGGATACGTTCGAGCAGATACCAACGGTTTACCCCCGGGTGGAGCGCGGTGAGACGAAGCGTTTCGCCCTCGCCAAACGGCACCTCCTGCATAGCGCGCATCGGCGAAAACTCTATCACCGACGGCACGTCGCCCAGATATGTCTGCCATTGCGCGGCGCGCGTTTCGGCATCCGGCGCGCCAATGCCCTCGCCGCTGGCCGCTCCGGCAAAGGCCATAGCCAGGGCGGCCGCAGCTGTGGCCAAGCTTTTTTCCCAGATTGTCCGAACCGCCATTCCACTCTCCACCTTTGCGCGTGCCGTCGCCCACCCGGGCTGCCGCGCACAAAGACCCCACATCGCATACCGGCTGTTCCGGTCTGACTCGCAGCCCCGATAATACGGGGGCTATCACGAAGGCCAACCCCGTATCTGGAAAATTGGCGGCGGTCCGGCCTCAGACCGGCGCAACGAAGAAGACCGGTGGCTCATCGCCCTTCGCCTCGGCCGCGGCCCAGGCCCGGGCGGCGTCGAGCGCCTCGCGGATGGTCACGTCCATATCGAGGTAGCGGTATGTGCCGAGCCGGCCGACAAAGCTCACACCGCGTTCGGCGCGCGCCTTTTCCACATAGTCGCCCAGCATTTCCCGCTCGTCGACAAGGCGGATCGGGTAATAGGGAATGTCGTCCGGCCCGCAAGCGCGGGAAAACTCGCGGTAAAGCACCGAGCCCTCGTGGCTTTCCCAAGGCGAGAAATGCTTGTGCTCGGTGATGCGGGTATAAGGCACGCCCACCTCGCCGTAGTTCATGACCGCCGTGCCCTGGTAGTCGCCGGCATAGGTGAAGCGCTCGAAATCGAGGGTGCGGTAGCCGAGCCGGCCGATGTCGTAATCGAACCAGCCATCGAGCGGCCCGGAATAGAACACATGATCCCAGGCGGCCGCCTCGGCGCGCGAAACCTTGCGGCCAAGCTCAACGGTGATCCCCGGGTGATCGAGAATCGCCGCGATCATCGCGGTGTAGCCGTTCTCTGGCATGCCCTGAAAGCGGTGGGCGAAGTAATTGTCGTCGTAATTGAAGCGCACCGGCAGGCGCTTGAGGATCGAGGCCGGCAGCTTGTTGGGTGAGCAACCCCATTGCTTCCAGGTGTAGCCCTTGAAGAACGCCTCGTAGAGATCGGGGCCGACGAAGCGCAGCGCCTGGTCCTCGAAGGTTTGCGGATCGTCGATCGTGGTATCGGCCTGAGCTTCGATGAAGGCGCGCGCCTCGTCGGGGCGCATCGCCGTGCCGAAAAACTGGTTGATCGTGTGCAGGTTGATCGGCAGCGAATAGACCTTGCCGCCAACGGTGGTTTTCACCCGGTTCTTGTAGGCTATGAAACGCGCGAAGCGGTTGACGTAGGCCCACACCTCCGCGTCGTCGGTATGGAAGATGTGCGGGCCATAGATGTGCACCATCACCCCGGTATCGCCGTCGCGCTCGGTGTGGCAATTGCCGCCGACATGGGCGCGCGCGTCGATCACCGTAACCCGGTGGCCAAGCTCGGCCAGATGCCGCCCGATCACCGCACCCGAAAGCCCCGCGCCCACCATCAGAAGGGTCTTGCCACTCATCCCGCTCACTCTCTCCCTCGGTCGCTGCCGTGCACGGCACCCTTGAGCCGGGGGTAAAAGGTCATGCCTTCGGTGTCAAACACAAGGCAGAGCGCCAGCGCCCGCCGCAATGTGTGCGGTACGCTGACGCCACTCTGGCAACGCCCCAGGCCCGTGCCGGGCCTTGCGGGTATCGCTTTACACCCCGCCGGAATGCACGATCTGGTAATAGAGCGCTTCAAGGTCAGACTTGTGCTTGCTCTCCTCGTTGGCGAGATAACTGAAGACTTCGTGCATCGGCCCCGGCGGCGTATTGGCCGCCAGCTCGCTGTATTGCTCGATCGCGGTCTGTTCGCGCGCCAGGGCGTATTGCAGCACCTCCTGGTCGTCCGGCGCATCGCCCAGTTCGGGCGCCTGAATTGCATCGGAAAAGCGCCTGTCGGCCACGGGGCGCAGAATCGCGTCTTTCAGGTGGGCTCGCATGTTGGGGCTTGCGAGCAGCCCACGCAGTTTGATGATATGTTCGAGCTCGGCGCGCGCCAATTCCTCGACGATATAGCGGATGTCCTTGGACACCTTCGGGATCAGGTCTGTGTAGAAGCTGTGCGCCTCGCGGTCGAATTCCGCGACCGTCTCCAACACCTCTTCGACATTGGTCATCTTCGAGAGCGCTTCGGCTTTCATTTCGCCACCTCCGCTTTTGCCGCGAGCATCGCCGACACCGACGCCGCCAGCTTGTGGCCGTCGGCGACGGCATGGATCACGTCGGGCCCGTGCACCGAGTCGCCCCCGGCCCAGAGCCAAGGCTCCGACGTGTGGCCATCGGCGTCAACCGCGATCCGGCCCCGGTTCCACTGTAGCGCCTCGGTCAACTCGTCGCCCAGCAGCGAGACATCGGCCATCTGCCCAATGGCTTCCACCACCATCTCGGCTTCGTGCACGATCTCATCGGCCTCGTCATATTGCGGCGCGAAGCGGCCCTGGTCGTCGAAGATGGATATCACCTTCCAGGTTCGCAGGCCCTTGACCTCGCCCTTGCGCTTGCCGCTCTTGAAGGTGACCATCTCCTGCGGGCCGCGCGCATCGAGGATCTCGATGCCCTCCTCGATGCTCTCGGTCACCTCTTCCTTGTCGGCGAGGAAATGGGCGAAATCCTCCAGCGCGGTGACGGTTACGCCCACCGCCCCGTATTTCTGCTTTTGCAGCCGCGCCATCGAGCGGGCGATGTCCATCGCCACGTTGCCGCCGCCGATTACGGCAACCTTTTTCGGCACCGGCACCTCTTCGCCCGCAGTGATCCGGCGCAAAAGGTCAATCGCCGCCTCAACGCCCGGCGCGTCAGACCCCGGCACCCGGGTGGAGCGGCCCATGTGCAGGCCGATGCCGAGCACCACGGCGTCGTTATCGGCCTTGAGCTGGGCGAGCGTGATGTCGGAGCCAATCCGCACCCCTGTCTTGATTTCGACGCCTTGCGCCCGGATCACAGCGATATCGCGGTCGAGGGCATCGTAGGGCAGACGGTATTCGGGGATGCCGTAGCGCATCATCCCACCGGCGTGGTCCTGCGCCTCGTAGACCGTTACCGCATGGCCCTGACGGGCGAGATCGTAAGCGGTGGTGAGGCCAGCCGGGCCGGCGCCAACGATGGCCACCTTTCTGCCCGTGGGCAGCACCTGCGGCGTACCGACGATTTCTAGCCGGCGCTCTTCGCTCACGTTGTCGATGATGTGGCGCTTGAGCCAGCGAATCGCAATCGGCTCGCCCTCGTATTGCGCGGCACAGACCGTTTCGCACTTGTGGGTGCAGACCCGGCCACAGACCTCGGAGAACGGGTTGGTTTCGTAAAGGATTTGTGTGCCGAGATCGTAATCGCCCTCGCGGATCGCGGCGATGTAGTCGGGAATGTCCATATGCACGGGGCATGTGGCCACGCAAAGCCCGCATTCAACGCAGCGGTCGGCTTCGAGCACCGCCTGCTCACGGCTATAGCCCGCGACGATCTCGTCGAAATTGTCGATCCGCGCTTCGGGCTCCATTTCCATCATCTCGGGACGGGTGAGGCCCGAGAGCATCCGCTCGCCGGGCCGCTGGTAGCCCTTCGCAATGGCGTCCCATGGCTTTTCATCCACCCCGGGGATAAAGCGGAAAGCGTCGGGGTCGGTATCGACCCAAGTGTATTCATTCGACATCGTGAGCGAGCCGGTCATGCAGACATCGACGCAGAGCGCGCACCAACAGCAGCGGCCATAGTCGATCTGCGGCCTGAGCCCGCTGTCGCCCTCTTTTGGATCATCCACCGGCACCATGTCGATCGCGGCATTCTGGCAGATCGTTTCGCAAGAGCCGCAGCCGATGCATTTTTCGGTGTCGTTCTGGTGGAAGCCCCGGTAGCGGTCGGCGGCCTCGCGCCCGATCGGGTTCTTGAGCGTCACCGGGGTTTCAATCACGTGTTTCCACGCAGTGAAGGGAGAGAGCACGTCGCGCAAGCTGCCCATATTGCTTACCTTTCGATCTCGGGCGGATAGGTGTGGAGCGACACCATGAGTGCCGCCACATCCGCGATATTCGTGCCTGGAATGAGGTGCTCAAGGAGCGCCATGGCATGGGTATAGGAAGGCCCGCGCACGTTCACCCGGCGCGGGTAGCCCGAGCCATCGGTCACCAGGTAATAGCCGTATTCGCCACGCGAGCTCTCGCCCTTGATGTAGGTTTCGCCGCGCGGAATTTTCCAGTGCAGCACGTTGGGCAGGCTGGTCATCACCTCGCCGGTTTTCGGCATTTTGGCAAGGATCTGGCGGAGCAGGTCGATGGTCACGCGCAGATCGCGGTAGCGCACCGTCGCGCGTGCCCAGATATCGCTGTCGTGCTCCACCGGCACGTCGAAATCAAGTTGGTCATAAACCAGATAGGGGCTGTCCTTGCGCACATCCTTGGCCACGCCGCCGGCGCGTGCGTTCGGCCCGGTCACGCCGTAGCTCTCGAACAGCGCCGGGTCGATATAGCCCACGCCCTTGGTGCGTTTCTTGAACACCGCGTTGGTAAACAGCAGCTTCTCGGTGTCGTCGAGGTAGCGCTCGGCCGTGGCGAGCACCTCTTCCATCCGGCCCTCGAAGCCCTCGGGCAGGCCGGCGCGCACGCCGCCGGGCAGGATGAACATGTGATAGATGCGCGCGCCGGTGAGTTCCTCGAAGCGGTCGAGCATGAGATCGCGCACATAGGTCAGCCATTGGCCGACGATGCCGTTGCCCAGCGCCCCGCCGATCCCTCCGATGGACATCATGTAGGAGTTGAACCGGCCCATTTCGAGGATGAGCGCGCGGATCCATTTGGCCTTTTCGGGGGTCTCGATCCCGGCCAGTTCCTCGACGGCGGCGGCGTAGCAATACTCGTTGAAATCCGGCTCGGGCACGCAGACCCGGCAGACGATGGGGAAGACCTGAATGAACGTGCGCCGCTCCATCAGCTTCTCGAAGCCCCGGTGCAGGTAGCCGACATGGGTTTTGCCCTCGACCACTTCGTCGCCGTTCACGGTGAGCTCGACGCTCATGTTGCCGGTTATGCCTGGGTGGTTCGGCCCCTGCCAGAGCTTGAGAAACTTGCCGGTTTCAAGGTCGATCTCGAATTTGCCGTCTGGGCCGATGTCGGGATACTGGCTGCGGTCAGGTTGGAAACTGAACATCCTCAGCCCTCCGGATAAAGCTTGTGTTTCATGGTCGCGCGCGGTTCGTGGGTTTCACGCCCCCCGCGCTCCACGAAAGTTTGCTGGCTGTAGGCGAGCGTGTCGAAGTCGCGCCGGTAGGGCGGCATGTCGGTCCAGCCTTCGAGAATGAATTCCTCGTCCACCCGGGGCGAACCGGGGAAGGCAATGCCAAACATCTCGCGCAGCTCGCGCTGGTAGGTGGCGGCGGTGGGCCAGATATCGTGGATCGTATCGCCCATCGGGTTTGCCCGATCGAGATAGAGGCGCAGGCCAAGGGTCTGGTCGGCCGCACGGTTGTTGAGCAAGTAGGTGAGCTGAAACCGGCCCTCTTCAAGCCAGTCGACAGCAGTGAGCAGCACAAGGTGGGTAAAGCCATGCTTGTCGCGCAGATCAAGAAGCAGCGCGCGCAGCTTGTCGCGCTTGACATCAACAAAGGTGAGGCCGGGGCGCTGGAACACAGGCGCACCGAGCGAATAGCGGGGGGTAAGGTGTTCAATCAGTTCGCGCATGTCATCACCAGCTGTAATCCGGCATATCCCAGTCCTTGATCACGGACTTCTGGTTGGCTTTGTACCAGTCGAAGTTTTCGGCGTATCTGTTCGCCCCTTCGGCCTCGCCCTTGCGGATGAGTTTTTTCAGATCCATCAAGCCCGCCAGCAGCGCCTCCGGGCGCGGCATGCAGCCAGCAATGTAGAGATCGACGGGCAGGTATTCGTCGAGCTTCTTGATCGTGTTGTAGCTGTCCCAATACATCCCGCCGTTGATCGTGCAGGAGCCGAGGCCGACCACGTATTTGGGCTGCGGCATTTGCTCGTAGGCGCGGATCGCGCGCTTGAGGGTTTTCACCGAGAGATAGCCCGAGATCACCAGCAGGTTGGACTGGCGCGGCGTTGGCCGCCACTGGATGCCATAGCGGTAGGCATCAAAGCGCGGCGTCATCAGCGGACGCATCTCGATCGCCCCGCAGCCGGTGCCAAAGCCGAGAATCCACAAGCTGTTGGCCCGCGCCCAGTTGTAGAAGCCTTCAACGATGGCCGAATAGCTCTTGCGGTGCACCTTCGGCGGCTCCTGGCAGAAATAATCCTGCAACGGGTCAATGTCGATCACCTGCCCGTCGGGCGTGGTCACCTTGCGCGGACGCATCTCCTCGCGGAGCGGAAAGTCCGTTTCGGTGTCCTTCTTGAAGCTCTTGTCGATATCTTTCATGGCGTCACACCGTCACGATTGCGAGGATGCCCACCGGCAGGCCCCATTTCAGGAAGAAGCGGATGGATTGCTCGACGCGGAAGCGCGGGTTCACCACGCCGATCAGCACCGGGATCATGTAGATCGCAAAGGCTTTCACGGCGAATTCCGCCCAGTTGGTCGCCCCGCCGAAAAACAGGTTCATGAAGATCACCACCTTGGCGACGGGGAACAACACCCGGTTGGTCTGCATCAGCGCGAGATAGGACGAATGGTATTCCGTCGGCGGTCCGATCGGGATTTCCTGCGGTGCCATCACCACGTCGAACGGCGAGCGCATCATCGTGCCGACCAGGCCAAACAGCGCGGCCACGGTGGCAAGCGGGTTGGTGAACAGCGTCCAGTTGAACAGCGAGCCCTGTTGGGCGGCGACGATCTCGGTAATGTCGATCGTCTGGTATTGCAGCGAGAGCGCGTAGACGGCGAGCGCGAGCGGCAGTTCCGCCGTTGTCACCTGTGCCAGCCCGCGGCTCACGCCGATGGCCGCGTGCGGGTGCCCGCTCTCGCCCGCCCCCAGCGCCATGCCCAGCGTGCCGAAGAACACGAAATAGAGCGCCAGGATCAGATCGCCGGCATAGGAAAAGTTCTGGTGCATCACCGAGCCGTAGATCGTCGGCACGAAAAGCAGCAGCCCCACGCCGCCGGTGAGGCGAAACACCGGGCCGAGGTAGAACATCGCCCCGTGCGTGACCTTCGAGCGCAACGCGATGTTTTTTGCCAGGTCAATGTAGTTCTGCCAGATCGGGATGCCGTAGCGGCCACTGACCCGGGCACCGATCTTGCGCACCAGCGCCGTCATGATCATGCCGTAGTTGATGACGATGAAGAGTGTCAGCGCCGCGTAGGCGACGTGAATCCATTCAAAGCTCATGACGCGCCTCCCATGGCGATAAGATACGTGGCCACCACGAAGAACAGCACCTGCACCGCGTAGGTCTGGCCATTGCCGGTGTAGATCCGGCGGGTGAACTCGGCGGTGCTGTGCAGGCTGTCGGTGATCGCGCCCCAGAAGGTCGTCACCACCGGCATCACCAGGAAGCCCAGCGCCTTGCGGTAGGGGGCAAAGAAGTTCCACGCAAAGTGGGTGGTTTGCGGCTTGAAGGGCCGCTCCGCGGAGAAGACAATGTTGAACTGCTTCACCTTCTGGGCGTTGTGGTTCATCCACAAGAGCAGCAAGAACACCGCCACGAAGATCGCCGCGATCACGGCCATGATCGCCACCGGGTTCCAGTAGCCGAACGCGGAGGTGATGGTGCGGCCGGTCCAGAACAGCGGCGCGTCGCCGAAAATGGTGCCGATATGAGCGTCGGCCCGCTGCAGCACGAAGCCGGGCAGCACCGCGAAGGCGATCAGGAAGGCCACGAAGACCATCTGCGGCACGAGAATCCAGAACGGCGCCTCGCGGGTGTTGCGGTGTTCGTCCTTGAGCTGGCCGAGGAAGATCGTGTGAATGAGCCGAAACAGGTAGAGAAATCCGAGCGGCCCGGTGATGAAGATCAACACCATTGGCAGGCGCAGATCAGACACCATGATGGCGTTGTAGAACAGCCACCGCCCACCGAAGCCCGAGAGCGGCGGCACGCCCGACATGGCGATGATGCCGATGAGCACACTCACGAAGGTAAAGGGCATCAGGGTGATGAGCCCGCCCATCTTGTACATGAGTTTGGTGCCGGTGCGGTGGTAGACGCCACCGACGGCGAGGAAGAGCATCGACTTGTACACATAGTGGTTGATCACAAACATCAGCGCGAGCAGCCAGCCGAGGTGGTTCATCAACGCGAGGCCGAACAGCGCATAGCCCATCTGGCTGATCGACGAATAGGCAAGCAGGCGCTTGGCGTCTTCCTGGAAGATCGCCATCAGCGCGCCGAGGAAGGCGCTGAGAGCGCCAATCCAGACCAGCACATTGGCGAGATCGACGCCCCAGAGGCTTTGCCGGCCCATCTGCAGAAGCAGGATCCAAAGCCCGAACAATCCGGCCTTCAGCAAGATGCCCGAGACGATCGGTGAAACGTCGGTTTCCGCCTCGGCGTGCGCTCCGGGCAGCCAGATGTGCAGGCCGATCGAGGCGGTCTTGGTCATGAAGCCGATCGCCAGCAGCACGAAAACCCAAGGCGCGCGTGGCACAGCAGCCTCGGCAAGGGCGGCCAGGTTTTCAAGCTCGAACGGCTGCACCCCCATCGCCGCGATGGCAAAGCCCGCGAGGATGGCGAAGGCGCCGCCCAGGCTGAACAGGATGTAGGAAAGCGCGTGAGGTTCGCCTTTGTGGCCGCGAAGGATCAGGAAGTAGGAGCCGATGGTCAGCACTTCCCAGGCGGCGAAAAACTCGAACGAGGTTCCCGCCTCGATCAGCATGGCGAGCCCGGCATACATCAGCATCGCCGGCGGGTAGAAACCAAGCCGCTGGCCCTTGGCGTGGAACGAAGCGAGCAGGATCACCGCGCCGCCAAGGATCATCACCACGGCAAAGATCATCTGCACCGGATCGTAGCCCGGCAGCCGCCAGACAAACCAGCCGACGAGCCCGGCGATGGCGAAGATGTTCTTTACCCAGGCCGGGAGTGGCTCAAGCACGAGGAAGGCAAGCGCGAACAGGATCGGCAGCGCCGTGAGCAGGTTCGGGTTGAGCGAGACACCGCCCCAGACAAAGCCGAGCGCCCAACCGGCGGCAAGTGCGACGAGCACCACCACCGTCTTGTCGAGCGCAAAGCCGGGAGATTTCTCCGACGCCTCGCGCTTGAGCGCATAGCCGAACCAGCGAAACATGTAGCCCGCCTCGATCAGCGCGCCAGCAAGGATCAGGCCGAGCACCGGCAAACGGTCGGCGGCGGCAAGGGCGTGCACCAGATCCCATTTGGCGTAGAAGCCGGGGAACGGCGGCAAGCCTACCAGCATGGCGACGAAGGAGGCAAAGGCAAAGACCAGCACGGCGTTGCGGCGCAACACCGCCCAATCGGCCAGCCCCCGGCCCGCCACCAGCCCCGAGAGCCAGTAAAGCCCGGCCTTGGCAACAGCATGGGTGATCAGGATACCGCCAGCAACGTAGAGATAGGCATCGCCGAGAATGTCACGCTGGCCCACCACGGCGAGCACGAGGCCGATCTGGGCAACGGAGGAATAGCCCAGAAGCCTGCGGTCGTTGGTCTGTTTGAGCGCCAGCACGCCCGAGCCGAGGAAGGAGAGCAGCCCGATCGTGGTGGCGAGCGGCAGCCAGTCTGGGCCAGCCACGGCAAACACCTTGTCGGCGGCGTAGAGCGCGGCGGTGCCGGAGGCGGCGGAGAAGATCGCCGCGAATCCGGGGTGCGCCGCCTCGTAGATATCGAGCGCCCAGCCGTTCGCCGGGAAGGGCTTGAGTTCGAGCAGCAGTGCGATCAGCACGAGGAAAATCGCCAGCCCTGCCCCTGAAAACATCATCGGCGTGGCGGCGATATCGTCGATATTGAGCGAGCCATTGGCGTGGTAGACGAAGATGATGCCGACCAGCAGCAGGATCGACA
>MNZL01000079.1:0-12529 GCA_001873585.1 Rhodobacterales bacterium CG2_30_65_12 | reverse complement strand
AACCCCGCACCCACTGCGCGCTCGTCATCCGACAAGAGCACCAGCCCACCGGTGGCGATCACGATCAGCTCGAAGAACACGAACAGGTTGAAGATGTCGCGGGTGAGCACGAGGCCCGAGAGCGCCATGATCATCACCAGCAGCACCGCCATGGCGCGCCGGCCAAGCCGGGCGAGCGCGGGGCGCAGGTAGAAGGCCGAGATCAGGCCCACAAGGTTGATCACGGTCAGCAGCCAGCTTTCGGCGAGCCCCATTTGCAGGTTGATCGCAAACGGCGGCTGGGTGCCGGCGGTGAAGATCATCACCGGCTGGGCCGCGCCGGTCGAAAGCGCGACGGTCCAGCTCCAGGCAATCCAGGCCATCAAGGCGAGCGCCGCGACGGTCAGGCCAAAGGCTGCGCCTTTCTGGTCTTCCCTGAGGAGGCCAAGGAGGAAAGCCGCGCCCAGTCCGGCGGCGATGATGAAGATCGCGCTTACCATTTCAGCTCCGTGAATTTCGAGATGTCGAGGCTGCGACGCATGCGAAACAGCCGGTAGGCATAGGCCAGCATCAGCGCGGTTACGCCAAGGCCGATGACGATGGCGGTGAGCACCAGCGCCTGCGGCACCGGGTCGATGATCCGCGCCGAGGCATCGGCCACCGGCACGGCGCTGTCCATGATCGGTGCGGTGCGCCCGGGCATGTAGCCAACCGCGACGAGCACGAGGTTCACCCCGGTATCGGCCAGCGTGAAGCCGACGATCATGCGCAGGATGTTATGGTGCGTAAGCGCGCCGTAAAGCCCCATGAGGATGAGCACGAAGCCGGTGGCGAGGGCAATTTGGCTGAGCATCAGGCGTCCTCCGTCTCTTCGAGGCTTTCGAGGATCGAGCTGAACTCGGCCCCCACCTTGAGCCCGATCAGGATGTAGATCAGCGGGATCGCGCCGGCTGAAAGGATCGAGCCGAAGCTGCCGAGGCCGAGAATACGGTTGTCGAGAAATCCGCCGGCAAAGACGATCCCGGCAATCCCGAGCGCCACATAGACAACGCCCGAAAGGCTTTCGATCCGGCCAATCAGCGCATGGCCGAAGCGGCGCGAAGGCTCGGCGAGAAGCAGCAGCAGGATCCCGCTGGCAAGGATCGCCCCGCCCTGGAAGCCGCCGCCGGGAGTGAGGTGGCCGTTGACGAACACATAAGCACCAAACAGCATGATGATCGGCACCAGCATCTGCGTGCCGGTGGTGAGCAATTCGCCCGAAGGCAGAAAGCCAGAGCCGGAGCCGCCGCGCGGCGCTTTTGACTGGCTCAGCACCAGCGCGACGATGGCGGCGGTGAGAAACAGCACTGTCACCTCACCCAGCGTATCAAGGCCGCGATAGGTAACGATGATCGCGCTGACGATGTTCTGCGCCCCGGTCTCCTCGGCCGTGTTGGCGGCGTAATAGGCGGCGGTTCGGTTGAGCTCGGCGTCGGGCGTGTAGTTGGCGGCAAGGGCCCAGAACGCCAGCCCGAGCAGGCCGAGCAGCGCCATGACGAAAAAACTGCGAACGGTGAGCTTACTGGTCATTGGCGCTCTCCCGGCGAATGCGTCCAAGCACATAGAAGAACAGGAAGGTGGTGAGGCCAGATCCGATTGCGGCCTCGGTCATCGCCACGTCGGGCGCGGCGAGGATCAGGAACACCACCGAGGCAAACAGGCTCACGAGCCCGGCGGCGAGCACTGCCACCGGCGTGGAGCGGGTGCGCAGCGCAACGAAGGCGGCACCGAGAATGGCGAGGCCGAAGCCGGCGGCGGCGAGGATGGCGAGCGCGGTCATGTCAGGTCTCCGTGATCGTCGGCAAGCGCGTCGGCACGGGTTGCGGGCGTCGGCGCGATACCGGAGCGATGCGCCGCGCGCGCGAGCACTTGGCTCGAAAGCGGGTTGGTGAAGAGAAGAAAGAGCATCACAAGCAAGAGCTTGATCGCCCAGCCCGGCACCAGCACACCCACGCCGAGCAGCACCAGGAGCGAGCCAAGCGTGGTCGCCTTGGTGCCGGCCTGGATGCGGTTGTAAGTGTCGGGCATGCGCCACAGGCCGAGCCCGCCGAGGAACAGAAACAGCGCGCCGGCAAGCACGATCAGCGCGCCGATGAGGGCAAGAGGTCCGGTCATTCTTCGCCCCCTTCAAGGTAGCGCGCGGCGACGATCACGCCGAGAAACGACAACAGCGCGTAGACAAGCGCCACGTCGAGGTAGATGCCCCGCCCCGCGATCACGGCGGCCAGCACGATCCCGGCGATGGAAATGATGGTCAGCACGTCGAAGCCGACCACGCGGTCAACCGCATGCGGGCCGCGAAAGAAGCGCCCGATCGCGAGCAAAAACGCCAGCGCGATCAGCGCGGCGGCGGCCATCAGGATGGTCTCAGCCATACATCACCTCCAGGTATTTTTCGAAGCCTGCCACGATTTCCTGCGTCGCCGCTTCGGTATCGGTCGTCTTGGCATCGACCCAGTGGATGTAGAGACTATCGCCCTTGATCTCGACGCTGAGCGTGCCCGGCGTGAGCGTGATCGAGTTGGCAAGCAGCAGCCGACCGACAGGATTGGTGAGCTTGGTGCGCACCCTCACGATCGCGGGATTGATCGGCAGCGACGGGCTCAGCACGATCCGGGCCAGTTGCAGGTTGGCCTTCACCAGCTCCTTGAGGAAATAGCCCACATAGAGCACGGTGGCGATCAACGCGTCGGCGGTGAGCCGGTGGCCAGAGAGAAACGAAAGCGTGCCGGGGAAGAACAGCACGATCGCCGCCGCAACGATCACCCCAACCGCCAGCGTCGACAGGGCAATCGAGCCGTTGAGAAAAACCCAGAAGACAAGCAGCATGCCAAACAGTTTCAGCGGTTCCATGGTGCGTGGCATCTCACGTTTCTCCCGCAATAGTTCGGATTTCAGCGCGCCGCCCCGCCCCAGCCCGATTCGAGGCAGCGGGGCAAAGCGGAAAACCGGCAAGGGTGCTGGCTTTTTCTTCTTGATCTTGGGGATTTGGGCCCATATCGGGCGCTCCGTCTCGCGTTTTCTTTACGCGGGATAAAACACATATTCACGAACAGCGATTTGACCTCGAACAAACTTTGCAGTCGAATTCGGGCTAAATCGTGATTTTTTTTACTGTTCAAAAAAAAGACCGTCCGGCCGATGCACAGCGCGGGGTCCGGTGGCAAGCTGGCGCAGGCTGCGCGGCGCGCGTTGAGTCGGGCAGGAACGCGACGTTGGCTGTCACCGAGCCGCGTTCGGGGCCTGCCCAGCTAGCACTTCTGAGAGGCCGCACTCAGCCCGCCGGCAGAGCCGCCAGTGCCTTGCGCAGGCTTTGATCTGCGGCCCGCAACAGCGCCGTCGCCGCCGCGAGCTCTGCCGCCCCGCGGGCGATCAGCGCAGCTTCCTTTACACGGCCGCCAGAGCGCGCGAGGCTGTCGGCGGCCATCGTTCGGTTGCAGCCGGTAACAGTCATCACGATGTGCTCGGCCCGCCACTTGAGCTTGGCGTTGCTGGCGACGACGTTGACCATCAACCCGTCGAGCACATGGCCAAGCCGGATGCCCATCAGGGTCGACATCAGGTTGAGCGCGATCTTCTGCGCGGTGCCGGCGCCGAGCCGGGTCGAGCCAGCGATCACTTCGGGCGGTGTCGGCAGCAGCACCGCAATGTCGGCGCCCTCCAACAGCCGCGTGCCGGGATTGTTGGCCAGCCCCACCGTGACCGCGCCGCGCGCTTTGGCAATCGCCATGATCTCCACCGGGTAGGGCGTGTTGCCGCTTGCGGCGAGGCAGATCACGCAATCGTTGGGGCCGATCACCCCGGCATCGCGCCGCGCCGCTTCAATATCGTCCTCGGCACCCTCCTTGGGGATCGTGATCCGCTCGAAGCCACCGGCGCGCAACACCTTGATCCGGCTGCTGGACACGCCAAAGGTGGGTGGAATTTCCAGCCCGTCCGCCAGCGCCATCATGCCCGAGCTGCCAGCCGCGGCATAGACGATATTGCCGCCGGCGCGGATCGCCCCGGCCATCGCCTCGCCACCGCGCGCCAGCGCCGGGAGCGCCGTCGCCACCGCCTCGATAGCCTCGGCCTGCCCGCGCCAGAGAATCGCAAGAATCTCCTCGCCTTGCTTGAGGTCGAGCCCCGAAGACTGCGGATGCGGCATTTCAGTTGTCGGCAGCGTCATGCGATTTTCCTGGCGAACAGAATTGCGGATGTCAGACAAATACCATGCGTCTGTTTTAGCCGCTAACACCCTGCAATGTCACGCCCGGGGGCGGCGCCAGGTGGCGCGCCGATGGCGATCTTGTGCAACGGTGCGGTTTAATCCCGCAGCCCGATCATCACAGTTACCTTCCCGCCACACGGCTGCTATGCTGGTTTGAGGGACGACAAGGGAAAAGAGCTGGGCCGCCGCGAGGTGACGCCGCGACCGGCCAGCCTAAGACAGACATGAAAGCGCAATACACCGCCACCGCGCGCAACTCGCTGTTGCTGGCAAGTGCCCCCGAGCCTTTTGCCGAGGCGATGCTGGCGCGCGCGACCACCACGCATGTGGCGCATGGTACGACGATTTTCGCGCAGGACGAGGCCGCCGAGGCAATCTATATCGTGCTCGACGGCTGGGTGAAGCTCTACCGCATCACGCCCGCCGGCACCGAGGCCATCGTTGGCGTGTTTACCAAGGGTCACAGCATCGGCGAGGCCATCGCCCTGCGCGGCGGCCGCTACCCGGTGTTTGCCGAGGCGGTCACCGATTGTGACCTCATGCGGATCAACGCGCAGGTGTTTCTCGACCTGCTCGTCGAGAACCCCGGGGCGGCCATTGCGATGCTCACCGCCACCTACGCGCACTTGCACAACCTCGTGGCGCAGATCGAGCAGCTCAAGGCCCAGACCGGGCCGCAGCGGGTGGCCGAGTTTTTGCTCGATCTGTCGAAAACCGAGCTTGGCGCCTGTTCAGTTACCCTGCCGTTCGACAAGGCGCTGATCGCCGGGCGGCTGGGCATGAAGCCCGAAAGCTTGAGCCGCGCCTTTGCCAAGCTCAAGCAGCAGGGCGTGCGGGTGAGCCAGGATGCGGCCGAGATCGACGACATCGAAGCGCTGCGCGCCTATGCCGCGCGCGACCGTGCCGAGGCCTGGCACAAAGGCTAGATCGCGGCCAGCGTGAAGGCGATCGCGGCCCAGAGCACCAGCACCGCCATAAAGCCGCGCCGGATCGCCGGCGCCTCTGCCAACCGCAGGTAGTCCGACAGAATCAGCCAGGATTTGAAAAGCGCGAGCAGCAGCAGCGCGAGCGCCACCAGCCGCCCCTGAGCATGGGCGAAGGCAAAGGCGGTGGTTGCGGCGGACGCCGCCACGAGCAGGGTCCATGCGATCAAGATCCGCCTCATGCAGCCCCCAGCAGGTAGATCACCGGGTAGAGCAGCACCCAGACCAGATCGACCATGTGCCAGAACGCCACCGCCGCCTCGGTCTCGCGGTCGCGCCTCAACCACGCGACCAGCGCGAGCAGCACGATCCCCGCCGCGACGTGGGCGGCGTGAAAGCCGGTGAGCAGGTAGTAGAAGGTGAAAAAGGCATCGGTTTCGGTGCCGATCCCGGCAGCGGCCAGCGCCGTCCACTCGGCCCATTTCAGCGCCAGAAAGACCAACCCGAACGCAGCGGCGGCGAGCAGGTAGAGCGCGCCGCGCCGGGCACCGATGGCCGCGAGCGCGCCGGAGCTGACCAGCACCATGGTGCCGATCCCGGCGCGCACTGGGTGCAATAACCCCGCCGCCTCGGCAAAGCCCACCGGATCGGCAAGCCGCACGCCGAGGAAGGCCAGAAGCCCGGCCCCAAACACCAGAAGCTCCGACACGATCAGCACCCAGATCATAAGATCATTGGGCAGATCGTCGAGCACACTGCGCACGTCGTCCATCAGCTTCCCACGATATGCGCGTAGATGCGCGGCAGCGCCTGGGCGAGCTTGTCGGGTTCGGGCACCAGCGCAAAGCCGCCCTGGCCGAAGATCCGCGCAAACCAGGCGCGCCCCTCGCGGTCGACGGTGATGCCAAACACCGCATGGCCCGCGCGCCGCGCCTCGATCACCGCGCGGCGGCTGTCTTCGATGCCGTGGCGGCCCTCGTAATGATCAAGATCGTTAGGCTTGCCGTCGGTGATCACGATCAGCAGCCGCCGGCGCATCGACTGGCTGGCGAGATCGGCACTGGCGTGGCGGATGGCGGCGCCGAGGCGGGTATAGAAGCCGGGCTTCAACGCCGCGATCCGGGCTTCGACGGCGCGGTTCATCGGCTGCTCGAAACGCTTGACCTCGTGCAGGAATACACGGTCGCGCCGCAGCGAGGAAAAGCCGTGGATGGCAAAGCTGTCGCCGCAGGCATCGAGCCCCCAGGCCAGCGCCGCCAGCGCCTCGCGCTCGATCTCGATGATCTGGCGCGAAATGCCGCGCGCGCAGCTCACCGCGCCTTCGGTAGAGCGCGACACATCAAGCAAGATCGACACCGCCAGATCGCGCGCCAAGGGCCGGGTCTGGCGCCAGACGCGCGCGTCGCTCTCGCCGGTGGCGCGAAAATCGGCAATCGCGCGGACCGCGCGCCCGGTATCGAGCTCATCGCCATCGAGGTGGCCCGGGGTCGAGACCAGCGCCGGGCGCAATGCCTCGAACTGCCGGCGCACGGCGCGAATGCGGGCCTCGGCGCGGGCATCGAAGGTATGGGTGCGGCTGGCATCGGCGACCACAGGGGCTGCCAGCACCCGAACATGATTGGCCAGGTAGCGGCCCCGGCGCGTATCCCATTCGGGGTAGCTGTGCTCGGCCGACAGCGCTTCAAGGTCGGCGTCTTCGGGGGCAAGGTCGAGATGCAGGCGCAGCCGGGTGGCGGGGGCCTTGGCGAGCTGGCCGAGGCCGATTTCGTCCATGTCGTCGGCGGCCTTTTTTGCGCTGTCTTCATCGTCGTCCTCCACCCGTCGGTTGAGGTTGACGAACTGCGCCACGCTCAGAAGCGCCTCGAACTTGTGCAGAATGAAACTGTCGTTGCGCTCGGCCTGATCGGTCTTGTGGCGGCGCGCCTTGCGGGCGGCACCCTCCTCGCCGGGGCCTTCCGGGGTGCCATCGGTTTGCCGCGTTTCCACCGCGCCAGCCTGCGACAGCTCAAGCGGCCTGATCTCGGGCCAGAGCGGCACCGGGGCATAAGGGCGGTAGCGGCGCGGGGCCTCGACGGCAGCAATATCGCCCGCCGCGAGCGCCGCATTGAAGGCCTCGGCGAGCGGCGACAGCGGCGCGGGATCGCCCAGCACGGCGCGCACCAGCGCCTCGACGGCGGCTTCGGTGGGCGGCAGCGCGAGCCGGGTGCGCAGGGCGAGGTGCGCAGCGGCAAGGTCGGCCCAGAGCGGTGCGAGCCCCGGCGCCTCGGCTCGGGTGGCCGCGATCATCGTGCGCGCCGCTTCGAGCGCGATGAGATCGCGGCGCAGCGGATCGTCGGTGTCTGTCGATTCGGGCGCATGTGCGGCCAGCGCGGCAAGCCAGAAATAGAGCGCGGCATTGGCTTCGCGCGCGGGAAACACCGCGAGCCGCGCGGGCAGCCGCAGCACCGCGCCATCAAAACTCGCGCGCGGCACGGCCTCGGCCACGGTGCCGAGCCGGCGCAGGATGTGCAGACGGTGGCCGGAGGTCTCGTCGGCCACCGCGCGGATTTCCACCGCGCCTGCGCCGCCGAGACCACGAAATAACACCGCCAGCCGGCCTGCGACGTCTTCCAGCGCGACGGATGCGTCTTCGTGGCGCTCGGGTGCGCCGAGGCGCAAGGCGAGGCGGTGCCAGGCCTTGCCGACGATCTCTTCGGGCTCGAAGATATCGAGCACGTCCATGATCAGCCCCAGATCGCGGTGACGAGATCGAGCAGCCCGGCGCGAGTATCGGCATCATCGGTAAGCGGCTCGATCATCGCCACCCGCACCGCGCGCTCCACGCCCATGCCACCGGCGATCAGGGTGGCGGCATAGACCACCAGCCGGGTCGAGACGCCCTCCTCGATATCCTGCCCCTTCATCGCCCGGAGCTTGCCGGCGAGGCGCACCAGCGGGCGCACGCGGGCTTCGTCGAGCCCGCTTTCGCGCACCACCACCGCCACTTCGTGATCGGGCGCGGGAAAACCGAAATCGAGCGCGACAAAGCGCTGACGGGTCGAGGGTTTGAGGGTTTTCAGGATGTTCTGATAGCCCGGGTTGTAGCTCGCCACGAGCAGAAAGCCGGGGGCGGCCTCGATCTCTTCTCCGGACCGGTCGATCGGCAGGATTCGGCGATCATCGGTGAGCGGGTGCAGCACCACGGCCACATCCTTGCGCGCCTCGACCACCTCGTCGAGGTAGCAGATCGCGCCTTCGCGCACCGCGCGGGTGAGCGGGCCATCCACCCAGATCGTTTCGCCGCCCTTGAGCAGGTAACGGCCAATCAGATCGGCGGCGGACAAATCATCGTGGCAGGCCACGGTAAAGAGAGGGCGGCCGAGCCGGGCGGCCATGTGGGCAACAAAGCGGGTCTTGCCCACCCCGGTCGGCCCCTTCAGCAGCACCGGCAGATCATGGCGCGCGGCGGCCTCGAACACCGCCACCTCATCAGATTGCGGCAGGTAGAAGGGGGCGTCGGCCGCCCCCTTCGTGGTTTGAATGGTTCCGTCCATGGCGTGCCTCATTCAGCGGGCTGCCGGGCGGTGCCACGGGCGATAACCTCACGGCTCGGAAACAGGATCGCGTAGATGAACAGCAGCGCGCCCAGCACCACCGCCAAGCCCGCGCCGAAGCGCATCACGTAGAAGATCCAGAGCTGATCCTGCACGTCCATGAAGTATTCGCCGTTCACCCGCTGCAGGTGGGTTTGCAGCGCGCCGGCAAAGGTCAGCACCACCGTCATGAACACCATGCCGCCCGACATCAGCCAGAAGCTGACCATGTTGAGCACCTGGTTGTAGGGATCTCGCCCCTTGAGCACCGGCATTGCATAGGTGATGATCGCCAGCACCAGCGACACGTAGGCGCCGAAGAAGGCAAGGTGGCCGTGGGCGGCGGTGATCTGCGTGCCGTGGGTGTAGTAGTTGATCCCGTGCAGCGTGTGCAGGAAACCCCAGACCCCAGCGCCGAAGAAGGCCAGCGTGGCCGTGCCCAGCGCCCACAGCAGCGCCGCCTTGTTGGGATGGTCGCGCCGGCCCTTCCAGACCATCACGAAGGCGAAGGCCATCATGCCGAAGAACGGCACCACTTCGAGCGCGGAAAAGATCGAGCCGATCCACTGCCAGTAGCCCGGCGTGCCGATCCAGTAGTAATGGTGGCCGGTGCCGAGTATGCCCGAGAACAGCGCGGTGGCGACGATCACGTAAAGCCATTTCTCGACGATCTCGCGGTCGACCCCGGTGAGCTTGAGCATCAGGAAGCCAAGGATCGCGGCCATGACGAGCTCCCAGGTGCCTTCGACCCAGAGGTGAACGATATACCACCAGTATTGCTTGTCGAGCGCGAGGTTGCCGGGGTTGTAGAACGCGAACAGGAACAACAGGCTGAGGCCCCAGAGGCCGAGCAGCAGGATGTTGGTAATGGCGGTCTTGCGGCCTTTGAGCACCGTCATCGTGATGTTGTAGAGAAACATCAGCGCAGCAACCACGATCCCCACCTTCACCCAGCGTGGCTGCTCGATAAACTCGCGGCCCTCGTTGCCGAGCAGGAAGTTGCCGTCAAACAGGTTGAACAGGTAGGTTATCACCACGCCGGTGGTGCCGATGATCAGAATCGCAAGCTGGATGTAGGCGAGCTTCACCGAGTGGATCTCGCGCTCGGATTCCTCCGGCACAAGGTAGTAAGCGGCCCCGAAAAAGCCGGTGAGCAGCCAGACCACCAGAGAGTTTGTGTGCAGCATCCGGGCGATGTTGAATGGCAGGATCTCGGCAAGAAAGTTGGGCTCGACGTAAATCCAGCCCATGGTCAGGCCCATCGAGACCTGCACGGCGAAAAGGATCATCGCCGTCAGGAAATAGGCGAAGGCGATTTTCTGGGTTTGATATTTCATTGCGGGTATCTCCTCAGCCGGCGTCGGTCGGCGGCCAGTCCTGGTTGCGGATCGTGTCGGTCCACAGCAGGAAGTCGGCGAGCGCGCGGTATTCGTCGTCGGTCAGTCCGAAGTTGGGCATCTGGCGGCGCCCCTGGATGCCGGAGGGCATCGCGTCCATCCAGCCCTTGAGCACCTCGAAGGCAGCGTCGTGGTCGCCCCCCTCGACCCCCCAACGGGTCATCACGTTGCCCAGTTCGGGGGCGAAATAGGCACCCTCGCCCAAGATCGTGTGGCAGTTGATGCAGGCGTGTTTTTCCCAGATGTGTTTGCCGTCGCGCACATTGTCGGTGAGCGTCGCTGCATCGGTCGAGGTGGTGACGATGTAGCGGTGCGAATTGGCCGATAGTCCGACGAAAATGAGTATGAAGAACAAGGACCCGCCGTAGAAGATGTTGCGGGCCATGCTCTTGGTCATGACTTCTCGCATGACGTGGCGCCTCCTTGGAAGTTTCGATGCTTCGGGATGCGCCGCCACGCCCGCGCCCGCCTTAACAAAAGTCAAGCTGATTGATGCGACAACAGGGCGCGCGGGGCGCTTGGCAAAAGTCAAGGAATGGCATTTTTGGCCCAAATAGGATATCATCGGGTTATTAAAAAAGGAGGTTTTCGATGTTGTATCTTTCCACGGATTTCCGACGTGTGCTTCTGGGTTCGGCTGCGGTGATCCTGTCGCTCGGCCTCGCCCCTGCGAGTGCGCAAGACGCTCCAACGATCCCCACCATCGGCCAGCTCGGGCTTGAAGACGTGCCCAACCTTGGTGCCGACGATCCGCTGATGACGGCGGAGGAATTCGAGATTGGCCGGCAGACCTACTTCGAGCGCTGCGCCGGCTGCCACGGTGTGCTGCGCAAGGGCGCCACCGGCAAGCCACTGACCACCGATATCACCCGCGATAACGGCTATGAATATCTGCACGATTTCATCACCTACGGCTCTCCGGCCGGGATGCCGAACTGGGGCACCTCCGGTGATCTGAGCGAAGCGCAGATCGACCTGATGGCGCGCTATGTGATGGTCGATCCGCCGCAGCCGCCCGAATGGGGCCTGCCGGAAATGCAGGCGTCGTGGCAGGTTGTGGTCGCACCTGAAGATCGCCCGACCGAAAAGATGAATGATATCAACATCGAAAACCTGATGTCGGTCACATTGCGCGATTCAGGCGAGATCGCGCTCATCAACGGCGATACCTTCAAGATCGAGGAGGTGATCAAGACCGGCTATGCGGTGCACATCTCGCGCATCTCCGCTTCGGGCCGCTATCTGCTGGTTATCGGCCGCGACGGGCTGGTGAACATGATCGACTTGTGGATGGAGCACCCGAATACGGTCGCCAAGATCAAGATCGGGATCGAGGCGCGCTCGGTCGAGACCTCGAAGTTCGAGGGCTGGGAAGACAAGCTGGTGGTTGCCGGCGCCTACTGGCCGCCGCAATTCGTGATCATGGACGGCGACACGCTGGAGCCGCTCAAGATCGTCTCGACCCGGGGCATGACCTATGACGACCAGGTGTACCACCCCGAGCCGCGCGTTGCCTCGATCGTGGCCTCGCACTATCGGCCCGAGTTCATCATCAACGTGAAGGAAACCGGCAAGATCCTTCTGGTCGATTACACCGACCTTAAGAACCTCACCACTACCGAGATCGAGGCCGAACGCTTCTTGCACGATGGAGGCTTCGATTCCACGCTGCGCTATTTCCTCGTGGCCGCCAACGCCCGCAACAAGATCGCGGTGATCGACACCAAGGAAAACAAGCTGACGGCGCTGATCGACTCAGGCGGCACCACGCCGCACCCCGGCCGGGGGGCAAACTTCGTGCACCCCGATTTCGGGCCGGTCTGGGCCACCTCGCACCTTGGTGACGATACGATCTCGCTGATCGGCACCGACCCCGAAGGCCACCCCGACAACGCCTGGCAAATGCTGCAGAATTTCACCGCACTCGGGGGTGGCTCGCTCTTCATCAAGACTCATCCGAACTCGGATCACCTCTACGTTGACGCACCGCTGAACCCGGAACCGGATTTCTCCGGCTCGGTCGGCGTGTTTACGATCTCGCAGATGAACGCCGATGAAGAGCCCGAATACGTGACCCTGCCGATCAACGAATGGGCGGATATCGAAGACGGCCAGCCGCGCGTCGTGCATCCCGAGTTCAGCAAGGATGGCACCCAGGTCTGGCTCTCGGTCTGGAACGCCAAGGACAAGGAAAGTGCGATTGTCGTCATCGACGACAAGACGCTTGAGCTCGTCACCGTGATCAAGGATCCGCGCCTGATCACCCCGACCGGCAAGTTCAACGTCTACAACACCCAGAACGACGTCTACTGATCTTGGCGAAAGCATACGCACAATCTCTCCCCGGCCGCCCGACACCCCGG
The DNA here is from genome assembly GCA_001873585.1 of Rhodobacterales bacterium CG2_30_65_12. GTDB lineage: Bacteria > Pseudomonadota > Alphaproteobacteria > Rhodobacterales > Rhodobacteraceae > Sinisalibacter. The sequence goes on along the minus strand of MNZL01000079.1, from coordinate 46 downwards.
CGGCCGGGTTTTTCTTGTGCCTCGGCCATGCTGGCGCTGGCCCTGG
>MNZL01000078.1 GCA_001873585.1 Rhodobacterales bacterium CG2_30_65_12 | reverse complement strand
GGTGTCCATCGCGTTTTCCGCCGCGGCGCGGGTGTCGGCCTGCCAGATCTCGCGCAGATCGGCCTTTACCGTCGGCTGCATGGATTTCGGGAACTTGTTCAGGACGTTGGCAATCTTGTGGACCCAACACCGCTGATGCCGCGTGCCCGGGAAGACCTCGTCGAGCGCCTTCCAGAACCCCATCGCGCCGTCGCCGACCGCGACTTCCGGCGGGACGGCAAGGCCGCGGGCCTTGATGTCGACCAGAAGCTCGCGCCAGCTCTGCGCGCTCTCGCGAACGCCGACCTGGAAGCCGACGATCTCCTTCTTGCCTTCGGGCGTGGCTCCGAGAATAACCAGCATACATTCAGCCTGTGGTTCCATCCGGGCCTGAAGATAAACACCGTCCGCCCAGATGTAGACATAGCGCCGCGCCGAGAGATCGCGGCGCTGCCAGCGGTCATATTCATGCTGCCACTCCCCGGTCAGGCGCGAAATCACGCCCGGCGACAGGTTCGGCGCATCCGCACCGAGCAGCGCGGCCAGCGCCTCCTGGAAATCTCCCGTCGAGATGCCGCGAAGGTAGAGCACCGGCAGCAGGGCATCAAGGCTGCGTGACCGCCGCGCCCATTTGGGCAGGATGCCGGAGGTGAAGCGCACCTTGTCGCCATCCGGCGCGGCGGCGCGGTCACGCACCTTCGGGCGGCGCACATCGAGCGCCCCAATCCCGGTCTGGATGCTGCGCTCCGGCCCATAGCCATGCCGGACGACCCGCTGACGACCGTCCGGCAGCATCTCTTCGGCATATTGCGCGACGAAGGCGTCGGCTTCGGCGCGGAGCGCGGCAGCCAGCATCCGGCGCGCTCCGTCCCGGGCAATTTCGGTCAGCGGATCGTCAACAGATTCCGGCTGACGCAGGGCGATGATATCGGTATCGTTCGTCATAGGCGTATCGTTCCTTCTGGAAGTTCTGGCAGGTTTGGACACCCGCCACGATACGCCGCCTTCTCAAACCCCGTCACCCAGTTTCCCGCATAGCTCCTGAGATTGGTGATAGCCGGCGATGATCTCACGCGGATCGCTGCCAGCCGCCCCCGGCACCACTGCGTAAACGTCGCGCACATGGCGCACACCGTCGCGCAACTCGATCGAGAAGGTCACCTGGTCGCCGCAATCGAGCACTGCGTCGCGCTCGGGCAGAACAACGTCGGGGCCGAGAAACGCCAGCGGGCCCTGATCTTCGCACCAGATCATCCCAACCTGAGCTTTCGGGTTGAACCAAAGCACCAGCCCAATCATCTGCGCGTTCCTCCGAGATGGCCGCATTTTCCGAAGTTTTATTTTGAAATGCGATTTCTTGCCATTCCGACCTATCCTAAAGTGTAGGTCTTGGCCAGAAAAAACGCTCGACCGGTCAGGCACACCCCGATTTTCGGCATAAATCTTTGCGCGCGCAATGAAAAAACGCGCGCAGGGCTCGCCAAGTTGGTTGATACGTCTCATGTTGCAGACCGCCCGATGACCCATACCTGCGGCCCTGTCCGTGACGGGCGCGGGTGCGGCAAAAGGCGGGCCCGAATTGCAACGACCCCGCCCTTTTGCATCGCCTCAGGCCCGGCGCGCCTCGTCCGGCGCCCCGGCCACGGGCATCGCGCCCTCTGTCAGAAACCAGGCCACGCCCTCAACCGGGTCGATCTCGCGCACGACGATCGTCAACACCTCGCCCGAGATCAGCCGAAAGCTGAGAGGCCCCTCCCCGGACCAGCCCACCAGAGCCAGCGGCAACGCGAACGAACCCGAACCAGACGTGATCCCGCCGCCGCCGGCGGAGACGATCACCCTGAGGGCAATCTCCTCCGTCTCGCGGCCATCGAGGACGAAACAGCCGGTGAAATCAAGGATTTGCATGGCTCACCTCACGAACACCCCGTGGTGCCCCCACAGGTGTTGCACTTCAGGCAGGTGCCGTTGCGCACCAGCGTGTAGTTTCTGGAGATTATCCAATCTCTCATCACAACACGACCCTTTCATACCGAGTTCTCTGGTGCCACAGTTCTCGCTGAAAGATATCAAGCTGGACATACTGTTGAGCTAATCCGACCAGTTCAACGTCAGCAAACGCGCGATGCGCAAGTTCCAGCTTGGTCAACCGCTTGTCCTGCAAAGCTACGCCGCATTGAAAAAACACTCCCGCGAGGTTGGCCTCAAACTCCTCGGAGTTGGGGGGCCTGATCGACATACCCTTAGTCCCGGCAGACAATTGGAAATTCTTCTTCGTCGCACTATTGGCATGATGATCTAACGCCAAGTGAGCGATCTCGTGAGCGAGGATAGAATTGGTGAGCTTGCCCCCCTTTCTCGCATCGTCCAAGAGGCGTTCATCAATGCACAGTTTCGCGCTTTCCCCAAAAACAATCATCGCTGCCTTGGGTTTGAATCGCTCAAGCCCCCGATAGGTGTAGGTTTTCCAAGTATTGATGCCCTCGCACATTGCTTCCCAAGCGTCAGGCACTTTGAAGAACTCGCCGTCGTCGAACAGTTCTCGCCTCCACCACAGCATTTCCCTGTAGACTTCCACCGCTCGCGGGGTCGAAATGAAGGGCTTGCGTTTCATGCGCGCGCCCCCCTTCAGCTACACCCCGTGGTGCCCCCACAGGTGTTGCACTTCAGGCAGGTGCCGTTGCGCACCAGCGTGTAGTTGCCGCACTCCGGGCACGGGTCGCCTTCGTAGCCCTGCATCCGCGCTTTCAGCCGATGGTCGGTCGCGTTCACCGTGCCGCTGGAAATTGCCGTGGTGCTGGTGGTGCCAAGCGTGCCGGTCGGCTTCAGCATCGTGCCGCCCGCGAGCCCGTCGGCGGTTTCGGGCACCAGCGTGTGCAGTGCCTCCTCCGGGTTTTGGCGCATGCCCAGACCGGCGCCGCCGACCCCGCCCTGCAGCACCACAAGCTCTTGCGGCAGGCGCTTGCGCAGATAGCCGGTGGAGCTGATCTGCTTGAGCACCTCCAGCGACCGGCTCGCCGCCGTCTCGCTCATCTGCTTGATATTGCTCACACCTTCGTCTTCGCCCCGGCCAAGCGAGTCGAAGGTGTGACCCTCCGGCTTCACGTGCGCCAGATCGGTGCGGTCGAGGTAGGACACCGCCAGCTCGCGGAAGATGTAATCGAGGATCGAGGTTGCGTTCTTGATCGCCGCGTTGCCTTGCACCATGCCGGCGGGCTCGAATTTGGTGAAGGTGAAGGCGTCGACAAACTCTTCGAGCGGCACACCGTATTGCAGCCCCACCGAGACGGCGATGGCGAAGTTGTTCATCATCGCCCGGAAGCCCGCGCCTTCCTTGTGCATGTCGATGAAGATTTCGCCGAGCGTGCCACTCTGATATTCACCGGTGCGCAGATACACCTTGTGGCCGCCAACGGTGGCTTTCTGGGTGTAGCCCTTGCGGCGCGCGGGCAGCTTCTCGCGGCCGGCGCGCGCCACTTCCTTGACGATGATTTTCTCGACGATCTTCTCGGCCAGCACTTCGGCTTTCTGATACGGCGTGCCCGAGGCGAGGATTTCCTCGGCCTCCTCATCGTCTTCGACCAGCGCCGAAGCGAGCGGTTGGCTGAGCTTCGAGCCATCGCGGTAAAGCGCATTGGCTTTCACCCCGAGGCTCCACGACAGCTCATAGGCGTTCTGACAATCCTCGATGGTGGCATCATTGGGCATGTTGACGGTTTTCGAGATTGCGCCCGAGATGAAGCTCTGCGCCGCCGCCATCATGTAAATGTGGCTCTCGGTCGAGAGGGCGCGCTTGCCCTTGCGGCCCGACGGGTTGGCGGTGTCGAAGACGTGGTAATCCTCAAGCTTCAGGTGCGGCGCGCCTTCCGTGGTGCCGGTGCCGATAGCGTGATCGCTCGCCGCTTCGATGTCGGCCCGGCTGAAGCCAAGGTGGCGCAGCATGTCGAAGGTGGGATCGGCAAGCTGGTCTTCGGTCAGCCCGAGGCTTTCGATGCAGAAGTCCTTGCCCAGGGTCCACTGGTTGAACAAGAAGCGGATGTCGAAGGCGCTCACAAGCCCTTCCTCGATCTTGGCGATCTCGGCCTGGCCAAACCCCTTCTGCATCAGCGTTACATGGTTGATGGCAGGGGCATTTCCGAGCGACCCGTGGCCGACCGCGTAGGCGATGATTTCCTCGATCTCGGAGGAGGAATAGCCCAGCGCCTCCAGCCCGGCGGGCACCGACCGATTGATGATCTTGAAGTAGCCGCCACCGGCCAGCTTCTTGAATTTCACCAGCGCGAAATCGGGCTCGATCCCGGTGGTATCGCAGTCCATCACCAGGCCAATGGTGCCGGTCGGCGCGATCACCGAAACTTGCGCGTTGCGGTAGCCGTGCGCCACGCCGAGCGCCAGCGCCTCGTCCCAGGCCCCCATGGCGAGATCGATCAGCTGCTTGTCGGGGCAATTGGCGTGGTCGAGCGCCACCGGCTTTACCGTGAGCCGATCGTAGCCCTCATCAGCGCCGTAAGCCGCGGTGCGGTGGTTGCGGATCACCCGCAGCATGTGCGCGGCATTGCGTTTGTAGCCGTCGAAGGTGCCAAGCTCGGCGGCCATCTCAGCCGAAGTGGCGTAAGCGGTGCCCGTCATGATCGCGGTGAGCGCGCCGGTGATCGCCCGGCCCTCTTTCGAATCGTAGCCCAGCCCCATGTTCATCAAAAGCCCGCCAACATTGGCGTAACCAAGCCCGAGGGTGCGGAAATCAAACGACAATTGCGCGATTTCCTTTGACGGGAATTGCGCCATCGTCACGCTGATCTCCAGCGTGATGGTCCACAGCCTTGTGGCGTGCATGTAGGCCTCGGCCTGGAATTCACCGTCCTTGAGGAAGGTCAGCAGGTTCATCGAGGCGAGGTTGCAGGCGGTATCGTCGAGAAACATGTATTCCGAGCACGGGTTCGAGCCGCGAATTGCACCGTCTTCCGGGCAGGTGTGCCAATCGTTGATCGTGTCGTGATACTGGATCCCCGGATCGGCCGAGGCCCAGGCGGCATGGCCGATCTGTTCCCACAGATCGCGCGCCTTGATGGTCTTGGCCACCTTGCCGTCGGTGCGCCGGATCAGCTCCCAATCCGCATCGTCTTTCACCGCTTGCAGGAAGGCATCGGTAACGCGCACGGTGTTGTTGGAGTTCTGGCCCGAGACGGTGGCGTAGGCCTCAGAGTCCCAATCGGTGTCGTAGGTGGGAAACTCGATCGAGGTGTAGCCCTGGCGCGCGTAGTCGAGCACGCGCTTGACGTAGTTTTCCGGGATCGCCACCTTTTTTGCCGCCCGGATCGCCGTCTTCAGCGTGTCGTTCGTCTTCGGGTCGGTGGCATCCTCGATGCTACCATCCCAGGCCGCAATCGCGGCGAAGATCGCGTTGAGATGTTGGGCGTGCATCTTCGAGCCGGCCACGAGGCTGGCAACCTTCTGCTCTTCCTTCACCTTCCAGTTGATGAATTCCTCGATATCCGGGTGGTCGGAATCGACGATCACCATCTTGGCGGCGCGCCGCGTGGTGCCGCCCGACTTGATCGCGCCCGCCGCGCGGTCGCCGATCTTGAGAAAGCCCATCAGGCCAGACGATTTGCCACCGCCCGAAAGACGCTCGCCAGCGGCGCGGAGCGAAGAGAAGTTGGTGCCGGTGCCGGAGCCATATTTGAACAGCCGGGCTTCACGCACCCACAGGTCCATGATCCCGCCGTCGCCCACCAGATCGTCGCCAATCGACTGGATGAAGCAGGCATGCGGCTGCGGGTGTTCGTAGGCCGAGGCAGACTTGGTGAGCTCTTTGGTCTGGTAATCGACGTAGTAGTGGCCTTGCGAGGGGCCGTCGATGCCATAGGCCCAGTGCAGGCCGGTGTTGAACCACTGCGGGCTGTTCGGCGCGGCCATCTGGCCGGCGAGCATGTAGCGCATTTCGTCAAAATAGGCCTTCGCATCGGCCTCGGTGGTAAAATAGCCACCCTTCCAGCCCCAATAGGCCCAGGCGCCGGCGAGTCGGTCAAACACCTGCTTGGCCGAAGTTTCGCCGACAAACCGCTGATCTTCGGGGAGTTTTTCCAGCGCCTCGGTGTCGGGCACATGCCGCCACAGGAAGCTGGGCACGCCCGTTTCCTTCACCGGCCTGGTTGCCGCCGGCACACCGGCCTTGCGGAAATATTTCTGCGCGATCACATCCGAGGCAACCTGGCTCCAGCGCACCGGCACTTCGACGTTGTCGAGGTGAAACACCACGGTGCCATCGGGATTGCGAATCTCCGACGACGTGCGGGTGAAAGTGATATCGTCATAAGCGTCTTTGCCGGCCTCGGTGAATTTGCGTTCGATTTTCATCTTGTCCCCGTCCGTCCTTTTTTGGCTCGAGGCCCGGGCCATACTGGCGCATCGGGCCGGTCTCATACCTCGCGGTCGGATCGACGGAGCGGGACACAGGCGCATAGAAAACCCGGCAGCGATCCGCCGTGCGGACGCTTGGAAAAGGCTGAAAACGACTCGCGTCGCTGCTTCAAAAAGTGAAAGCCCTGCCTCTGACCGCGGTTATCTGATAACCTATCCCTACTCGATCGCTACCACTATATCTTGTGGCTTGCCGACCAGCTCGCACAAACTGACGTAGGTCCACGCAAATATCAACGGGCATTTTTCAGCTTTTTCGCTTGACGTGGAAGGCCGCTGGTGCCGCCCCGAGTCGGGCCCTGTTAACCAATTGTGGACAGCTGGAGAAAGGCCACGATTTTTCAGGGCTTTCGCCGGGGCGGCTCGCAGATCGGTTCAGTCCGGACTGCCTCACAGCCTGAGCGAAAAGATCGTCGCACCTGCGGCGATGATGCAACAGGCAAGCCACACGGCCCGCGAATATGTTTGAATCGCACAAGAATCGGGCAGAAAACCCACCAAATCTGGGTCTGTTCGGTCGCAATCGACTGTATGTTGTGGATTGGCAGGCACTTGCGCTTGAAACGCAAGGTGGTCGGGGCGGCGAGATTCGAACTCGCGGCCTCCTGTTCCCAAAACAGGTGCGCTACCAGGCTGCGCTACGCCCCGACGGCGCGTGTTTAGCGGCGCGCGCGCGGCTTGGAAAGCCCCGCCGTCGCTTTACTCCGCGCCGCAACCCCAGGCGGCATCCGGCCCGAATGCCAGGTGGCGGATTTCGTCACCCGGCTGGATCCCGATCATGGCGGCCAGACCGCCCTTGATTTCGAGCACGGCGAGCACCCCGTCACCGCCCCGGATCGGCGTCTCATCCCCCGGAATGGCCATCGGGTGCAGATATTGCACAATCCCTTCGGGGGTCAGGAAAAGCATGTCGAGCGGGATCAGCGTGTTGCGCATCCAGAACGCCGGGGCCCCCGGGCGCGGATAGACAAAGAGCATGCCTTGCGAGGCCGGCAGGTTTTCACGAAACATCAACCCGCGCTCCTGCTCCGCCCGATCATCGGCAAGCTCGACAGAAAACCGCGCCGCGCCGAAGTCGCCCCGGATATCGAGCCGGTCCGGCGCACAGGGCTCGCCCTCGGCCCACGCCATGCCGGCCGAGACCAGCACAGCGAACGCGGCGGCGGCGGCAAGCCCGCGCCGCATCGTCAGGCGTCCTTGTTGGCGTGCAGCGCCATGTCCCAGGCGCAGACCAGCACCGCCATGCGGCCGCGTGAGCCCTCGGCCATGCGCAGGCATACCGCCTCGCCGGGCTGCAGATCGGCAAACCCCGATCGGCGCAGCACCTCGATATGGATGAAGATATCTTCAGGCCGACCATACGCATTGGCAAATCCGAAGCCCTTGCCCTTGTCGAACCATTTTACCCGCGCCGGCTCCATCGGCCCGGCCTCGGACAGATCGAAATGATCCTCCGAGAGCGCCTCTGTCGCGTGTTCGCTGCCTTCGGGCGGCTCGATTGCGAGCACCTCCACGGCCTGCATCCCGCGCTTGGTGGCCTGCGCCACCAGCTCGATCCGCGCCCCGTCGGCAACGGAGCTTTGGCCAAAATTCCGCAGCACGTTGGCGTGCAACAAAATGTCCGGCCCACCCTGATCCGCAACGACAAAGCCGAAGCCCTTCGTCGGATCGAACCACTTTACCTGGCCATGCAGGGTTTCCCGCAAGCCGGTCTCTTCATCCTGTGTCATCTAAAGCGTTCCCGCCGCGAAAGTTCGCATCCCACGCATTATCTGTGACACATCGTCGCCAAGCGCAACCGCGTGTGCACCTGTATTTTTGTATAGGCTCGTGCAGATTGCGCACAACGCTGCGTAAAAAAACTGGCGGTTTTCCGCATACTTGCGCGCCGCCGCAGCGGTAGAGCGCACAGATCAGGGGTTGAGGCGCTGAATCTCCCAAGCCGCATCGAGGCCCTCGCGGCTCCAGCGAAAGCGGTCGTGCAGCCGGAACGGTCCGTCGGCCCAGAATTCGATCTCGAGCGGGCGTATGCGGTAGCCGCCCCAGAACGGCGGGCGCGGCGGGTGCATCCCGAGCTTTGGCGTCAAACGGGCGACCTCGGCCACCAGCGCGCCCCGCGAGGCCAGTGGCTGCGACTGGCGCGAGGCCCAGGCGCCGAGCCGGCTCTTGAGGCTGCGCGAGGTGAAATAATCATCCGCCTTGGCCCCGTCCTCCCGCGTCACCGTTCCGCGCACGCGGATCTGGCGGCGCAGGCTCTTCCAATGCATCACGAAGGCGGCCTTGCCGCTGGCCTCGATCTCGCCTGACTTGGCCGAGCCATAGTTGGTGTAGAACACGAAGGCGTCGTCTTCGATCTCTTTCAGGAGCACCATCCGCGCGTTCGGCATGCCGGTGGCGTCGACTGTGGCGAGCGCGATCGCGTTGGGATCGTTGATCTCGCTGGCCCCAGCCTCGTCGAGCCAGTCGCGCGCGATGCGAAACGGGTCGTTGCCTGCGAAGATGCCGGTTCTGTCCGCCATGTTTGCCTCCGTTGTCCTTCTCGGATTGCGGCCGCGTCACGCCGCCCCTCGGGCAGGCTTGAAGCACCCCGGCCAATCGCCTAAACCGGCTTAACCGAATGCGACGGGACGGGGAACAGCGAATGTCCAACGGGTTGATGAACGGCAAGCGGGGCCTGATCATGGGGCTCGCGAACGACAAGAGCATGGCTTGGGGCATTGCACAGGCCCTGCACAAGGCCGGCGCGGAGCTGGCCATTTCCTACCACGGCGAGGTGATGAAAAAGCGCGCGGTGCCGCTGGCCGAACGACTCGACGCGCCGATCATCGCCGAATGCGACGTGGGCGACGATGCCTCGGTCGACGCGCTTTTTGACGTGCTGCGCAAAACCTGGGGCAAGATCGACTTTCTGGTTCACGCCATCGGCTATTCCGACAAGGCGCAGCTTCGCGGCCGCTATGGCGACACCACCCGCGACAACTTCCTCGTGACGATGGATGTCTCGGTGTATTCGTTTACCTCCGTCGCCCGACGCGCCGCCGCGCTGATGCCCGATGGCGGCGCGATGCTCACGCTCACCTATTACGGGTCGGAGCGGGTGATGCCGCATTACAACGTGATGGGCGTGGCCAAGGCGGCGCTTGAGGCAAGCGTGCGCTACCTTGCCGAGGATTATGGCAAGGACGGCATTCGGGTAAACGCCATTTCCGCCGGCCCGATCAAGACGCTGGCCGCCTCGGGGATCGGCGATTTTCGCTATATCCTGAAGTGGAACGAACTCAATTCGCCGCTGCGACGCACCGTGACAATCGACGACGTGGGCAATTCCGCGCTCTACCTGCTCTCCGATCTCGGTGCCGGCGTCACCGGCGAGACCCACCACGTCGATGCCGGCTATCATGTGGTCGGCATGAAGGCGGTCGACGCGCCCGACATCGACGCCTCCGCCGGGGGAACGGAAGAATGACCGAACGTCTGCCACACGAAAAAGGCTTTCACGTCTCCTGGGATCAAATCCACCGCGACAGCCGCGCGCTGGCCTGGCGGCTCGACGGCCACGGACCGGATGACGGCGCGTGGAAGGCGGTGGTGGCCATCACCCGTGGCGGCATGGCCCCGGCGATGATCGTCAGCCGCGAGCTTGGGATCCGCACCGTCGATACCGTGAGCGTGAAAAGCTACGACCACCAGGCGCAATCCGAGCCGACGGTGATCAAATCCCCCGACATGGACCTGGTGGGAGACGGCGCAGGTGTGCTGATCGTTGACGATCTCGTCGACACCGGCAAGACGTTGGAAGTGGTGCGCAAGCTCCTGCCAAAGGCGCATTTCGCCACCGTTTACGCCAAGCCCAAGGGCCGACCGATGGTCGATACCTTCATCACCGAGGTGAGCCAGGACACCTGGATTTTCTTTCCGTGGGACATGGCGCTGCAATACGTCGAGCCCTATCGCGGCAAGGACTGACCGCGCAGGGGGCTGTCTGCCCCCTCGCGCTGCGCGCTCACCCCCGGAAGGTATTTCGAGACCAAAGAAATGCGCGCGTTGTCCGGCTTCTTTGGTCGGGAAATACCTTCGGAGGGTGAATTGGCCCTTGGGCCAAGAGGGGGGCAGACAGCCCCCCTGCCCCGTCAACCAATTCGGGTGAGCCCGGCCCGGTAGCGCGCGGCGTTGGCGCGGTACTGCGCGGCACTTTGCAGCAGCTTTTCGCGCGCCGCTTCGTCAAGCGCGCGCACCACCCGGCCCGGGCTGCCGATCACCAGGCTGCCATCGGCGATCTCCTTGCCTTCCGTCACCAATGCCCCCGCGCCGATCAGGCAGCCCATGCCGATGCGCGCGCCGTTGAGGATCGTCGCGCCCATGCCGATCAGCGAGCCTGCGCCGATCTCGCAGCCATGCAGCATCGCCTTGTGGCCCACCGTCACGTCATCACCCACCACCAGCGGAAAGCCGGGATCGGTGTGGCAGACCACGTTGTCTTGCAGGTTTGAACGCGCGCCGACCGTGATCGGCTCGTTGTCGCCCCGCAGGGTGGCGCCAAACCAGACCGAGCTTCCCGGCGCCAGCACCACCTTGCCGATCACGTTGGCATCCGGCGCCACCCAGGCATCGGCGGCAATATCGGGCGCGACCCCGTCGAGCGCGTAGATCGTCATGTCAGTTCCTCGAATTCGGCCTGAAGGTTACGGATGAAAGCCACGAGGCCCGGTTGTTGCGCCTGGCGCAGGCGTTCGGCGGTGATGATGGTCTTGAGCCGCTCGAAGGTCACCTCGAGTTCGTCGTTGATCAGCACATAATCGTAGCCGTGCCAGTGGCTGATCTCATCCCAGCTTTTCTGCATCCGTTTATGGATCACCTCCGCCGAATCCTGCCCCCGGTTGACGAGCCGGCGGCGCAACTCGGAGATCGAAGGCGGCAGCACGAAGACCGAGAGCACATGGTCGCGCAAGGCCGAGTGCTTGATCTGCTCGGCCCCCTGCCAATCGACATCAAACAGCACGTCGCGCCCGGTTTCGATAGCATCGCGCACCGGTGCCATCGGCGAGCCGTAGAAATTGCCAAACACGTGGGCGTGTTCCAGCATCTCGTTTTCGGCCACCATCGCCTTGAAGCGCGCTTCGGAAACGAAGCGGTAGTCCACCGCGTCTTGCTCGCCGGGGCGCGGGGCCCGGGTGGTGGCGGAGACAGAGAACGAGAGCGTATCGTCCCAGTCCATCAGCTTGCGCGCCAGGGTGGATTTTCCCGCGCCAGAGGGTGAAGAGAGGATAATGAGCAGGCCGCGCCGGGTTGATCTGTCCATATCCGTTACTCCACGTTCTGAACCTGTTCGCGCATCTGGTCGATCAGCGCCTTGAGGTCGAGCCCGATCCGGGTGAGGTCGGGGAACTGCGATTTCGAACACAGCGTGTTTGCCTCGCGGTTGAACTCCTGCATCAGAAAATCGAGCTTGCGCCCGCGCGCCTCAGCGCCCGCGAGCAGCGCGCGGGCCTGGGCGACATGGGCGGTGAGCCGGTCGATTTCCTCGCGCACGTCGGATTTCACCGCGATCAGGGCCAGCTCCTGCGCCACCCGGGCCTCGTCGATGCCTTCGCTGTTGTCGATCACCCGGGCAAGCGCCGTGCGCAGCGCCTGGCCTTGCGCCGCGCGCCGCGCCTCCACCGCCGCCAGCGCTTCGCCCACCAGCGCCTCGACCACGGCGAGCTGATCGGTCAGCACCACGCCCAGCGCCGCGCCTTCGTGGCTGCGCATCTGGTTGAACGCGGCGATCAGCGCCGGCAGGGCGGCCAGCAACGCCGCGCGCAAGGGCGTGATGTCTTCCTCCTGTGGGCTTGCGTCCAGCACCCCCCGCATCGCGGCGATCTCCACCGCGCTGGGGCGGGCGAGCTCGATGCCGCGCGCCTCGGCCGCGTGGCCGATTTCGGCCAGAAGCGCGAGCGAGCGCTCCAGCGCTGCCCGATCGAGCGCCAGCGCACCAGCGCCGGCCTCGCGCGTGAGCCGAAGCCCGACCGAGACATTGCCACGCGTGATCGCCTCGCCGAGCGCCTTGCGCACCGGCACCTCCAGCCCCTCGATCCAGTCGGGCAGTTTCAGCCGCAGATCGAGCCCACGGCCATTCACCGAGCGTATATCCCAGGCCCAGCTCCAGGGCCCGTGGGCGCCTTTCAGCGAGGCAAAGCCGGTCATGGAAAGGATCATCGGGGCGACCTCCGGTCGATTTCTGGGTTAACCATTCGTTTAGATTCTGCACCGTTTGCGGCGGAAATGTGGCAGGATGGGGCCACGGCCA
>MNZL01000104.1 GCA_001873585.1 Rhodobacterales bacterium CG2_30_65_12 | reverse complement strand
CCGCGGTTTGCCGAAATCGCGACTCTCGACGCGCTGCCGGGTGTGCTCGCAGAGATAGGCTGAACCGCCATATTGCTGCCACAATCGAGCATCTTGTGGGTGTGCGTGCGCGCGGCCCAACATTTGCCCGCGGCACATCAACACGAGTGACAAAGTAATTGAAAATCGGGTGTTTTCCGACGCGGCAGGTTCTGTTACCCTGAGCCAAATCAGTCGGGCGTCAGATCCGGCAAAATGAGGCATATTCAGGTGGCGACGTGAAACCGCGTTTAGGGCAGATTGTCCGCATACTCCTATTCGTGGCCGCGATGGTGATCGGGGCGAAAGCGGCATTCACCGCGCCCTACGCGGCGATGGTGATGGATATGCGCACCGGCCAGGTGATCCACTCCCGCAACGCAGACACCCAACTCCACCCCGCCTCGCTGACCAAGATGATGACGCTCTACATCGCCTTCGAGGCGATCGAGCACGGCGAAATCAGCCTTGATACGATTGTGACGATCTCAAAGAACGCTGCCGCCGAGCCGCCGTCAAAACTCGGGCTGCGCGCCGGACAGAAGATCGCCCTGCGCTACCTGATCCGCGCCGCAGCGGTGAAATCGGCCAACGATGCCGCCACTGCGATCGGTGAGGCGATCGAGGGCTCGCAAGCCGCCTTTGCCCGCCGGATGAACCGCACCGCGCAGGCGATGGGCATGACCCGAACCCGGTTCAAGAACATGAACGGTCTGACCGAGGCCGGTCACATGTCGACCGCGCGCGACATGACGACCCTCGGACGCCATGTGTTTTTCGACTACCCCGAGTATTACAACCTGTTCTCGCGGCTCTCTACCGACATTGAAGGGCGCAAGGTGGCCAATACCAACCGCCGGTTCCTCTCTGCCTATCGCGGCGCTGACGGGATCAAGACAGGCTACACCAACGCTGCGGGGTTCAACCTTGTCGCCTCGGCCGAACGCGACGGCAAGCGCATCATCGCCACGGTGTTTGGCGGCCAGTCGACAGCATCGCGCAACAAGCAGGTGGCGGAGCTGCTCGATATGGGCTTCCGCCAGGTGCCGACCCGAGTGGCCATGCGCCCGCCGGGGCGGCCCGGCTATCAGGGCCCGCTTGGGGGCGGAGCGAATGACGCCGATCATGGCGGTGCCGGCAAGACGATTCGGCTGGTCGGTGCGCCGAGCCGCTCGATCCGCCCGAAGCCGCGCCCCGACATGGCACCTGCCCCGTCTGAAGAGGTGCTTGTCGCGCTGGGGGAGACGGTGAACGCGGTGATCGAAGACGTGGTGGAGGGCCTCGCCGCCAGCGCGCCCGGGGCTGAGGCCGCGCCGGCGCCCGACCAACCGCCTGACGCCGAGGCGGTGGCGGCACTCGCGCCGAAGCCGCAGGCGACGCCCGCCCCGACGCCCGAGGTGACGCCCGAGGTGACGCAAGCGGCCATCCTCGTCACGGCCACCGCGCCGCAAGCCGCCCCCGCGCCACCGCCACGCCCAGAGGGGATCATCCTCGCCTCGGTCGAACGCCAAGCGCAGGCCGAGCCCGTCGCGCCTGAGATCGTTACCCGGCTCTCCACCTCAGGTGGCCGCCATTGGGCAATCTCCGTTGGCCGTTACGCCAGCCAGTATGAGGCGGAGCGGGTGCTGCTCAAAACCGCGCTGGTGGAGCTTTCCACGCTGGGCGAGGCGCTGCGCAAGGTTGCCCGCAGCCCGCAGGGGTTCGACGCGAATTTCGTCGGCCTGACCGAAGAGAGCGCCGAGCTTGCCTGCCGCCGCCTCGAAGCGCGCTCGACGAGCTGCCGGGTGATCGGGCCGAGCTGATCAGACGCCCCGCCACGCGCGGGCCAGGCGATTCGAGCGCCAGGCCGAAAAAAGGCCGGAGTGCGCGGCTCCGGCCAGTTTTTCAGGGAGAAACGAAACCTTTCAGTGCGCCATCAGCACCGGCACCTGGGCCAGTTCGAGCATATTGCGCGTGGCGCCCCCGAGAATGGATTCGCGGAAGCGCGAATGGCTGTAGGCCCCCATCACGATCATGTCGGCACCGATATCGCCGGCATGGCGGATCAGCACGTCGCAGACGCGCGGCAGGGTTTTCGACAATACCGAAACCTCCGGTCGCACTCCGTGGCGCGAGAGCATCTGGCTGAGCGCGCCGCCCGGGTCGGACCGTTCCGGCCCGTGCTGCGGCGGATCGACGATGGCGATGTTCACGGTGTCGGCCCGCTGCAAGAATGGCAGCGCGGCGCGCACCGCGCGCAGCGCCTCGGTCGATTCATTCCAAGCCACCATCACCGTGTTGATTTCATCGGGAAATGGCGTGTTGTCGGGCTGGATCAAAACCGGCGCATCGCCGTCGAACATCGCCGCTTCGGTGATCGCCTCGCAATCGTGGCTCCGTCCGGGGCCGTACGGGCGCGCCAGCACCACCAGATCGGAAAACCGGGTGCGATGGGCGACGAGACCGTTCAGCGCCACCATCTGCGACGAGATTGCCGTGGCGCCCCAAGGGTATGGCGCGCCTTCGAGCAACTTGGTGGCATGGGCCTCAAGGCGCACGGAATCCTCGCGTGCCTGGGTAAGGTTATCCTGCACGATCATGGCGTTGGCGCCGGCGTAGTAAAAGCCGGGCTGGGTCCGGTCGATGCCAAGGCAGAGCACATCGAGATGCGCTTCCTCGCGGCGGGCCAACTCCATCGCCGCCGTGATCGACGCGGCGTTCGTCTCCGGGTCGGTCAGGATCGTGGTGATCGTCCGGAAGGCCATTATTTGCCCTTTCTGTCTGGTTGTGCGCGGGCATCACCGCGCTTTGGAGCCAAATTGCACCCGGGCCGCGAAGGTTTCCTTGATATGGGTCAAAACCGACGTTGCACCGTGTCGCGGCGCTTCGGCGCGGTTCAAGGGGGTGCGGCGAGAGGGCGCGGGGCAAGTGCAAAATTGATATAGATCAAAGCGGGTGTGGCGGATAGGCTGCACCCACTAAAGTCGACGATTGTCCTCAGGGGACGGGTGTATCTCCCATTTTGAGGGCAACTGAGAGAGACGAAGGGACGAGAAATGTGGAACTACCTTAAACTGGTACTGCTGGGCCTTGCGGCCTTGTTTACGCTGTACCTTGCGAGCGAAGCCCGCGACCCGGCCTATCTGGTTGCGGCGCTGATCGGCTTCCTGAGCGCCGCCGTGGCGTTCATCTATGCCTTGCGGGGTATGGGAAATGAGAGTGCGCCGAAAACCGGGTATCTGGACGGCCCCATTCGGATAGGCGTTATTCTGACGGCCTTCTGGGCCGTCGTCGGGTTTCTGGTGGGGACCTGGATCGCCTTCCTCCTGGCGTTCCCGAACCTGAACTTCGAATGGGCGCAGGGCTTCATGAACTTCGGTCGTCTGCGGCCGCTCCACACGTCGGCGGTGATCTTCGCTTTCGGCGGCACCGGGCTGGTGACCACGTCGATGTATGTGGTTCAGCGCACCACCGGCGCGCGGCTCTGGAACGATTCGCTGGCGTGGTTCGTGTTCTGGGGCTACCAGATCACCATCCTGCTGGCTGCCACGGGCTATGTGCTTGGCGCGACCCAGTCGAAGGAATATGCCGAGTTTGAATGGTATACCGACTGGTGGCTCACCATCGTTTGGGTTGGCTATCTTCTGCTCTTTCTCGGCACCCTGATGAAGCGCAAGGAGCCGCACATCTACGTGGCCAACTGGTTCTATCTTTCGTTCATCATCACCATCGCCATGCTGCACGTGATCAACAACCTCGCGATCCCGGTCAGCCTGTTCGGCTCCAAGTCGGTGCAGGTCTTCGCGGGGGTTCAAGACGCAATGGTGCAGTGGTGGTATGGCCACAACGCCGTGGGCTTCTTCCTCACCGCAGGTTTCCTCGGGATGATGTATTATTTCGTGCCAAAACAGGCTGAACGCCCGGTTTTCAGCTACAAGCTGTCGATCATCCACTTCTGGGCACTGATCTTCCTCTATATCTGGGCCGGTCCGCACCACCTGCACTACACCGCGCTGCCCGATTGGGCTGGCACGCTGGGCATGGTGTTCTCGATCATCTTGTGGATGCCCTCCTGGGGCGGCATGATCAACGGTCTGATGACGCTTTCGGGCGCCTGGGACAAGCTACGCACCGATCCGATCATCCGGATGATGGTGGTGTCGGTCGGGTTCTACGGCATGTCGACCTTCGAAGGCCCGATGATGTCGATCCGGGCGGTGAACTCGCTGTCGCACTACACCGACTGGACAATCGGTCATGTGCACTCGGGGGCGCTCGGCTGGAACGGCATGATCACCTTCGGCGCGCTCTACTTCCTGTTCCCGCGCCTGTGGAACAAGACGGGCCTCTATTCGACCCGCCTCGTCTCCTGGCACTTCTGGCTCGCCACGATCGGCATCATCTTCTACGCGTCGTCGATGTGGGTGTCGGGGATCATGGAAGGCCTGATGTGGCGTGAGATTGATGCGCAGGGCTTCCTCGTGAACTCGTTCGCCGACACCGTGGCGGCCAAGTTCCCGATGTATGTGGTGCGCGGCACCGGTGGTATTCTCTACCTCTCCGGCGCGCTCATCATGGCCTACAACCTCTGGATGACCGTCACGCGGGCGCCTCTGGCGCATACCACCGCTGCCGCGGCGCCGGCTGAATAAGGAGGGCCGGTGATATGGCACTTATCGACAAACACGTCATCATCGAGAAGAACGCAACGCTTCTGCTCATCTTCTCGCTTCTGGTTGTGACCATCGGCGGCATCGTCGAAATCGCACCGCTGTTCTATCTCGAGAACACGATCGAGGAAGTAGAGGGCGTGCGCCCCTACGCCCCGCTCGAGCTTGCGGGCCGGAATATCTACGTCCGCGAGGGCTGCTACGTCTGTCACAGCCAGATGATCCGGCCGATGCGTGACGAGGTAGAGCGCTACGGGCATTACTCACTGGCAGCGGAGTCGATGTACGACCACCCGTTCCAGTGGGGCTCGAAGCGGACGGGGCCTGACCTCGCCCGCGTGGGTGGCCGCTACTCCGACGCGTGGCACACCGACCACCTGACCAATCCGCAGTCGGTGGTGCCGGAATCGGTGATGCCGAAGTATGGCTTCCTGATGGACAAGGTGATTACGCCCGAGAGCACATATATCTCGGACAACATTGCCACCAACCGGTTCGTCGGTGTGCCTTACTCTGACGAGCAGGTCGCGCTGGCCGGGGCGGATTTCTGGAGCCAGGCCGATCCCGACGGCAACGTTTTTGAAGATGCAGACTCCGACGCTCTGATCGAACGTTACCCAGGGGCGCAGGCGCGCAACTTCGACGGGCAAGCCGAAGTCACCGAAATGGATGCGCTGATCGCGTATTTGCAGGTGCTCGGCACGATGGTCGATTTCGAGACCTTCGAACCCGACGCGAGCCGGTAAGGGAGTGGGATGATGGAAGGTCAGGACACCTATTCGATTTTCCGCGCGATCGCGGATAGCTGGGTTCTGCTGGCCATGTTCGTGTTCTTCATCGGGGTTGTTGTCTGGGCCTTTCGCCCGGGCAGCAACGCCATCCACAAGGACACGGCCGGCATCCCTTTCCGCAACGAAGACAAACCTGCCGGTGACCGGGAGTAATCCCGGCGCTCAATCAAGGAGGACCGGCTTTGAGTAAAGACGACAAAAACAAGGTTAACACCACTGGACATGAGTGGGATGGCATCCAGGAACTCAACAATCCGCTGCCGCGCTGGTGGGTGTATGTTTTCTACGCCTGCATCATCTTTGGCATCGGCTACTCGATCGCCTATCCGGCCTGGCCGCTCTTCAAATCGGCCACCCCGGGCCTGCTCGGCTTCTCGACCCGTGGAGAAGTGGCCGCGGACATCGAAAAGTTCGAGGCGATGAACGGCGAGGTCGAGGCGCAGCTTGCCTCGGCTGATCTCACCACTCTGGCCGACAATCCCGATGTCTATAACTACGCGATCCAGTCGGGCCGGGCGACTTTCGCCACCTACTGCTCACAGTGCCATGGCTCGGGCGCAGCGGGGGCCAAGGGCTACCCGAACCTGCTCGACAACGACTGGCTCTGGGGCGGCGACATCGAGTCGATCGCCTACACGATCCGGCACGGCGTGCGTAATACCGAGGACGAGGATAACGCCCGTTTTTCGCAAATGCCGGCCTTCGGCGACGACTACCTGGAAGATGAGGAAATCACCAACCTCGTGGCCTATGTTCGCTCGCTTTCCGGACTTGAGAGCGAGATCGGCGATGTGCCCACGGGGGCGGCCTTGTTTGCGGAAAACTGCGTGGCGTGCCACGGCGAAGATGGCAGGGGCAGCCTCGCCAACGGCATCGAGGCTACCGGCGCGCCGAACCTCGCCGATGCCATCTGGCTGCATGGCTCTTCGTTCGAGGAAGTCGAGCATTCGGTGCGTGTCGGCCCGTTCGGCGTCATGCCGCCCTGGGGGCTCAACCCGCTGTTCGACGACGCCAAGATCAACGCCGTCGCAGCTTACGTTCACCAACTGGGCGGCGGCGAGTAGGCCGGCCAGTTCACCAGATCCGGGGTCTCACTCCCCGGACAAGGCACCGACCCCTGATCCTGTTCGCGCGTTTCTCCGGGGTCGGTGCCGCCTTATTCGAGCGGCGAGGAGCTTTTTCTGCCCCCTGATTGCGGGTCTGCCAGACCTGCACAGGTGGACGGGGCAGAATGTCGCAGGCGGAAGCGCCGAGCAAGCCAAGCCAACACTCACGTTTAAGTTATATCAAAGATTTAGCTTTAAAATAAGAGTAAAAAAGAAGTGTGATGTGTTCTACGCGTGTGCCCGGTGCTGCCCCTGTGGGGCACTTTGAGTGATTGATTCATATCAAAGAGAGGGTTACGGGCGGTTCATACAAGAAATGTCGAAGCGAACCCCAGGATTGAGATCGCCATGCCTACTGACACCCCCGAAAAACCAGAACAACTTTACGCTGCTCAAGAGCCGATTTTCCCGCGCCGCGTGAAAGGTTTCTTTCGCTCGCTGAAGTGGTGGATCATGGCCGTCGCGTTGGGCATTTATTTTCTGACGCCGTGGGTCCGCTGGGACCGCGGCCCCAATCTTCCTGACCAGGCAGTGCTGGTCGATCTGGCCGAGCGCCGCTTCTTCTTCTTCTGGATCGAGATCTGGCCGCACGAATTCTATTTCGTGGCGGGGCTCCTGATCATGGCAGGGCTCGGCCTCTTTTTGTTCACCTCGGCGCTGGGCCGGGTCTGGTGCGGCTATGCCTGCCCGCAGACGGTCTGGACCGATCTTTTCGTGCACGTCGAGCGCTGGGTCGAGGGCGACCGCAACGCGCAGCTCAGGCTGTGGAAGCAGAAGTGGAACGGCGAGAAGATCCGCAAGTATCTCACCAAGTGGGTGCTTTGGTTTCTGATTGCGGTCGCTACTGGCGGGGCGTGGGTGTTTTATTTCACCGACGCGCCGACGCTGCTGGGCAATCTTCTCACCCTCCAGGCGCCGATGGTGGCTTACGGCACGATCCTCGTGCTGACGCTCACCACCTTCGCCTTCGGCGGCTTCGCCCGTGAACAGATCTGCATCTATGCCTGCCCCTGGCCGCGCATTCAGGCTGCGATGATGGACGAAGATACGATCACCATCGGCTACCGCGAATGGCGAGGCGAGCCGCGCGGCAGGGGCAAGCACCGCGAGGGGCTGGGCGACTGCATCGACTGTAACGCCTGCGTGAACGTCTGCCCGATGGGGATCGACATCCGCGACGGCCAACAACTCGCCTGTATCACCTGCGGCCTTTGCATCGACGCCTGCGACAGCATGATGGACAAGGTTGGCAAACCGCGCGGCCTGATCGGCTATATGGCGCTGTCCGACGAGGCCAACGAGCGCAGCGGCAACCCGGTGAAGCCGGTTCGCAAACACGTCCTGCGCCCGCGCACGATGCTGTATACCGTGCTCTGGGCCGGTTTCGGCATTGCGCTGGTGGTGGGGCTGTTTGTTCGTCCCGATCTCACGATAACCCTGCGGCCGGAGCGAAACCCCGTCTATGTGACGATGTCTGATGGGTCGATCCGCAATACCTACGAGCTTGGCGTGCGTAACACCCATGGCGAAGCGCGGCCGTATTATGTTACAGTTGGTGAAGGTACGCCGGGGCTTGATATCGCGGTTCAGGATGGCGAAGGCGCTGTGGTGGAAGTGCCGGCAGACACCGAAACCAAGGTACGTGTTTACCTGACGGCACCCGCCGGTTCGCAAGAAGCGAGCAGCCACCGGACGCCAATCCGGATCTGGGTCACCGATGGCGACAGCGGCGACCGTGCCTCGCATGAGACGGTTTTCAATGGAACGGGGCAGTAAGAGCACATGGGTGACGAAACGACCGACGGCGGCAAGCCGCTGACCGGGCGCAAGGTCTTCGCGATGTTCGCAGGGGCTTTCACGCTGATCATCGGGGTTAACCTGTTCATGGCGTATTCCGCTATCGGCACCTTCCCCGGGCTGGAGGTGAAAAACTCATACGTCGCAAGCCAAACCTTCGATGCCGACCGCAAGGCGCAGGAGGCGCTGGACTGGAACGTGACGGCGACGCTCGAGGGCAAGGATGCGGTGGCGCTCACGATCCTCGCCCCCGGCGGCCAGCCCGCCCGCGTTGAGGCGATCGAGGGCATGATCGGCCGAACAACGTCGCGCCGCGACGACCAGACGCTCATCTTCACGCGCAACGACCAGGGCGTGCACCTTGCGCCGATCTCGGTGCTCGACTTTGGCAAATGGGAACTGCGCTTCGTTGCCACCGCCGCCAACGGGGTCAAATTCAAACAACGTATCGAGATTATCGTCCCAGAGGAGTAAGCGCGCATGGCTGCCCCGGTTTCTGCCTGCCCGGCCTGCGACGCCGCGCACATCGCCGAGGATACCGCCGGCAAG
Source organism: Rhodobacterales bacterium CG2_30_65_12 (assembly GCA_001873585.1). Lineage (GTDB taxonomy): Bacteria > Pseudomonadota > Alphaproteobacteria > Rhodobacterales > Rhodobacteraceae > Sinisalibacter. The sequence continues at coordinate 3,761 of MNZL01000104.1, read as the reverse complement.
GGCTATCGTGGCAATGGCCAGGAAGCCAGGAAGATCATGCTCAGCCTGCCCACGGCCCATTGCGCGGCCTGTATCGTCGGGGTGGAGGGTAGCCTGCAACAGCTTGACGGCGTGCGCTCGGCGCGGGTGAATCTCACCCTGAAGCGTGCCACGATCGAGGCCGACCCGAACACCGATCCGCAAGATCTGGCAGACTTTCTCACCTCGATCGGCTATGAGGCTTACGAGCTCGACGCCGGCGCGCTGACCACCACCGCCACTGATCGCTCCTCGCGCGACATGCTGATGCGGATGGGCGTGGCGGGGTTTGGCATGATGAACGTCATGTTGCTCTCGGTGGCCGTCTGGTCTGGCGCGGCGGACACAACGCGAGATCTGTTCCACTGGGTTTCGGCGGCGATCTCGTTGCCGATCATCGCCTTCTCGGCACAACCGTTCTTCAAAAACGCCTGGGGCGCACTTCGGGTTGCGCGGCTCAACATGGACGTGCCGATCTCGTTGGCGATCCTCCTCGCCGCCGGCATGTCGCTTTACGAAACGGCACATGGCGGCGAATACGCCTATTTCGACGCGGCGCTCTCGCTCACCTTCTTCCTGCTGGCGGGGCGCTACCTGGATCACCGCACCCGTGCCGTGGCGCGCTCGGCAGCGGAAGAGCTGGCCGCGCTGGAAGTGCCGCGCGCTCACCGGGTTCTGGCCGACGACAGCGACGAGGTGATCTCGGTTGCCGAGCTCAGGGTCGGCGATGTGGTGCGCGTTGTGCCCGGCGCCCGGGTGCCGGTGGATGGCATGGTGGAAACCGGTGAGAGCGAAACCGACCGTTCGCTGCTGACCGGCGAGAGCCTGCCGGTGTTTGCCGGGCCTGGGGTGATGCTGAACGCGGGCGAGGTAAACCTGACCGGCCCGCTCACCATCCGCGTGGCAGCGGCGGGCAAGGATACCTCGCTGCACCGCATGGCCGAACTGGTGGCGATGGCCGAAACCAGCCGCAACAAGTATACCTCGCTCGCCGACAAGGCGGCAAAAATCTATGCCCCCGCCGTGCACCTGTTGGCACTTTCCGCCTTTCTTGCCTGGCTGTGGATCTCGGCCGGCGACGTGCGGCTCGCGCTCAATATCGCCGTGGCCGTGCTGATCATCACCTGCCCCTGCGCGCTTGGTCTTGCCGTGCCGGCGGTGACGACGGCGGCCTCGGGCAAGCTTTTTCGGCAAGGAATGCTGCTGAAATCCGCCACTGCGACCGAGCGGCTGGCGCAGATCGACCATGTGGTGTTTGACAAGACCGGCACGCTCACGGAAGGAAATCCGAAGCTCGACAATCTCGGCGACCATGACGATGCCGACCTTGGCGTGGCGCTGGCCATGGCGCAGGGCTCGTCGCACCCGCTGGCGCGCGCCATCGTCGAGGCAGCGCAGGCAGAAGGGCTCCGGCCCGCCCGGATCTCGGATGTGAAGGAAATCCCCGGTTACGGCATCGAAGCGCTCTGGGAAGGCCAGGAGGTGCGGCTGGGCCGGGCCGAGTGGCTGGGCGCAAAGGCGCTGGGCCGCACCGCGAGCTATCTCAAGATCGGCAAGCGCCCGGCGGTGGCCTTCACCTTTAACGACACTCTGCGCGATGGCGCGGCGAAGGCGATCGCCGCGCTGAAAGGGCAGGGGATGCAGGTTACGCTCATCTCCGGCGACGCGCCGGCAGCGGTGCAGGACGTGGCTTTTCGCCTTGGCATCAAGGATTACCGCGCCGGGATGCTACCAGAAGACAAGGTGCGCGCGCTTGAAGATCTGCGCGCGGCGGGCAAGACCACGCTGATGGTGGGCGATGGGCTGAACGATACCGCCGCGCTGGCGGCGGCGCATGTGTCAATTTCGCCGGCGACCGCGCTGGAGGCGACGCGGGTGGTGTCGGATATCGTGCTGCTCGGCCAATCGCTCGCGCCAATTGCCGGTGCGGTGGAGCTCTCGCGGTCGGCGACACGGCGGATCAAGGAAAACTTCGCCATCGCCGCAGCCTATAACGCGATTGCGATCCCGATCGCGCTGGTCGGGCTGGCCACACCGCTTGCTGCGGCCTTGGCGATGTCGGCCTCTTCGATTACCGTGTCTCTCAACGCACTACGCCTGAAAGGCTTCAAGTGAACGTTCTCGTCTACCTCATCCCGGTTTCGCTTCTGCTCGGCGGTCTGGGGCTTGCGTTTTTTTTCTGGTCGCTGAAAGCGCACCAGTATGACGATCCGGAAGGCGACTCGCAGCGCCTCCTGTCGGGTGAATGGGACGACGCACCGCCAGAGGATTGATCCCGGGCAGGGGGCTCAGACAATGCCGAGATCGCGCGCGATCATCGCCGCCTGGGTGCGGTTGCGCGCACCGAGTTTGCGGATGATCGCCCGCACATGCATTTTCACCGTCACTTCCTGAACGTGAAAGGCATGGGCTATTTCCTTGTTTTGCAGCCCGTCGCAGATCCCCTCCAGCACCTGCAATTCACGCTCCGACAGCGGCTCGGCCGCGCTGTGCCCCTCAGGCCGGGCGGTGGGCGCAACGATCACAAAGCGTTGACCGGCGGCGAGCAACGACACGGCGGCGCGCAGAGCCACCCCGGGCGTGGCCACCGGCAACACGGCATCAGCCCCGACGGCCAGCAGGCGGCGCGCGAGTTCGAGCGGCGCGCCAGGCACGACAGCGCCGAGTGGTCGGGTGCCGAGCAGGGCGCGGACGGTCTGGATGCCCTTCAGCCCGGTGAACCCGGGAAAATCGAAATCAAGCAGCATTACGTCGGGCAGGGGCCCGGTTTCAAGGCGCCGCAAAACGGTCATGCCGGCGTTGACCTTCTCAAATGTTACGCTTTGTGTATCCGCCGGCAGGTCGTCGGTGATGACCTGCGGAGCGGCAACCAATACTTGAACCACGCTTAAGCCTCTCTGCGAGGGTTTGCGGGCGCTGTGCCCCAACCTTCAGTTGTTGGGTTTGGCACGGTTTCCTGGGGGGGCATACCTATCAATAGGGATAGGCGGCAGCGATGGTTTTATGAACATTGTATGTAAATTCGGCAAGTATTTGCCGGATTGGAACCAGGTAACCACAATTTGCGAAGGGCATTAACCCTGCACCGGGGCGATAGCGGCGACTCACCCTGAGCGCGAAATCGCCGCTTAGCCGGTGAGGCGTTGCACCAGCCACCACAGCCCCATCACCGCGATGGCGGCGGAGGCCGGGTTTGCTACCCGGGCGCGATACCAGCTCTTGTGGCCGAACCAGATGCCGACGGCGAGAAAAGCCCCGGTGAGGATCGTGAGCTGACCGAGCTCTACGCCAACGTTGAAGGCGATAAGCGAGGCGATGAAATGACCGGGAGATAGCCCGATCTCGCCCAGCATCGAAGCAAAGCCGAGCCCGTGCAACAGCCCGAAGCCAAACACCACGGCAACCCGCAAGCGGCTGGTGGGCTTTCGGTGAAAGATATTCTCGACCGCGACATAGGTGATCGACGCGGCGATCAGTGGCTCGACGATGGCGGGAGAAACCGAGACGCTCCCGAGCGTGGCCAGCGCGAGGGTGAGCGTGTGGGCAATGGTGAAGGCCGAGACCTGCCACAGCAGAGGGCGCAGCCTGAGCGCGAAAAAGAAGATGCCGAGCACAAAAAGGATATGGTCGAGCCCCTTGGGCAGGATGTGCAAAAAGCCGTTCTTGACGTAATCGGTGAAGCTTTTCAGCGCCGACAGTTCGATGGTGCCAACGCGCGGCAGTGGCGGCGAGGCGGCGGCGCC
>MNZL01000085.1 GCA_001873585.1 Rhodobacterales bacterium CG2_30_65_12 | reverse complement strand
GGCGCATGCGTTCCCAAGGGGGACTGAAAACCGATGTCGAAGCGTGATTACTATGAGGTTCTGGGCGTCGCCAAGAGCGCGTCGGCCGAGGAGATCAAGAAGGGTTATCGGGCAAAAGCCCGGGAGCTTCATCCCGACCGCAATGCCGACAACCCCAATGCCGAAGCCCAGTTCAAGGAAGCGAACGAAGCCTACGACGTTCTCAAGGACGCCGACAAGAAGGCGGCTTACGATCGTTTCGGCCACGCCGCGTTTGAAGGTGGCATGGGCGGCGGCGGGCGTCCTGGTAGCGGCGGCTTCCACGGCCAAGGCGATTTCGCCTCCGCGTTTTCTGACGTGTTCGACGATCTGTTTGGCGATTTCATGGGCGGGGGCCGCGCCGGTGGCGGGCGGCGGGCGATGCGCGGCTCGGATCTGCGCTACAATCTGCGCGTAACGCTTGAAGAGGCCTACGCGGGCCTGCAAAAAACAATCAACGTACCCACCTCGGTGGCCTGCGATGCCTGCAATGGCACCGGTTCTGAGGCTGGCACCGAGCCCACCACCTGCCCAACCTGCTCGGGCCTCGGCAAGGTGCGGGCTCAGCAGGGATTTTTCACCGTCGAGCGCACCTGCCCCACCTGCAACGGCGCCGGGCAGATCATCAAGAACCCATGCAAGAAGTGCCACGGTCTCGGCCGGATCGAACGCGATCGGGCGCTCAGCGTCAACATCCCTGCAGGGGTGGAAACCGGCACGCGAATCCGGCTCGCCGGCGAGGGCGAGGCGGGCCTGCGCGGCGGGCCTGCGGGCGATCTTTACATTTTCATCGAGGTGGCGAGCCACCCGATCTTCGCGCGCGACGGGGTGCACCTGCACTGCCATGTGCCGGTGTCGATGGCCACTGCGGCGATGGGCGGTGATATCGAGGTGCCCACGATCGACGGCGGCCGAAGCCGGGTGAAGATCCCGTCAGGCAGCCAGTCGGGCCGGCAAATGCGGCTTCGCGGCAAGGGCATGCCGGCGCTGCGTGGCGGCGGCGCTGGGGATATGTATATCGAGCTTGCGGTCGAGACGCCGGTGAATCTCACACATCGGCAGAAAGAGCTTTTGCGAGAGTTCGAAAAGCTCTCGGAGGAGAACAACCCCGAAAGCTCCAACTTCTTCTCGAAGGTCAAGAATTTCTGGGATGGGATGACGGGATGAGGTGGCCCGCCTGGCCTCCTCTCCATATGCATTAACCCTTCTTTCATCTCCACCAAGCCATACTCGGCTTATGCCTGTGACCGATTCTCACCTTGCCGAGATGCCCCTGCCGCTGTTTGGCGGAGACGAGGCCCCTGCCCGGCCTTTGGCCGCCGAAAAGAGCCGATTACCCTCTTACATCGCCGATCATCGCCAAAGGCTACGCGCGCGCTTCACGTCGGGCGGCGCCGAAGCCATGCCGGACTACGAACTGCTGGAACTCGTGCTGTTCCGGGCGATCCCGAGGGCAGACGTGAAGCCGCTCGCCCGCGCCTTGCTTGATCGGTTTGGGGATTTCAACGGCGTTGTCTCGGCCCCGCCGGTGCGGCTACGCGAGATCTCGGGGGTTGGCGAGGCGGTGGTGCAGGAACTCAAGATCGTCGAGGCCGCCGCCCAGCGCCTTGCCCGCGCCCGGGTGATGGGGCGCAGCGTGATCTCGTCCTGGCAGGCGCTCCTCGATTATTGCCACACCACCATGGCGCACCGCGATACCGAGCATTTTCGCGCATTGTTTCTCGATCGGCGCAACGCGCTCATCGCCGACGAGGAACAGGCGCGCGGCACGGTCGACCACGTGCCGGTCTACCCGCGCGAGGTGGCCAAGCGCGCGCTTGAGCTGAACGCGTCCGCGCTGATTCTCGTTCACAACCATCCGTCGGGAGACCCGACGCCATCGGAGAGCGACATCGCCATGACGGAACGCATCCGCCACGCCCTGGAGGCGCTTGAGATCACACTGCACGACCATCTGGTTATCGGCCGCTCGCGCGAGCTCAGCTTCCGCGATCACGGCTTGCTTTAGAGTCTATTCCACCCAGATTTCGACGCGCCGATTCACCTGCCGGCCCCAATCGGTATCGTCGCAGGCCATTGGCAGCGCCTCGCCGAAGCCGTCGGTTTCCAGCACCATGCGGGATGGATCGAAGGCTTCGGTTTCGGCCAGAACCGCATCGCGCACCACCTCCGCCCGCCGCCTTGAGAGCCGCGCATTGACCGCGCCTTCGCCTTGGCCATCGCTGAAACCGACAAAGACGAGCCGCCGTCCATCAAATTGCCCCGCCTCCAACGCCGCCGCCAGCAGGGCCACGTTGGATTGCGAGGGGGTATCGAGCACCGTGGAGCCACCGCGAAAACGGAAGGTCAGGGTGATCCGTTTCTTGCCGTCGAACAGCGTGGCCATGCGCTGCAACTCGTCGAGCCCGACGTCTTCGCCCGCCGCCCGGATCGCGTTGGACAGCCGCTCGCCCTGATTGGCCAGCGGCACCTCGGTAAAAGCCTGATCGACAAAGCCCGCGCGCGCGATCACCTGCTGCGCTCTGGTCGAGCGCATATAGGCGAGAAAATCGCGCCCAAGCTTGGGCAGGCGGCGCCCCGGGAGGTAGAGATACATCGGCACCGAAAGCGGGTAATCGCCGGCCTTCACTGCCGCCCGGCTCGCGGCGACCGCGAAGGCGCAATCGCCGGTGAGGGTAATCTCTTGCGAAAGACTGGCCTGCGATACGGTGGCAATGCCGATCCCGAACGGATCGCTTGCCACCGCCTCGGTGAGCCCCCGGATGGTGCCGTGCACCAGCACGGTTTCAGCCAGCGCTTCTCCCTCGCGCTCCATCACCATGTCTGCAAACAGGGCGCCGATGCCGGTATCGGCTTCGGTCAGGTGCAGGGTTACGGGCGCGTCTTCGCCGCCGAGCTCTGACCAGCGGGTGATCTTGCCGGCATAGACCTGCGCGAGCTGGGCGAGCGTAAGGCGGTGCACCGGGTTGCCGGGCGCAATGATCGGCACCAGCGCATCGCGCGCGATCACCCGGAACTGGCGGATGCCGCGCAGATCGCCCAATCCGGCCTCGCGCACCATCTCCCGCTCCGCCGAGCGGACCTCGCGAAGCGAGAGCACCATGTCAGCCTCTTCACCAAGAAGGTCGGCAAAACCTTCCGACGACGATGTGAGGCGGATGGTAATCCGCGCCGCCTCGGTGGGGCCGCCATCATCGTAGAGCCGGTAGACAAGGCCCGTTCCGGCGAGCTCTTCACGGGTCAGGGCGTAGCCGGCATTTAGCGTAAAGCCCTCGATCAGTGCGGGGATCAGCACCTCGCCCATGGAGCGCGCGCCGGACAGGGTAAATTCCGCCACGTAATTGCCCAGCGTCGGGCAGGCGGGGCCATCGCAATTGACCCCGGAGCTATCGACAGTCAGGATGCCGAACTCGGTATCGACGCGGTAGAACTCGCCATCGAAGCCCAGCAGCGTGCCGGTGATCTCGAGCGTGCCGTCGCGGGACGTGAGCGCCACATCATCGGCCATGGCCGGGGCGCTCACTTTGAAGAGAAAAAGTGCGGCAATAACCGCCGCACGCAGATTACTCATGCCTGTCCCCCGCGCAGCTGATGGGTTTCCGCCTCGCGCGGAAACGCCATTGCGTCAGTTGCGCGCGAGTTTCAGGTCTTGGGGCAGATTGTTCAACACCAGATATTCGCCCACAGCGTCGCATCCCGGCACCGTCATCGCCAGCGGCGCGGCGGTTGGCGCGCGCCCGGCGTTGGTGCGCAAAATGCTGCCTTCGATCCGCTCACCGCAGGTATTTTCCGTCACCTGCGCTTCTATCGAGACCTGCGTCTGCGCCCCATCGGCCATCAGGCTGGCCGGGTATGTGTAGACATCGGCGGCATAGCCCTCGGCAGTGTTGCCGAGCACCGACAGGAAACCGCCCCTGCCCGCCGTGGCCGCCTCGGGGGTCGCCGGCGCCTCGGCCCAGACATGGCCCGGATCGCCGTAGCCGGCACCGTTTTCCAGCGCGTGCAATTGCAGCCCGGTTGCCCCTTTCCAGATCAGCGCGACGCGCTCAAACTTGGCGAAATCGGTCAGCATCACCTCGACAGACTGGCCTTGACCGCCTTCGAGGGTGGCAACGATGATTGCTTTTTCGGCCATCGCCGGGACGAGCAGAAACAGATCTCCCTCGGGGCCAAGCTGGTCGGAAAACTTCAGGCCAGCGTGATCAAACTCCACCTTTGCGCCCGCGTTGCAAGGGTCCGAAAGCGTGAGCGCGACGAAAGCGCCGGGCTGGGGCACGGCGTCAAGTGTGAGGTCACAACCGGCAATCGCCAGATCGGGCTCGGCAACAAGATCAATCGCCTCGTCCGCCTTGGCCAACGCAAACGTTTCGTTCGCGGCAGTGTTCTCACCAATCGGTTCGGGCGGCTCAGGGCGGGCCAGGATTGGCTCGGAGGCTGATCGAGTCACTTCTTCCGGGCTCGCCGTTGCCGGTTCGACACCCTCAAGCACCGACGCGGGCGCTTCGGCCATGCCGGCAATCGGGGTGGGTTCGATGTATGTTTGCGGCGCGGCGGTTTCGGCCGGAGCGATTCCGGCAATCGCGGGTTTGATGTCTGGCGTGGTGACAGTGCCCAGCAGCGTTTCCGCGACAACCAGCTCAGGCTCTTGCGTCGCTGTGGGTACTCGCGCGGCGGCGACGACAGGCGCCGCAGGCGAGGCTGCGACTGTGGGTGTGTTTGGCACCGATCCCGCGAGCACGCGTGTGCCTTCCGACGCGTTCGCGTTGCGTTGCATCACGTGGCCAGCGGCTCCGGCGATCACCAGAACGGCAACAGCCGTGATGATGCGCTTCTTGTCGAAACCTTCCGCCTTTGCCTTCAGATTGGCGATCATGGCGTTCTCCCTGTCACTCCGTCAGCGTCGACTTTCACCCAGCATTACGCCGAAGAAATGAACGGAAGGTGGCTATTTCCGGTTTTGTTTCGCTTTCGGGAGAGATGAAAAAGGGCGTGGAAACAATATGTCTCCACGCCGCTCGTCACATCCGTGCCGCAATCGCAGCGTGCTTTCAGAACGCACCGTGGCAGTGCTTGAACTTCTTGCCCGAGCCGCAGGGGCAGGGATCGTTGCGCCCCGGGTTGCCCCAGGTATCCGGGTTGGCCTCGTCAAACCCGGCAACGGCAACGCCAATGGGCAACGCCGCCTTGCCGGTAATCTTCTCGGCTGCCTTGCGCTGGGCCTCGGCGAGAGCCTTTTGTTGCTGGGCCATCTGCACCATGATCTGCTCCTGCTCTTCCTTCGTCATCGGCCGCACCTGGGCGAGCTTTTGTGTCACCTCTTCGCGCAGACCGTCGAGCATCCCTCCGAAAAGCTGGAAGCTCTCGGACTTGTATTCGTTCAGCGGATCACGCTGGGCGTAGCCACGAAAGCCCACCACCGAGCGCAGGTGTTCGAGGGTAAGCAGGTGCTCGCGCCACTTTGCATCAATCGTCTGCAGCAGCACCTGCTTTTCGATCGAGCGCATGGTTTCGGGTCCGAACGCCTCGGCCTTCTCTGCCATCTGCTTGTCGGTAGCCTCGTAGAGCCGCTCGCGGATTACCTCGTCGTCGACGCCCTCTTCCTTGGCCCAGTCGATCACCGGCAGGTCGATATTGAGCTTTTCGATCACCGCGGCATAGAGACCTTGCGTGTTCCACTGCTCGGCGTAGGATTTCGGCGGCAGGTGGGCTTCGACCAGATCGTCGATCACCTGATGGCGCATGTCTTCGGTCACGTCGGAGAGATCGGCCGATTTCATGATATCGAGCCGCTGGCTGAACACCACCTTGCGCTGGTCGTTCATCACATCGTCAAACTTCAGGAGCTGCTTGCGGATATCGAAGTTGCGCGCCTCAACCTTGGCCTGCGCCCGTTCAAGGCTCTTGTTGACCCAAGGGTGAACGATCGCCTCGCCATCCTTCATGCCCAGTGTGCTCAGCACCTTGTCGAGCCGCTCCGAACCGAAGATCCGCATCAGGTCGTCTTCAAGGCTGAGGAAAAAGGACGAGCGCCCCGGGTCGCCCTGGCGGCCGGACCGGCCGCGCAGCTGGTTGTCGATCCGCCGGCTTTCGTGGCGCTCGGTAGCCAGCACGAAAAGCCCGCCCGCGTCTTTTACCTTCTGTTCCTCCTCGGCGTGCTCGGCCTCAATCCGCGCGCGCACCTCGTCAGGGTGCGCGTCCGGATCGGCCGCGAGGGCTTCGAGCACCTTCATCTCGACGTTGCCGCCGAGCTTGATGTCGGTGCCCCGTCCGGCCATGTTGGTGGCGATGGTCACGGCGCCGAGCTTGCCGGCATCGCCGACAATCTGCGCTTCCTGCTCGTGCTGGCGGGCGTTGAGCACGTTGTGCGTGATCCCGGCGTTGGTCAGCATGTCAGAGAGAAATTCGGATTTCTCGATCGAGGTGGTGCCAACAAGCACTGGTTGGCCCTTGGCATTGGCCTGCTTGATCGTTTCAACGACGGCCTCGTTTTTTTCCTGCGCTGTGCGGTAGACGGCATCGTGGTCGTCGATCCGCACCACCGGCAGGTTGGTCGGCACCTCAACCACGCCGAGCTTGTAGATATCGAAAAACTCGTCCGCTTCTGTTAGCGCCGTGCCGGTCATGCCGGAGAGCTTGTCATAAAGCCGGAAGTAGTTCTGGAAGGTCACACTGGCGAGAGTAACGTTTTCGGGCTGGATCTTGCAGCCTTCCTTCGCCTCGATCGCCTGGTGCAGGCCCTCCGAGAGGCGCCGCCCGGTCATCATCCGGCCGGTAAATTCGTCGATCAGCACCACTTCGTCATTGCGAACGATGTAGTCCTTGTCTTTCTGGAAGAGCTTGTGGGCGCGCAGGCCCTGGTTGATATGGTGCACAAGCGTGGTGCTCTCGGGATCGTAGAGCGTCTGCCCTTCGGGCAGGAGACCGGCGGCGAGCAGGCGTTGTTCGAGAAATTCGTTGCCTTCTTCGGTGAAGGTAACGTTGCGGGTTTTTTCATCGAGCGTGAAATGCTCGTCCTGCACCTCGGGAATGATCTTGTCGATGGTCACGTAAAGCTCGGAGCGGTCGTCGCTTGGCCCGGAGATGATCAGCGGTGTGCGGGCCTCGTCGATCAGGATCGAGTCCACCTCGTCGACGATGGCGAAGTTGTGGTCGCGCTGTTGCATCTGCGCGAGCTCTGATTTCATGTTGTCACGCAGGTAGTCGAAGCCGAGCTCGTTGTTGGTGGCGTAGGTGATATCGGCGGCGTAGGCCTGCTGCTTTTCGCTGTCGGCCTGCTGCGGATAGACCACGCCGGTGGACATCCCGAGCTGGGCGTAAACCTTGCCCATCCACTCGGCATCGCGCTTGGCGAGGTAATCGTTGACGGTAACGATATGCACACCCTTGCCAGTGAGGCCGTTGAGATAGGCGGGGAAGGTGGCCACCAGGGTTTTGCCTTCGCCGGTTTTCATCTCGGCAATGTTGCCTTGGTGCAGGAAAATGCCGCCCATAAGCTGCACGTCGAAGGCGCGCAGGCCGAGCGCCCGACGCGCGCCCTCGCGGCAGTTGGCAAACGCTTCCGGCAGCAGATCGTCAAGGCGTTCGCCCTCAGCCACGCGCTTGCGAAATTCCGCCGTCTTGGCGATCAGCCCTTCGTCGGACAGCGCCCTGAACTCATCTTCCAGTGCGTTGATCTTTTCAACTATCGGGAGGGTGGCCTTGATCTTGCGGTCGTTCGGCGTACCAAACACCTTTTTGGCGATTTTTCCGATACCCAGCATGTTTTCTCCGCCCGATGGGATTTGCATTCACGTATTCGCGCGGGGGCGCTTGCCCGTCTGCGCGCGGCCCCATATCAAGGGCACGAGAATGGCCCTATTTGCGACCCTTGCGATGTAAGGGGCGGGGCCTGAATAGTCAACGATACCGGGCCACCGGCCCAAGTGAGGAAATCCCATGAAATTTCTGGCCAATCGCAGCACCCTGCTCGGCGGCGTGGCGCTCTCGCTGCTGCTCGCCGCCCCGCTTGCAGCGCAAGATACCGGCAGCACCGGGGCTGTTACCGAAACCACCGCGCCGATGGCGGTGGACGCGGGCACCGTTGTCGCCATCGTAAACGGCGAAGAGATCACGCTCGGACATGTGATCGCGGCGCGGCTGACCCTGCCCGAGCAATACCAGACCATGCCCAACGACGTGCTGCTCGACGGACTGATCGAACAGCTCATTCAGCAGACGGTTCTGGGTCAGGCGATGGGCGAGATGACTCGCCGGGCGCAGATCAAGCTCGACAACGAGCGCCGCGCCATCTCCGCGACCGAAAAGCTCGATGATGTGATCGCCTCGGCGGCAAATGATGCCAAGGTTCAGGCGGCCTATGATGCAGAATACGCCGACGCGGAGCCGACCAAGGAGTGGAACGCCTCTCACATTCTCGTGGAAACGGAAGACGAGGCCGCCGCGCTGATCGAAGAGCTTGCCGGTGGCGCCGATTTCGCCCAGCTCGCGCGCGAAAAGTCGACCGGCCCCTCCGGCCCGAACGGCGGCGAGCTCGGCTGGTTTGGCGCAGGCATGATGGTGAAACCCTTTGAAGACGCGGTGTCGGGGTTGGCCGACGGCGCCGTGGCCGGACCGGTGCAGACCCAGTTCGGCTGGCACGTGGTCAAACTCAATGAAAGCCGCATGACCGGCGCGCCGACGCTCGAAGAGGTGAAGGGCGATATCGTCGCCAAGCTTGAAAACGATGCGGTGGAACAGGCGCTTGCGGCGCTCATGGCTGACGCCGCCATCGAGCGGACCGACCTTGGCGCGCTCGACCCGGCGGTTCTGAGCGATCTTTCTCTCCTCGACTGACACTAATTCAGCACAAGGCGCGCACCATGGGCAAAAAAGCCAGGATCAAAAAGCTCAAGCGGAAACTCGCCAAGCTCAAGGCGCGGTTGAAAGCGGCCGAGACGCATAGGCATTCCGTCTCACCGCTTGCGCCGAAAGACGGCTTTCCGCACCTGCCGGTGATCGGCGGCGTGCGGTTTTCGGCGGTGCAGGCCGGCGTGCGCTATCCCGGCCGGGTTGACGTGATGCTGGCCGAGCTCGATCCTGGCACCGCCGTGGCCGGGGTGTTTACGCGCTCGGCCACGCGCTCGGCGCCGGTGCTCGATTGCCAGGCCAAGTTAGGGTCTGATCCGGCGGCGGGTGCCGCCTTCATCGTCAATTCCGGCAACTCGAATGCCTTCACCGGCGCGAGCGGCGAACGGGCCGTGGCGGCGATTACCGAGGCGGTAGCGAAGATTTCTGGCGTGCCGGAAAACAGGGTCTATTCCGCCTCAACAGGGGTAATCGGCGAGCCTTTGCCCTATGAACGGATTACCGCCAAGATCGAGGAACTGCACGGCACCATGGCGCCCGACGCGATCGAGCTTGCCGCGCGTGCGATTCTGACGACCGACACCTATGCCAAGGGGGCCGGAGCCGAGATCAAGGTTGGCGACAACACGGTGCGGATCGCGGGCATCGCCAAGGGGTCCGGCATGATCGCACCGGATATGGCGACGATGCTGGTCTACATCTTCACCGACGCGAAAGTGGAACAGGCTCTGTTGCAGCGGATTCTGGCGCAATTGGTGGACGAGACGTTCAACAACATCACCGTCGACAGCGATACTTCGACGTCCGACTCGCTTCTGCTCGCGGCCACCGGCGCTTCCGGCGTGGAGATCACCGAAAATTCCACGGCGTTCCGCGACGCCCTCAAAGGCGTGATGCTCGACCTCGCGCATCAGGTTGTGCGCGATGGTGAAGGGGCGACGAAGTTTGTCGAAATCCACGTAACCGGCGCGCTGTCAGACAAGGACGCGCGCACGCACGCGATGGCGATTGCCAATTCACCGCTGGTGAAAACCGCCGTAGCCGGGGAAGACCCAAACTGGGGCCGGGTGGTGATGGCGATCGGCAAATCCGGCGCCGCAGCCGACCGCGACAGGCTTTCCATCCATTTCGGCGATATACTCGTGGCCTCGCAAGGCTGGGTATCGCCCGCCTACCGCGAAGACGAGGGCGCGGCCTACATGAAGAACGACGACCTGTTGATCGCGGTCGATCTCGGGTTGGGCGCGGGCGCGGCAACGGTCTGGACCTGCGATCTCACCCATGGCTACATCCAGATCAACGCGGATTATCGCTCCTGATGAAGATCGTTCTCGTCTCCGCCGTTGCGCTGATCGACGTTGATGGGCGGGTGCTGCTCGCGCAGCGCCCGGAAGGCAAATCAATGGCCGGGCTGTGGGAGTTTCCCGGCGGCAAGGTGGAGAACGGTGAAACGCCAGAGGCCGCGCTGATTAGGGAGCTGCGCGAAGAGCTTGGGATAGACACCCGCGCCTCTTGCCTCGCGCCGCTCGCCTTCGCCAGCCATAGCTACGACGATTTCCACCTGCTGATGCCGCTGTTTGCCTGCCGGCGCTGGCAAGGCAGTGTGCAGCCGCTCGAAGGGCAAAGCCTGGCCTGGGTGCGCCCGGCGGCTATGCGTGATTACCCGATGCCGCCCGCCGACAAACCGCTGATCCCGATCCTGCGCGACTGGCTCTGACCGCTCGTCTTTGTAACAAAACGTTTACAGAGCGCTCCATATAGGTGCATCGTTGCCTGACACAGGGGGAATAACGGCCATGGTCAAAACGATCACTGTTGGAAACTACGTCTCTATTCAGGGCCTGTTTGTCCGAGATCTCGCCGATGGCCGCATCGTGGTGCGCGTCGGGCAAGAAGAATTTGCGGGCCGTCCGGTTGTTTGCAAGAACCGCTGACGATAGGTTTCGTTTCGATGATAAAGGGGCACCTGTGAGGTGCCCCTTTTTGGTTTTCGTTGACCTTTCCCGATCAAGCCAGTGAGCGCTCGATCTCTTCACGTTCAAAGATCTCGATCACGTCGCCCGGACGGATATCGTCATAATTTTCAAAGGCCATGCCGCATTCCTGCCCGGAATGCACTTCCTTTACCTCGTCCTTGAAGCGCTTGAGCGTTTTCAGCGTGCCTTCGTGGATCACCACGTTATCGCGCAAAAGCCGCACACCGGCGGACCGGCGCGCCACGCCTTCGGTCACCAGGCAACCCGCAACCTTGCCGACACCGGACACCTTGAAAACCTCGCGGATTTCGGCATAGCCGATAAAGGTCTCGCGCACTTCCGCCGAGAGCAGGCCCGAAGCCGCCTTCTTCACGTCGTCGACCAGATCGTAGATCACCGAGTAATAGCGGATTTCGACGCCTTTCTGGTTGGCGCTCGCGCGCGCAGAGGCATTGGCCCGCACATTGAAGCCGATAATCGGCGCGCCCGAAGCTTCGGCCAGGCCAACGTCGGTTTCGGTGATGGCGCCAACGCCCGAGTGCAACACCCGCACGTGCACTTCCTCGTTGCCGATCTTGTCCATCGCCTGAACGATCGCTTCGGCAGATCCCTGCACGTCGGCTTTCATCAGAATCGGCAGTTCTTTCACGTCCTGGTTGGCCTTGGCCTGCGCCAGAAGCTGCTCGAGCGATATGCCGGCACCGGCGGCCGCGCGCTTGTCTTTTGCCACCTGCTTACGGTATTCGGCGATTTCACGTGCTTGCGCTTCGGTCTCGACCACGTTGAGCACGTCGCCGGCCTCGGGTGTGCCGTTGAGGCCCAGCACCTCGACCGGCACCGAGGGGCCGGCTTCGCTTACCCGGTCGCCGCGCGAGTCTTCCATCGCGCGAACCTTGCCCCACTGCTCGCCGACGACGAAGATATCACCTTGATGCAGGGTGCCGTTTTGCACGAGCACGGTGGCCACGGGGCCTCTGCCGATGTCGAGCTGCGCTTCGATCACGGCGCCAAGCGCCGCGCGGTTGGGATTGGCCTTGAGTTCGAGAATCTCCGATTGCAGCGCGATCGCCTCAAGCAGGGTATCGAGGCCCTGCCCGGTCACGGCTGAAACTTCCACATCCTGCACATCGCCCGAAAGCTTCTCGACGACGATCTCGTGTTGCAGAAGTTCGGTGCGCACCTTGTCGGGATTTGCTGCGGGTTTGTCGACCTTGTTGATCGCCACGATCATCGGCACACCGGCAGCCTTGGCGTGGTTGATCGCCTCGACGGTCTGCGGCATCACCGAGTCGTCGGCAGCCACCACGAGCACGACGATATCCGTCACCTGGGCGCCGCGGGCGCGCATCGAGGTGAAGGCGGCGTGGCCCGGCGTGTCGAGGAAGGTCAGCAGTTGCCCGCCGTCGGTTGTCACCTGGTAAGCACCGATGTGCTGAGTGATCCCGCCCGCTTCGCCGGCCGTCACCTTGGAATGGCGGATCGCGTCAAGCAGCGAGGTCTTGCCGTGGTCGACGTGGCCCATGACCGTGATAACTGGCGGACGCGGCTCAAGGTCTTCGGCCTTGTCTTGCACGCTGTCGATTACCTGCTCCACGTCGGCATCCGATACCCGCACGATCCGGTGGCCAAACTCCTCAATGATCACCTCCGCCGTGTCGGCGTCGATCGATTGGTTCTGGGTCACCATCATGCCCATCTTCATCAGCGATTTGACCACGTCAGCCACGCGCTCGGCCATGCGGTTGGCCAACTCCTGCACCATGATCGTCTCGGGCACCTGCACGTCGCGCACAATCTTTTCGTGGCTCTCGCCGCCGCCCATCGCCTTCTGGCGCATCCGTTCCTGCTTGCGCTTCATCGCCGCGACGGAGCGTTGCCGCCCGCCCTCACGGCCCGAAAGCGCCTGGTTCAGGGTCAGCTTGCCGGCGCGCCGGCCGGCGGCGTCGTCGCGCCCGGCCTTGCCGCGCGCGGCTCGGTCATCGGCGGCCGCGCGGT
>MNZL01000028.1 GCA_001873585.1 Rhodobacterales bacterium CG2_30_65_12 | reverse complement strand
GCGGAATCTTCCGCCGACGCGCCGCTGGCCGGCTTGGCTTCGGCATTCGGGTCTGGCCCCCGCGCCGACGTGCCGATCAGGCGAAACTCGATCCGGCGGTTGGCCTCGCGGCCTTCCTCGGTGCCGTTGTCGGCGATCGGGTTTTCCTCGCCATAGCCATGCGCGGCGAGGTTGGTGGTCAGCACCCGGCGCGCCAGCAGGGCCGAAAGCACCGCCTCGGCGCGGCGCTGCGAAAGCGCCTGGTTCATCTCCTCGCGGCCCTGGCTATCGGTGTAGCCACCAATTTCCATCGCCACGTCGGGGCAGCTCTTGAGGATTTCGGCGATCTTGTCGACGGTGTGCCCGGAGCCGAGCTCGATCTCCGCCGAACCCGGCGCGAAGGTGATCTTGGCCTCGGTCAGCGCCGCATTCACGCCGCTTGCGCATTCCTCGGGCGTGGGCAGCGCCGCCGCCGGATCGAGCTTTTCCTCATAACGGACGTTGACGCGATAATCCTCCGCCTCGCCAAGCTTTTCCGAGAGCACCCGGCTGATTTCGGCCGAGGCGTTGCGGTCGCCGGTGGCGCCGCGCACGTCAACCACCAGCGGCTGCACCACCACCGAGCCATTGGCGAGCTGGTCGAGGGCTTCGAGCCCGGCGAGCACCCGCAGTGACCAGCCGCGCGGCAGCTCGGGATCGAGCCGCATCGCGGAATACACCTTGTTCACCCCGAAACGTGCGCGCGACATGCTTTCCACCACCATGCGCTCCTGTTCGTCGGCCACCCTCCCGCGCAGTTGCACCCGCCCCTCGGGGCTCAGCGTGGCTGCGAATTCCGGCGGCCCTGCGGCCTGGTCGGCACCAGATATCGACACCGGGTCGGGCAGCACGGCGTGAAGCGAGAACACGTCCGGCAGGTCGGCCTCAAGCTCGCCGGCAACGCGGTCGAAGCTGTTGCGCGGTATGCCGGCGGCGGCCACCAGCGTTACATCCGCGTCGGAAAAGGTGAGCGAGCCGCCGCCCAAGTCAGCGAGCGCCGAAATCCCGCGCGCCACGGCGGTGGGCCAGTCGGGCGAGGGCACCCCGAGGGCGATGGTGCAGGTGGGCCGGCCTTTCACCCCGGCGGCGATCCCGGCGGCGATGATCTGGTCGCGGCCCTTCTCGGTGTGCGCGGTGCAGGCATCAAACCGCGCGCCGTCAGCGTCGATGGTGAAGCGCAAGGTGAAGGGCGTGATCACCGGGCGCGGCGCGGTGATATCGAGGGCAATGCGCACGCCCCCCGGTGCGTTGGCACGCAGCGCCCGTTCCCAGCCAGATTTTTGATCGGCGCTGTCGGCGATGGCTTCGATCGCCACCCGGTTGGCGCGCACGGAAATCTTCGAGCGCGGCAGGGTTTCAACCGCACCAAGGGCGAAATCAAGCGCCGAACTCCAGCGCGCCGGCACCGGGTAATCGGCGGTTTCCAACAGGTCGGTGATCGCGTTTTCGGGGTCGATCTTCTGCATCCGGTCAACGAGCGTGGCGCGGTCGGTTGCCGCCGGGATCAGGCCGATCATCGAGATCCCGGCGTGATTGCGCAGCATTTCGATGGAAAACTCGGGCGCGGTGTTCGCCTTCGGCGCAGGCACTTCCATCCGGTCGATCACCCGCCCGGCGTCAACCCTCGCGCCGGCGATCGCAAGGGCATGAAAGCGCGCGCGCTCGGTCGGCGCCGTGCCGGTCATCACCACCTGCAGGCCGTCGGTTTCGACCTTCGCCCAATCCTCGCCTTCGAGCAGCAGCGCCCGGTCGATGGCGCTCTGCGACAGGCCTTCGATCGCCGACAGCGCACCCCACGCCACCAGCACCGCGATCACAAACGCAGCCGCAAACGTGGCGGCAACGAGCCCCGACGGGTTTTGGCGAAGACTGGAGATCAGCGGCAGGCGCATAGCGGTCTGTTTCCGGTTTGGCTGTTGTGCCGTTTCCTTACGGCCTGCGCCGGGTTGGCGCAATCACACGAGAACCGCGACGGCAAGAAACAGCACAGGGATCAGCCCGGCGTTGCGGTTGGAACGAAACAGCTTGAGGCAAATATCCGGGTTTTCGGTATCGAGCAGGCGCAGTTGCCAGGCCATGTGCCAGCCCATGAACCAGGCTCCGCCGAGCGCCACCACCAGCGAGAGCATCGGCCGCGCCGGCATGAAGGCGAGGATGATCGCCAGCGTGAGCAGCACGACGGTGAGGATCATGAAGCCCCTGAGCCACGGCAGCGTGCGCTCGCCAAACAGCCGTGCAGTGGATTTGACGCCGATCAGCGCATCATCTTCCTTATCCTGATGGGCATAAATCGTATCGTAAAACAGCGTCCAGCTTATGCCGGCGAGGTAGAGCGCCACGGCGGGCCAGCCAAGGTGGCCGGTGTGGGCGGTGTAGGCCAGCAGCGCGCCCCAGTTAAAGGCGATGCCGAGAAACACCTGCGGCCACCAGGTGAAGCGCTTGGCGAAGGGGTAGATCGCCACCGGCGCCAACGCGACGAAGCCGAGCAAGATCGCGTTGGGGTGGAAGGTGAGCAGTATCACGAGCGCGACAAGCGATTGCCCGACGAGCCAGCCAAGCGCCTGTTGCACGCTCACCTGGCCCGAGGGCAGCGGGCGGCTCCGGGTGCGCTCGACGGCGGCGTCGATCTTGCGGTCGGTGATGTCGTTCCAGGTGCAGCCCGCGCCGCGCATGAGCCAGGCCCCGGCGGCGGTGCCGAGCGCGATCCAGCCATCCTGCCAGCCGAAGCCGCTGGTTTCGCCAATGCCCAGCAGTAGCCCCCACCAGCACGGCAGGAGCAGGAGCCAGGTGCCGATCGGCCGGTCGGCGCGGGAGAGGCGCAGGTAGGGGCGGCTCCAGGTTGGCGCGCGGCGGTCAACCCAGTTGCCGCGCACCGCGTCGGCCACCTGGCCACGCGGCTCTGGTGTCTTCGCATCGCCCGCCATATCGTGCCCCCATGATGACCCGTGAGAAAATCCGCCTCTTTGTAGACGCTCCCCTGCACGAGGGGCAATCCATCGTTCTGGCGCGCGCGCAGGCGCATTACCTGTTTGGCGTGATGCGCCTTGGCCCGGGCGCACGGGTGGCGCTGTTCAACGGCCATGCTGGCGAGTGGGTGGCAGAGGTGGCCGAGGCGGGCAAGCGCGGCGGCGTGCTCGCGGTGCTCGGGCAATCCGCGCCGCAGCTCGATCCGCCCGACCTCTGGCTTGTCTTCGCCCCGATCAAGAAGGCGCGCACCGATTTCATCGTCGAGAAAGCTGCCGAGATGGGGGCCGCGCGCATCCTGCCGGTGCAGACCGCGTTCACCAATGCCGAGCGCATCCGGCAAGATCGGCTGCAGGCGCATGCGGTGGAGGCTGCCGAGCAATGCGGTGGCACTTTCGTGCCGCCGGTGGCGGCGCTGCAAAAGCTCGATACGTTGCTCGACGCCTGGCCGGCCGACCGGCAGATCCTGTTTGCCGACGAGGCGCTGGTGGGCGGCTCTGCCACCCTCGCAGGTGCCATCGCGCGCGGCGGCGCCTGGGCGATATTCATCGGCCCGGAGGGCGGCTTTTCCGAAGCCGAGCGCGCGCGCCTCAGGGCCATGCCGCAGGCGCACCCGCTGAGCCTTGGCCCTCGCATCCTGCGCGCCGATACCGCCGCCGTGGCCGCGCTCACCCTGTGGCAATCCAGGCTCGGGGATTGGTGATGCTGCGCGTGGCACAGGCGAGTGACGCAGCGGGCGAGGGGAGCGTAGCCGACATCGGCGCCGATACCCTCGGCACTCTGAAACAGCCGATCATCATCGGGAGGTGCGGGTGAGTTTCATCCGCACAGAAGCGGCCCAGAGGCTTAAACGCTGGCGCGGGGCGCTGGCCGCGAGTGCGGTTCTGGGGCTTGGGCTGTGGTGGGGCGTGACGTCTTTGGGGCTGATCAAGTGGATCGGCTGGGCGCTCACGGCGGGCGGCGCGGCGTTGCTCTGGGCCGCTGCCCAGCGCGCGCGCTTCATCGGCGGGCACGGCGGGCTTGGCGTGATCGAGGTGGACGAGCGCCAGGTGGCCTATCTCGCGCCGGTCGGCGGCGGGATTGCCTCCCTCGATGCGCTTACGGAGGTGGCCATCGCCCCCGACCGCGCCGGGTTGCCGGTGTGGCGCTTCACCAGCGGGGCGCAGGTGCTGCGGGTGCCGGTGAGCGCGGAAGGCACCGAGGCGCTGTTTGACGCGCTGACCGCGCTGCCGGGGATTGATATCGAGGCGGCGATTCGCGCCAGCCGCGCGCGCCCCGACGCGCCGGTGGTGATCTGGCGGCGTTAACTCCGCATCTTCAGCGGGCAACGATCGCTGCGCGGGGCGTTGTCGTCCGTCACCCCGTATTGCCACCACTCAAGCTCGCCCTTTTGATACATGCCCAGTTCCGGCGCGTGGGGGATGCCGTCGTAGGCCTCGGCCCGATCGCGGATCACCTGCCGCACCCGATTGCCTTCCGGCGTTTCGCCCGCTACCACGTCAAACCGCTCGCGCGGGTTGATGATGAACAGGAAATGCGCCCCGAGATTGCGCGATTTGCGCTGGCTGTGGGCAGGCGCTGAGAAGTTGACGAAAAGCTGGATACCGCCAAAGCACATCGACCAGTAAGGCCTGTGCGGATCGGTGGCCACGCCCTTGGGCCAGGGCGCGGGGTCGTGGTCGTGCCAGTCCTGCAGCACCTGCCAGCCAATCGCGTGGTAGCCCTCTACCGTATCGGTGCTGGCGGCATTGCGCGAAAACGCCACCACCAGCGGCCGGGCGGTGTTGACCTGACCGTCCCACTGCCGCGCTTGGGCGATATAGGCGAGCATGTCGGCGCGCAGCTGCGCGCGGCCGGCGTCGTCGAGTGCCTCAACGAAGATGAAATCCACCAGCCCGCGCCGGAAAGCGTTTTGCGAGAAGGTGCAGGGAAAGGCCGAGGGCGGGGTGAGCCGCTGGGCAAGGTCGGCGGCGACCTCACTGTGCCAGGCGGGCCCGGCATAGCCGACGGCGGTGAGGGTGTTTTGCGCGATCACGGTCATGTCGGCGAGAATGCCACCGGCGCGCACGGCGGGCCAGTGCCGAGTTGCCGCATCTGACAAGGTTGTGAATGGACCCCGGCGCCGAGGCCGGTAATCTTCCGCCAACCAAGCCCTGCAAAAGGAAAAACCGTATGTTTACCCGTAACACCGTCCTCACCGCCGCGCTCGTGTTCGGCACCGCTGTCAGCGCTGCGTTTGCCGCCGCGCAAGATCCCGACGTGATCGCCCGCAAGGAGGCGATGGGGCTGATCGGTGGCGACGTGAAGAAGCTCACGACGATGGTGAAAGGCGAAACCGCCTTTGACGCCGTGCAAGCGCAGGCGTGGTTTGGCGAGATCGCCGCGCAGGCCGCGCGGGTGCCGGTGCTGTTCGAGCCGAAGTCCAACAGGGATCCCGAGAGCAAGGCCAAGGATGACGTCTGGACCAACTGGGACGATTTCCTCACCAAGGCCGCCGGTCTGAAGCTGGCTGCCGAGGCCGGAGCCTCGGTCGACAGCCCCGAGGCGCTCGGTGCCGCGATGGGCGGGCTTGGCGAGGCCTGCAAGGCCTGCCACTCCGTCTACAAGGAGTAAGGCCGACCGGAAACCGGGCTGACCACACGCCCGCGCCGTCATGGATGATCGCCGTGGCGGCGCGATTGCGTTCTTGGCGCGGCGGGGGCAGCGATGCGCGCCAGCCCTTGTGCCCCGGCTCGCGTGGCCCCACTATCTGTGCATGAAAGACACCAAGCCCCCCCTGCTCGCCGTCCTGATCGACGCCGACAATATTCCCGCCAGGCACGCCGAGGCGATCCTGAAAGAAGTTACCTCCTATGGCGAGCCGGCGCTGCGCCGCGTATACGGCGACTGGGCCGCGCCCCGGCTGCAGCCCTGGGCGCGCAAGGTTCATGCGCTCGGTCTTGTTGCCCATCAGGAAACCGCCAACACAAAGGGCAAGAACGCCTCCGACATCGGTCTGGTGATCGACGCGATGGACCTTTTGCACACTGGCCGGTTTGACGGGTTCGTGCTGGTCTCGTCCGATAGCGACTTTACCGCGCTGGCCAACCGCATCCGCGAACACGGGCTTGACGTGATCGGCATCGGCGAGGGCAAGACGCCCGAATCCTTGCGCAACGTCTGCACCCGATTCGTGATGATCGAAAACATCGTCGAAGAGCCCGCCGAAGCGCCCGCTGTCGGCCCGTCGGAAAAGCCGGCCTCGGCCAAGCGCCCGTCGATCGAGGCCCAACCGCTGATCCTCAAGGCAATGGAAAAGATCGACCAGGACGGCGAATGGTATCAGCTTGGCCTGATCGGCCAGACGATCCAGGCGCAGGTGCGCGATTTCGATACCCGGACGTATGGCAAGGCCAAGCTCTCGGACCTGATCCGCGACCTCAAGCGCTTCGAGACCAAGCGCGATGGCAACCACATCTACGTGCGGCGTCTGGATTGAAACCCAGTGCGAAAAAGTCGATACCGGGTTTTCATCCGAAACTGCGCCAGTCCAGGATCCTGCGGCACAGCGACGTTTCAATATGGAATTGACATGCTGTAGGCTCTTGCAGGATTGCTCAGGAACAATATTTTAGAACTGTTCCAAAAAGGAGGCCCACGGATGATCCCCGGTGTATTCAGCGGACGCCGCCGCTTTTCCGACCTCTCTGAACAGGAGGTGCTCGCGCTCGCAATCTCGAACGAGGAAGACGACGGGCGGATCTACCGCCAGTATGCGCAACGGCTCCGGGAGAAATTTCCCAATTCGGCCAAGGTCTTCGATGAAATGGCCGTGGAAGAGGACGATCACCGCAAGCGGTTGATCGAGGCGCACCAGCGGCGGTTTGGTGAGGTGATCCCGCTCATTCGCCGCGAGCACGTTTCGGGCTTTTATGCGCGAAACCCGATCTGGCTGATCGAAAACCTCGGGCTGGAGCGGATTCGGGCGGAGGCGAGCGAGATGGAACGCCAGGCCGAACAATTCTACCGCAAGGCCGCCGACCGGTCGACGGATGCCGAAACCCGCAAACTCCTCGGTGATCTTGCCGCTGCCGAGGCCGGGCACAACGCGCTCGCTGGCGCGCTTGAGGCCAAGTATCTCGGCGGCGACGCGCGCAGCGAGGAAGACCGCGCGGCGCACCGCCAGTTCATCTTGACGTGGGTGCAGCCAGGGCTTGCCGGGCTGATGGATGGTTCGGTGTCGACGCTGGCGCCGATCTTCGCCACCGCCTTCGCCACCCAGAACACCCACACCACCTTCCTCGTTGGCCTTGCGGCCTCGATTGGCGCCGGTATCTCGATGGGCTTTACCGAAGCCGCCTCGGACGATGGCGAAATTTCGGGGCGCGGCAGCCCGGTCAAGCGCGGCATTGCCGCAGGGGTTATGACCACGATCGGCGGTCTCGGCCACGCCCTGCCCTATCTGATCCAGGAATTCTGGACCGCAACGACGATAGCGATGATCGTGGTTTTCGTCGAGCTTTGGGCGATCGTCTGGATCCAGAACCGCTTCATGCAAACACCGTTCCTGCGGGCGACCTTCCAGGTGGTGCTGGGCGGCGCGCTGGTGTTTGCCGCCGGTGCGCTGATCGGCGCCGGCTGAGCTAGGATCGCGGCCGCGCTGAGACCGAAGCGGGGGCAGCCCCGTGCCGGCGCGCGCGCCTCTGGCGTGACACCCGCGAGAGTATTTGAGCCAGGAAAAAGGCAGGTATGGAGATTTTCGCGGTGCCATGCTAGGCGGCAATCATGCTTGCCGTTCTGGTTCAGACCCTGCCATTTTTCGCCCTGATTGCCCTCGGCTTCGGCGCGGCAAAGCGCGGGTTTTTCGGGCCGGAGGCGACGGCGGCGCTGACGAAATTCGTCTTTTACTTTGCGCTCTCGGCGATGCTCTTGAAGTTTTCCGCCCGGCTCGACCTCGCCACCGTGTTCGATGCCGGCTTCGTGCTCGCCTATCTCAGCGGCACCATGGCGGTGTATCTGTTGGCGCTGGTTGTGGCGCTGGTGCGGTCGCGTGGGCTTGAGGAAGCGGCAGTGGAGGGTCAGTGCGCCGCCATCGGCAACACCGGCTTTCTCGGTGTGCCGATGCTGACGATGCTGTTTGGCGAAGCGGCCATCGGCCCGGTGATGCTGGTGCTCGCGGTCGATCTCATCGTGTTTTCCAGCCTTCTGGTGATCCTGATTTCGGCGCGGCGCGATGGTCGGGTGCGCCCGGCGGTGCTGCTCACGGTGGGCCGGGGGCTGATCGCCAACCCGATGATCGTTTCGATCGCGCTCGGGCTTGGCTGGTCGGCGACAGGTTGGCCGCTGCCCGGCCCGGTCGATGCTACGCTGGGCCTGCTCGGCGCCGCTGCGACCCCCGGGGCGCTGTTTGCCATCGGTGCCTCGCTCGCCTCGAAATCGGCCGAGCGGGTGAGCGTGGCGGCGTGGCTCTCGTTTGCCAAGCTGGTGTTGCATCCCGGCGCCGTGGCGGTGGCAGCGCTGTTCGTGTTCGTTGTCGAACCGTTCGCCGCCGGGGTGATGATCGCCGCTGCCGCGCTGCCGGTGGCCGGAAATGTTTACATCCTCGCCCAACACTACGGCGTAGCACCGCAGCGGGTGTCGTCGGCGATCCTGATCTCCACCGCTGCCTCGGTCGTTACCGTCTCGGCGGTGATCGCACGGGTGTTCGCGGGGTGAACGGCGCTCTGTCCACCGCGTTCAGAACCGGTTAGGAAGCCCACATGATTTTCATCGATGCCGATGCCTGCCCGGTAAAAACCGAGGCCGAAGAGATTGCCACCCGCCACAAGGTGCGGATTGCTTTCGTCTCGAACGGCGGCCTGCGGCCCTCGGCCAACCCGCTGGTCGAAATGGTTTATGTGAGCGCCGGCCCGGACGAGGCCGACAAGTGGATCGCCGAGCGTGCGGGGCCCGGCGATGTGGTGGTGACGGGCGATATCCCGCTCGCGGCCAAGGCCGTGGCCGCCGGGGCGGAGGTGCTCAAGCACGATGGCGAGGCCTTCACCCCGGCCAATATCGGCGTTGTGCTGGCGGGCCGCGATCTGATGGCGGATCTGCGCGCCGCCGACCCGTTCCGCCAGGGTGGTGGCCGACCGTTTTCGCGCGCCGACCGGGCGCGGTTTCGTGACGGGCTGGAGCGCGCGCTCCGGCGCGCGGGCGCGCAGGGAACGGGCGCACGAAAAAACCGGGGCGCGTAAGGTCCATTATCTGAGTCGACCAGATCATTTCCGGCCCCGTCTCGGGCGCGATCATTTTGTTGACGGCAACCTGAGGCATCGCGCGCCCGCGGTGCCGAGTTTGCCCATTTCCCTTGCCTCCCCGCGCCGCTGTTTGTAGGCCTTGGCTGCACGAGGAGGGGAAGAACATGCCGGAGAGCGATCCGAAAACGCTGGTTTCAACCGAGTGGCTCGCGGACCATCTCGATGACGCCGATCTCAGGCTGTTCGATGCTTCGTGGTTCCTGCCCACCGTCGACCGCGACGCGAAGGCGGACTACGCCAAGGCGCATATACCCGGCGCGCGCTTCTTCGACATCGACGAAATCGCCGATCTGCGTTCGCCCTTGCCCCACATGCTGCCGACTGGCGAGAAGTTTCTCAGCCGGATGCGGGCGATGGGGGTGGGCGACGGCCATCAGGTGGTGGTGTATGACAGCCTTGGGATTTTTTCCGCCCCCCGCGTGTGGTGGACGTTCCGCGCCTTCGGCAAATCCGATATTGCCGTGCTCGACGGCGGCTTGCCGAAATGGCTGGCGGAGGGCCGCGCCGTTACCCCCGAGCCGCCGGTGATCCGCGACAGGCACATGACCATCGCGCGCCGGCCCGATATGGTGAAAGACGTCACCGAAGTGGCCGCCGCCTCGAAGCTGGGCGACTGGGAGATCATCGACGCCCGCGCCGCCGATCGGTTCCGCGGTGAAGCGCCCGAGCCGCGCCCTGGTCTGCGCATGGGCCATATCCCCGGCTCGAAGAACGTGCCCTGGAATACGCTTCTGAACGACGATGGCACGATGAAACCGCCGGCGGAGATCAAACGGCTGTTCGAGGCGGCGCGGATCGACCTTGCCAAGCCCGCGATCTGCACCTGCGGGTCCGGCGTCAACGCCGCGATCCTCGCGCTGGCGCTCACCCGCATCGGCCACCAGCGCACCGCCGTCTACGATGGGTCCTGGGCCGAGTGGGGCATGTATGACGACCTGAACGTCGCAATCGGAGAAGCCTGATGTTTGAACACCTCAGAGAATTGCCAGCCGACAAGATCATCGCGCTGATGGCGGAATTTCGTGCCGACCCGCGTGAGGGCAAGATCGACCTCGGCGTTGGGGTGTATAAAGACGCCGCCGGCCGCACGCCGGTGATGCGCGCGGTAAAGGCGGCCGAAAAGCAGCTTTGGGAGCGCGAGACCACCAAGACCTATACCGCGCTGGCGGGCGATCCGGCCTTCGGCACCTCGCTCTCGGGCCTCGTGCTCGGCAATGCGGTTGAGGCCGACCGGCTCGCTTTTGCCGCCCAGCCCGGCGGCACCGGCGCGATCCACCAGGCGCTGGAGCTGATCAAGATGGCAACGCCGGAGGCGACGGTGTGGCTCTCGGCGCCGACCTGGCCCAACCACCCCTCGATCATCAAGCACCTCGGGATGAAGATGACCGAGTATCGCTACTTCGATGACGAGGCGCGCGCGGTCGATTTTTCCGGCATGATGGAAGACCTGCGCGGTGTGCGCCCCGGCGACGTGGTGCTCCTGCACGGGGCTTGCCATAACCCGACCGGCGCCAACCTCACCCTGCCGCAGTGGGACGAGGTGGCGACGCTGCTCGAAGAAAAAGGCGCGGTGCCGCTGATCGACATTGCCTACCAGGGCTTTGGCGATGGACTGGAAGAGGATGCCGCCGGCACCCGCCTGATTGCCTCGCGCCTGCCCGAGGCGTTGATTGCCGCGAGTTGCTCGAAAAATTTCGGCCTCTACCGCGAGCGCACCGGCTTGCTCATCGCGGTCGCGCCCAACGCGAAATCGAAAGCGCTGACGCAGGCGAGCCTGGCCCATCTCAACCGGCAAAACTTTTCCTTCCCGCCCGACCACGGCGCGCGACTTGTGCAGATGATCCTCGACGATCCGGCGCTGCGCGCCGATTGGGCGGCAGAACTGGAAGACGTGCGCAAGGGAATGCTCACCCTGCGCCAGAAGCTCGCCAATGCCCTGCGGGCGCGCACCGGGTCTGACCGCTTCGGCTTTATTGCCGACCACCGGGGGATGTTTTCCCGCATCGGCGCAACGCCCGCGCAGGTGGCCTACATGCGCGACAAACACGGCATCTACATGGTGGGCGACAGCCGGATGAACATCGCCGGCCTCAATGAACGCACCGTCGAAATCCTCGCTGATGCAATCGTCGATGCGGGCGTTTGAGCTGGCGCGCGACCACAGACACACGAAAACGCCGGGGGCGCAGGCTGCCGGCGTTTTTTATCGGTCTGCGCCTCTTTGCCCAGCGGCAAAACGGCCGATCACAGCGCCTTGCGGGCCTTGAGTGCGGCGGAGATTGTGCCGTCGTCGAGATAGTCTAGCTCGCCGCCGATCGGCACGCCCTGGGCGAGCGAGGTGACGGTGCAGCGCCCCTCAAGTTCTTCAGCGATGTAATGCGCCGTGGTCTGGCCGTCGATCGTGGCGTTGAGCGCAAGGATCACCTCAATGATGCCTTCATCGGCAACCCGTTGCACGAGCTTTGGAATGCGCAGCGCGTCCGGCCCCACCGCGTCGAGCGCCGAGAGGGTGCCGCCGAGCACATGGTAGCGGCCCTTGAAGGTGCCTGCGCGCTCCATCGCCCAGAGATCGGCCACGTCTTCAACCACGCAAAGTTCGCCATTGGCGCGTTTCTCGGCGGCGCAGATTTTGCAGACTTCTGAGGTGGAAACGTTGCCGCAAATCACACATTCGCGTGCGCTGACGGCAACCGCGTGCATCGCGTCGGCGAGCGGGTGCAAAAGGATGCCGCGCTTGCGGATGAGGTAAAGCACAACCCGCCGCGCCGAGCGCGGCCCGAGCCCCGGCAGCTTGGCCATCAGCTCGATCAGGTCTTCGATCGCGCGCGGGGCTTGGCTCAAGGATCAGCCTCCGAACGGGTTTTTCATGCCGGCGGGCAGGCCGAGGCCCTCGGTGATCTTGGCCATCTCGCTTTGCATCCGCCCATTGGCCTTGGCCTGGGCATCCTTGATCGCGGCAAGAATCAGGTCTTCCACCACTTCCTTTTCGGTCGGGTTGAAGATCGAGGGGTCGATCTCGAGCCCGACAAGCTCGCCCTTGGCCGTCGCGGTGGCCTTCACCAGCCCAGCGCCGGACTCGCCCTCGACGGTAATCTTTTCCAGCGCCTCTTGCGCCTCGGTCATCTTGCCTTGCATTTCCTGCGCGGCCTTCATCATCTTGGCCATGTCGCCAAGACCGCCCAAACCTTTCAGCATATCAATTTCTCCTGTTTCATCCGTCCTCAAACGGATCCCATTCCTCGTCGACTTCCGGCAGCGCCTCGGCTTCGGCCTCGGCGGCCATGTCCTCGGGCGTGCGGATCTCGGTGATGCGCGCTTTCGGGAAGGCGGCGAGAACCGCCTGGACCAGCGGGTGCGCCTTGGCCTCGGCCTCAAGCGCCAGCTTTTCAGCGTCACGCGCCTCTGCCATCGTCGGCGCGTCAGCGCCGGAAACGAGGGTCACGCCCCAGCGCACCCCGGTCCAGCCCTGAAGCTGTGCGGCGAGGCGCTGGGCAAGGTCGGCGGGGGCGTCGGGCGTTGGCGTGAACTCGATCTTGCCCGGCTGGTATCGCGCAAGGCGCAGGCCGGTTTCAACCTCCACCAAAAGCTTCACGTCGCGGTTGGCACGGATCAGCGCCACCACGTCGTCAAAGGTGGCGAAGCGAGCGAGCGCGGTTTCGCCGGCAAGCGCAAGCGCGGTGGCGCCGCCGCCGCCCGTCGTCGGCCCCGGCGCAGGACCACCGCGCGCCTGCGGGCTGTTATTGCCACCGTTTGGTGCCGGCGCACCGCCCGCAGGCGGCATTGGCGGCGGCGGAATGCCGGCGAGC
>MNZL01000115.1 GCA_001873585.1 Rhodobacterales bacterium CG2_30_65_12 | reverse complement strand
AGGGGGCCGCGCCTGTTGGCCGGGATCAGTTGCAAGCCACGTCGTTGCCAGGCAGGATCACCTTGTCGATCACGTGGATCACGCCGTTCGAGGCTTCGATGTCGGCGGCGACCACGTTGGCCACGGTGCCCGAACCATCGTCGATCATCACGCTATCGCCCTTGGTGACACAGAAGCTCGCACCCTCGAGCGCGGTGCCGACAGCGCTGGTGCCGATGGCGATATCGCCCGCCATCACCTTCCCGGCGACCACGTGGTAGAGCAGCACGTTGGTGAGATCACCCTTGGCTGCAGGCGCGAGCAGGCCCTCGACCGTGCCGGCGGGCAGCGCGGCAAAGGCGTCGTCGGTCGGGGCGAAGACGGTGAACGGGCCTTCTCCCGAGAGGGTTTCAACGAGGTCGGCGGCGGTCACGGCGGCAACGAGGGTTTCGAAATCGGGGTTGGCAGCGGCGATGTCGACGATGGTCTTCATCCCGCCGTGGGATTCGGCAACTGCTGC
Source organism: Rhodobacterales bacterium CG2_30_65_12 (assembly GCA_001873585.1). Taxonomy (GTDB): domain Bacteria; phylum Pseudomonadota; class Alphaproteobacteria; order Rhodobacterales; family Rhodobacteraceae; genus Sinisalibacter. The sequence goes on along the minus strand of MNZL01000115.1, from coordinate 12,773 downwards.
GGTGCTGGCCACGGCGAGGGCGGCGGCGGCGAGAGTAGTCTTGATGGCGAAATGCATTGCAATCTCCTGTTGTTTGGTGCGTTTCATGCCCCTCGTTACGGGGCCGGACAGGGGGCGGGATCACCGCGATCACGCGAGCGTTATCCACCGTGATCCGGGTCGGCCCGCCATCGAGGCGGCCCGGCCCGGCGGGGGTTTCACACCCCCGTGCCCCGGTGAGGTATTTATCGACCAAAGAAGGAGGCAGGCTTGCCGGGGCCGGGCGGCTCGGCTAGGGAGAATTCCGACCCGATCCCCTTGCACGTGAGGCAAACATGCGCCTGTCCCGCTACTTTCTCCCGGTTCTGAAGGAAACGCCCGCCGAGGCGCAGATTGCCAGCCACCGGCTGATGCTGCGCGCAGGCATGATCAAACAGCAGGCGGCGGGCATCTATTCGTGGTTGCCGCTCGGCTTCAAGGTGCTGCGCAAGCTTGAAAACATCGTGCACGAGGAACAGATCCGCGCCGGCCATATCCCGATGCTGATGCCCACCCTGCAATCGGCTGATCTCTGGCGCGAGAGCGGGCGCTACGACGATTACGGTGAGGAGATGCTGCGTATCCGCGACCGGGGCGGGCGCGATCTGCTCTATGGCCCGACCAACGAGGAGGTGATCACCGACATCTTCCGCTCTCACGTCGGCTCCTACAAGGATTTGCCGCTCACGCTCTACCACATCCAGTGGAAGTTCCGCGACGAGATCCGGCCGCGCTTTGGCGTGATGCGGGGCCGCGAATTTTTCATGAAGGATGGCTACACCTTCGATCTTGACTACGAAAACGCGATGCACGCTTACAACCGCCACATGGTAAGCTATCTGCGCACCTACGAGCGGATGGGGCTGCAGGCGATTCCGATGCGCGCGGACTCGGGGCCGATCGGCGGCGACGACACCCACGAGTTTCTCGTGATGGCCGAGACCGGCGAGTCGGAGGTCTTCTACGACAGCGCGATCATGGCGCTTCGTCTTGGCGACCGGCATATCGACTACGACAACTGGGACGAGGTTGCCGGCATCTGCAAGGAATGGACCACGCCCTACGCCCGCACCGACGAAACCCATGACGCGGCGCTGTTCGCACAGTTGCCCGAAGAGCGGCGCAAAACCTCGCGCGGCATTGAGGTGGGGCAGATCTTCTACTTCGGCACCAAGTATTCCGAGCCTTTGGGCGCTTTGGTGACGACTGACTCTGGCGAGCGTGTGCCGGTGCACATGGGCAGCCACGGGATTGGCGTGAGCCGTCTGGTGGGCGCGATCATCGAGGCCAACCACGACGACGCCGGCATCATCTGGCCCGAGGGCGTGACGCCTTTTCACGCTGGCATCGTCAACCTGCGCCAGGGCGACGCGGCAACGGATGCCGCCTGCGAGGGGCTCTACGCGGCGCTCACCGCCGCCGGGCTTGAGCCGCTGTATGACGACCGTGAGGAGCGGGCAGGCGCGAAGTTTGCCACAATGGACCTGATCGGCCTGCCATGGCGGATCACCGTTGGCCCGCGCGGGCTGAAAACGGGTGTGGTAGAGTTGACCAGCCGCCGCAGCGGCGAGGCCGAGGAGCTTGCCCCCGAGCTCGCCGTGGCGCGACTGAGGCAGATTTACGCGAGCCATATCTGATGATCGTGCCTGGCGCGTCTCGGCAAGCCGCCGCCTGTGCAGCTGGCGGCGCTTGACCCCCGCGCAGCAGCACAGCAGAGTCTGGACCGAAAGATCGGGGCGGAAAGGGCGGTTACATGCGCATCCTGGCACTTGCGGGCGGCATTGCGGGGGCCGTGGCGCTGTCGCAATTCCCTGAATTTTCGCAGCAATACGTGCAGCGGCTGTCTGGCGCGGTGGATGAATTGCGCACCGTGACGCTTGCCTTCGATACCACCGCCCGCGTGGCCGGGATGAGCCGCGAACAGGCTTTCGAGGCGATGGGCGAGGGCGATTTTCAGGCCCGCCTGCGCGACGACATGCGCACCCGTATCTACCGTTACGAGCGGCTCAACGCCGATTACCAGGCGCTCGCCGGGGCCGCGCCGCTGCAGCGCCTTGCCCGGGTGTGGCGGATCCGGGATGCTGAGCTGGTGCGGCGGAGCTGGGACGACTACCAGCCGGCGGTGCCGGTGACGAGCGAGGGGCTGATCTCTGCCGGGGTCGGCTTTGTTGGCGGCTGGGGGCTGGTGGCGCTGCTTCTGTCGCTGCTCAAACGCCCCTTGCGCCGGTTTGCCTGACGCGCACCGGGGGGGGGGCGCATCCGCGTTGGCGCAACCGCGCTGCTGCGGCTCACGGTTTTGCAATGCAGTGTGCGCGGCGCTTGACCTTGGCCCGCCCCGGCCGCAGTTTGCCGCAAACCTGAAGAGGCAAGCCCGTGGCCAAAAGCACGCCCCCGTTTTCGCGTTTCGAGTGGATGATCGCCTGGCGCTACCTGCGCGCGCGGCGCGCCGAGGGCGGCGTGAGCGTGATGACCTGGATCAGCCTGGTCGGCATCACCCTCGCCGTCGCCGCGCTGATCATCACGCTTGCCGTTCGCACCGGCTTCCGCGAGGAGTTCGTCGATACCATCCTCGGCGCGAACGCGCATGTGACAGTCTATTCCCGCATGAAGGTGGATGAAAACGGCAACCCGACCCGGACGATCGTGGCGTATGACGACTGGGCGACCCGGATCGCTGACGTGCCGGGGGTCACGCGCGCCGCGCCGCTTGTGAAGGGCCAGGTGATGGCCAATGCGGGCGAGGCCAACGTGGGCGTTCAGGTGTTCGGCATCCGCGCCGAAGACCTCGCCTCGATTCCACGCATCGCCGACCCGGAAGAGGCAGTGGGCGCTCTGGCCGATTTTCCGCGCGGCATCGCCATCGGCTCGGGCGTGGCGCGCGAGCTTGGGGTCTATCTCGGTGACCGGATCAAGATCATCTCGCCCAACGGGGTGAAAACCGCCTTCGGCACCACGCCCCGGGTGAACGCCTACGAGGTGGTCTACATCTTCACCGCCGGACGCTGGGATATTGATCAAACGCGGGCGTATCTGCCGTTCGCCGCGGCGCAGAGCTTTTTCAACAAGGAGGGTTTGGCCGACGAGATCGAGGTGATGGTGGCGCATCCCGAGGCGATCGACGCGGCGATCGGCCCGATCATGGCCGCAGTGGGCGAAGATGCGGCGGTCTGGACCTGGCGCGATAGTGCCGGGGCCTTCCTGCGCGCGCTCGACATGGAAGACAACGTGATGTTCGTCATCCTCAGCATACTTGTGCTTATAGCCTCGATGAACATCATCTCGGGCCTGGTAATGCTGGTAAAGAACAAGGGCCGCGATATCGGCATCCTGCGCACGATGGGGCTCTCCCAAGGCTCGGTGCTGCGCGTGTTTTTCCTCGTCGGCGCCTCGACCGGGCTTGTCGGCACGGTAATGGGCGTGGCGCTCGGCGTGCTTTTCGCCACGTATATCGACCAGATCTTCGCGCTGGTCGATTACATCGCCGGTGGCGGGGTGTGGGATCCGTCGATTCGCGGCATCTACAAGCTGCCGGCAACGGTGCGGCTTGCCGATGTGATCTCGGCGGTGACGCTCTCGCTCACGTTGTCTTTCTTCGTCACGATCTTTCCTGCCCGCCGCGCGGCGCGGATGAACCCGGTGGAGGCGCTGCGTTATGAGTGAGCCGGTGCTGGCGCTGGAGGGCGTTGAAAAGGTGTACAATCGCGGCAAACCCGGCGAGGTGAGCGTGCTGCGCGGGGCCTCGCTGGCGATCGCGCCGGGCGAGGTAGTGGCGCTGGTTGCCCCCTCCGGCGCGGGCAAGTCCACGCTTCTGCACATCTCCGGGCTGCTTGATACGCCTGACGCCGGGCGGGTGCGCATCGCCGGCGAAGACATGACCCGCGCCGCCGACCGGGCGCGCACGGCGGTGCGGCGCGAGCGTGTGGGCTTTGTCTATCAGTTCCACCATCTGTTGCCGGAGTTCACCGCGCTGGAAAACGTGGTCCTGCCACAGCTTGCCAACGGTGTGGATCTGGCCAGCGCCCGGGCGCGGGCCGAGGCGCTCTTGGGCTCGGTGGGCGTGGCCGACCGGGCGGCGCACCGCCCCGCCGCGCTCTCGGGCGGTGAGCAGCAGCGGGTGGCCTTCTGCCGGGCGCTGGCCAATGGTCCGGCGCTCTTGCTGGCCGACGAACCCACCGGCAACCTCGATCCAGATACCTCCGATACCGTGTTCGCCGCATTGATGGCACTGGTGCGCGAAACCGGGCTGTCGGCGCTCATCGCCACCCACAACCTTGCGCTCGCCGCCCGGATGGATCGGGTGCTGCGGCTCGACGGTGGCGTGATCACAAACGCCTGAGTTTCGTCCGGGCATGGTTGCAATTGGCGATTTCTCGCCTGACGATAGGGCTGAATAATGTGGATGGCTGCAGCATGACTTTCATGACGAGCGAGTCGTTGTCCGACGCGCCTTTTCGCGCCAGCGGCAGAATGCAGGGGTGCGCGCGGGTGTCGGCTGAGCGGTGCTCGTGTGCGGTGCCAAAAGGCCGGCATGGTGATTTCCGGGGTTTTCGTGGTGGAGTAGGGGGGGAATGAAACCCGCATTGATACGAAGGATGGGATTGCTGCTCGCCGCCGGGGTGCTGCTGACGGCCTGCGACGCAGCCCCCGTCGCGGCGACAGACCCGGGCGCGGTGGCGACGACATCGGTGGTCACGCGCGGGCCGGTGACGGCGCCGATCGCCGAGCGGATCGCACCATTGCCCTCGCCGGGGCCCGACAAGGTGCTGGCGATCGTCGATGTGTCGGACCAGCGGCTGACCGTGGTGCGCGGCTTCGACGACGGGCGCAAGCCCGAGCAGTATCACTGGGTGGTCTCCACCGGGATCGAGCGCAAGCCGACGCCACTCGGCGCCTTCTACCCCGATTTTCTCTCGCCCAGACATGTGTCGTCGATCTACAATGTGCCGATGCCGTGGTCGGTGTTTTTCAACGGCAATATCGCCATTCATGGCGACCCGGATGCGCGGATGCTGGGCCAGCGGGCCTCGCATGGCTGTGTGCGGGTGCACCCAACCGAGGCCGAGATCTTCTACCGGATGGTGGAAGAGGTGGGTTTGCGCAATACCTCCATCATCGTGCGCGACTGATCCCCGACTGCTCTCAGGGCACCGCCCAGGTGGCGGTGGCCGTCGCCACCTCCTTGCCGGAAGGCTCGGCGGTGAGCACTGCACGGGTGAAGATGAGCGCCTTGCTCGCGCGCACCACGGTGGCGGTGCACGACAGGCTCTCGCCGCTCGCCGGGCGCAGGAATTGAACATCAAAGTTGGCCCGGTTCAGCGGCCGGAAGGCGCGGAAATGCCCGGCGCAGGCAATCGCCATCGCGGTATCTGCCAGCGCCGTGAGCGCCTGCGGGGCCACCGTGCCGCCGGGCACGACGAGCTCGGCGGTGATCGGCAGTGTCAGCTCCGCGCCGGTGCAGGCCATCCGCTCGACCCGGGGCGCGAGCGCGCGCAGGCAGGGGGCGAAATGTGCGTTTATCCATAGGTTTGCGGTAGCGCTGTCCATGGCCGACATGGTGGCCCGACATCCCGCGCGGCGCAAGCCCGAAGGCGGGCTTGGCGGGCGTGCCGCGTCGCGATAACGTGGGCGCAAGGCGAAAGGAGCGGCGATGAAAACGCGAGCGAGTCTTGGTCTTGGCGTGGTGGCGCTGGTTTTGGCGGGCTGTATCGAACAGCCGCAGACCGGTGCAGGGCTGTATGGCGAGTATTGCGCAAGCTGCCACGGCGCCGATGCCCGTGGCGGCCCCGAGATTGATCCGCCGGCACCCGACCTCACCACGTTGGCGCGCCGTCACGGCGGCACCTATCCGGCGGTTTTCGTGATGTCGACAATCGACGGCTACGCCCGCGAGGCCACCCACGGGCCGATGCCGATCTTTGGCGCGCTTCTCGATGGGCGGGTGGAAACCTGGGTCGATGCCGACGGCACGCCGACGCCGACTCCGGTATCGCTGATCTTGCTCAACGAATATCTCGCAGGCCAGCAGGAAAGCTGAGCCCCGGCCCTACGCGGCGCGGTTCGCGCCGGGCGGTGACAGGCTGCGCCGCACCAACGGGCTCAGGCCGACCAACGCCAGCCCGACCGAGAACAGGCACCAGATGGCGGGCATCTCGTTGGGGTTGTCGGTGAGCAGCGTGGCCAGAGCCGGGCCGAACGCGGCGTGAAACAGCGCAAAGCGCCAGGCCCCATAGACCAGCGGCAGGATGAACACCGCGAGCAAGTAGGCTGGAAATTCCAGCGCGGCGCTGAGCCAGGCCCCAAGGAGCGGTGCCCAGGTGTTGAAATAGGGCACCTGCCAGCCGAGGTGCCAGTTGCCCGACACCGTGCACCAGTCCGGCCCGCACAGCGCATGGCCCGCTGTGCAGGGCACAGCCCAGCCGAACGGCACCAGCCGCGCGAACAGCAGCACCGACGCCAGGGCACTGAGCGCATAGACCGCGCGGCGCATCGCCGGGCTGACGTGTGCGCCGACAAGCGCCATGCCAAAGGCATTGATAAACAACGGTTGCAGGGCGATGTGGGCATAACTTGCGATCGTTACCAGCCGGTTGGCCGGGGTTCCGCAGGAGTCGATCACCTGGTAACCGGCCACCTGCAGCGCCTCCATCGCGGCGAAAAACGCCAGCGTGACGGGGATCGCCCGGGGCTCGCCGCGCGTCCATGTGACCACTGCCGCCGCCGCGCCGATCCCCACCATCGCTACAGAAGCGCTTTCGCTCCAGCACATCCGCCGTCCTCCCGTATGCCTTGGTGCCACGGCGCTGCCGCAAGGTCAATTTGCACGCGAGCGCTAACAACCGGAGCGGCCCGGGCGCGGGCGGAAAAATTTTGTTCAGTCGGACAAAAATTCAACCATACCCCTTGCAAAGCAACGTGCTAATGTTTGCCATGGCCGCAGGGAGAATCGCTGCCAACCGGTTTCGGTTTGCGCTCTTCAGCGGGTCTTCAATGGTCCGTGCCCAAACGTCGGGGCGCGGCGTGACACGGAGGTTTACATGACGTTTCTTTCCAAGATCGGCCTTGCCGCTGCTCTCGTCGCCGGTTCGGTGACGGCGGCTTCGGCCTTCACCGCCTGCCAGGTGACCGACACCGGCGGAATCGACGATGCCGGCTTCAACCAGACCGCCTGGAAGGGCGTGCAAGATGCGATGGCGGCGACCGGCATCGACGGCCGTTTTCTCGAAAGCCAGGCGGAATCGGATTACGAGGCCAACCTGAACTCGCTGCTCGGTGGTGACTGCGACGTGATCATCACCGTCGGTTTCCTGATGGGCGATGCCACCGCCAAGGCGGCCGCAGCCAATCCCGAGCAGAAATTCTCGATTGTTGACTTCGCCTATGATCCGACCATCCCGAACGTTGTCGGTCAGGTTTACGCCACCGACCAGGCCGCCTTTCTCGCCGGCTACCTTGCCGCCGGCATGACCAAGACCGGCGTGCTCGGCACCTTCGGCGGCATCAACATCCCGCCGGTGACAGTGTTCATGGACGGTTTCGTGCATGGCGCGAGCTATTACAACGAAAAGCACGGCACCGAGGTAAGCGTGCTGGGCTGGAACCCCGAGAGCAAGGAAGGCCTTTTTACCGGCAACTTTGACAGCCTCGACGATGGCCGTGCCTTCGCGCAGAACCTCTATGACGAGGGCGCCGACATCGTGCTGCCGGTTGCCGGCCCGGTGGGCCTCGGCTCGGCCGCGCTGGCCGACGAGCTCGGCACCGAGGCGCTGAAGATCGTCGGCGTCGATGCCGACCAGACCCAGACCGACCCGCAAAAAGCCCACGTCTATCTGACATCAGTGCTCAAGCGCATGGACTCGACCGTGCAACAGGTGATCAACGCGGCGATGGATGGCAGCTTTGAAGGTGGCCTGGTCGTTGGGACGCTCGAAAATGAGGGCGTCGGCCTTGCCGGCTTCGGCTCGTTTGAAGACGAAGTGCCGGCCGAGCTCAAGGCCGAGCTCGATGCGATCCGCGCCGGCGTCATCGACGGCTCGATCAAGATCGGCGGCTGATCGGTTCCACGCCCGCCGCCGGGGTTGCCTCGGCGGCGGGTTTTTCTTGATCCACGCGCAGTTCATCCGAAAACCGGTCTGCAGATTTCGGCGCGCGCTTCCTGCGGGGGTAGGGCTATGGACGTCGAACTTCGGGGCATCACCAAGCGCTTCGGGACGGTGCTGGCCAACGATAACGTCAACCTGATGATCCGTGGCGGCGAGGTTCTGGGGCTGCTCGGCGAAAACGGCGCCGGCAAATCGACCATGATGAACATCCTCTCCGGGCTCTATTCGCCCGATGCGGGCGAGATCGTGATCGACGGCAAGGCGGTGGCCTTTGAGGGCCCCGGCGACGGCATCGCCGCCGGTATCGGCATGGTGCATCAGCATTTCATGCTCGTGCCGGTCTTCACCGTAGCCGAAAACGTGGTTCTGGGGGTGGAGCCGACCGGCGCGCTTGGCCATCTCGACCTGAAAAAGGCACGTGCCGAGGTCGAGGAAATCAACGAAAAATACGGGCTTCACGTGCCCGCCGACGCCCTGATCGAGGATCTTCCCGTGGGCATCCAGCAGCGGGTGGAAATCCTCAAGGTGCTGTTTCGTGAGGCCGACGTGCTGATCCTCGATGAGCCCACAGCGGTGCTCACGCCGCAGGAAGTGGAGGAGTTTTTCGGCATCGTCCGCTCGCTCAAGGAGGCTGGCAAGGCGATCGTGTTCATCACCCACAAACTGCACGAGATCCTCGCCGTATCGGACCGGATCAACGTGCTGCGCCAAGGCCGGATCACTGGCGAGGGCGACCCGAAAGCGCTGTCCGAGGCCGACCTTGCCGAGATGATGGTGGGCCGACCGGTGAGCTTTACCGTCGACAAGGCCGTGGCCCAGCCCGGCAAGCCGATGCTTGAGATGCGCAACGTGGTGATGCTCGACGACGGCGACGACTTGGTCCTTGATCACGTCAGCCTCACGGTGCGCTCGGGCGAGGTCTTGGGGGTCGCCGGGGTGCAGGGCAACGGCCAGACCGAGCTTGTTGAAGCGATTGCCGGGCTCGAACGGACCGCATCGGGCAAGATCGTGTTCGACGGCGAGGATATCACCCACGCCAGCGTGCGCGAACGCCACCGGCAGGGCATGGCGCACATTCCCGAAGACCGCCACAGGATGGGCATGATCGCCACGTTCACCATCGCCGAAAATATGGTGCTGAACTCCTATTACGACGAGGAATACACGCGCGGCCTTTCGGTCGACTGGGGCCATGTGCAGGAGACGGCGGCGGCGTTCTGCGTCGATTTCGACGTGCGCACACCGAGCGTATTCCTGCCCGCCGGCAACCTGTCGGGCGGCAACCAGCAGAAAATGGTGGTGGCGCGAGAGCTTGAACGGCAAACCAAGCTGGTGATCGCCAGCCAGCCCACGCGCGGGCTCGACGTGGGCTCGATCGAATACATCCACAAGCGGCTGATCCAGTCGCGCGACGAGGGCGACGGGGTGATGATCGTCTCGTCGGAGCTCGACGAGATCATGGGCCTGTCCGATCGCATCGTGGTGATGTTCGAGGGAAAGATCGTCGCCGAGTTTGATAATACCGCTGGCAGCGCCGACCGCAATGCGGTGGGCCTCGCCATGGCCGGGGCAAGCGGCGAAACGACATCGGGAGCGGCGGCATGACCACCTCCATCGGCAAACGCGCGCTCGACGACGCCGGCCGCGCACTCCTGCAACGCACGGCGCGCGGGCGCAGTGAATTTGAAGACCTCGTGGTGGTGCCCGTCTTCGCGGTGATCGTGGCGCTGATCCTCGGCGCGCTGATCATGCTTGCGACGGGCGTGGACCTGCCCACCATCGGCAAGAGCTTCGTGGCGCTCGCAGTTGGCTCTGTGGGCTCGCTCAATGCGCTTTCGGAAACGCTCACAGCGTCGATTCCGCTGGTGCTGGCGGGGCTGGGGCTGGGGCTTGGCTTTCGCGCCGGACTGTTCAACATCGGTGCCGAGGGCCAGCTTTTGCTCGGCGGCACGGCGGCAGTGGTGTTTTCCTTCACCTTCCCGAGCCTGCCGTTTCCGCTGCTTATGATCCTGTCGCTGATCGCTGGTGCGGCGGTCGGCGCGCTGTATGCCTCGATCGCGGGCATTCTCAAGGCCACGACCGGGGCGCACGAGGTGATCTCGACGATCATGCTCAACCTGATCAGCTACCGGCTGCTCGAATATCTCTTGCGCCAGCCCTACATCCAGAAAGAGGGCCGGTCAGACCCGATCTCGAAGTCGGTGCCCGACGCGGGGCAATTGCCGCGCCTGCTCGACTGGATCGACCCCAATCTCAGGCTACACGCCGGCGTCTTCGTGATGCTGCTTGCGGTGGCCTTCGTCTGGTGGCTTCTGTTTCGCTCGAAGATCGGCTTTGCCTTCCGTGCCTCGGGCGCCAACCCCGACGCGGCGCGCTACGCGGGAATGAGATCGGGCCTGGTGATCGTTGCCGCCATGGCCACCGCCGGGGCGCTGGCGGGGCTCGCCGGGGCAGCGCAGGTGCAAGGCGTGCTTGGCCGCGCCAGCCCCGGCTTTTCCGCCGGCATCGGCTTTGATGCCATCGCGCTGGCGCTGCTCGGCCGCTCGCACCCGGTGGGCATCCTGCTTGCCGGGCTGCTGTTTGGCGGGCTCGAAGCGGGCGGGCGGCAGATGCAGGTGGACGCTGGCGTGTCGATCGACCTGATCGGCATCATCCAGGCGTTGATCATCGTGTTTATCGCCGCACCCTTGTTGGTGCGGGCGATCTTCCCATGGGGCTTCCGCAAAGATGCGAAGGGGGGCAAGGCATGACTGCCGCAACGACGAATGCCGCGAGCGGCGAGAAGATCGACTCAGGCAAGGCCCGGCAGGCCCGAATCACCGGCGGCATCCTGATCGCGCTGGCGCTCCTGGTGCTGTTCGTGCTCGACGTGGGCACGGGCGAGGTGGCCACGTTCAAGCTCTCGCGCCCGCGCGACGCCATCGTGCTCGGCGATCTCGTCGTACCCGGCAGCTTCAACCTGCTGGTGGCGGCGCTGCTCGCCTTTCTGGGTGTGCGCCAGTTCCTGCGCGGTGGCGTGAGGTGGAGCAATCTTTCCATCGGTATCGGCCTGGCGCTGGTGATCATGGCGTTCCTGGTCTGGGCCACCGCAGGCAAGAGCTTTTCGCTCACCGGCATGCTGCAGGCCACAATGGTGCGCGCGGTGCCGATTGCGCTCGGCGGGCTTGCCGGTGTGCTCTCCGAGCGTGTTGCCGTGATCAACATCGCCATCGAGGGGATGCTGTTGGCCGGCGCCTTTACCGGCGCGCTGATCGGCTCGCTGCTCGGCTCCTGGCTCGGCCTCGCCGCCGCGGTGATGGTGGGGGGCATGTTCGGCATGATGCTGGCGGCGCTGGTGGTGACCTACCGAATGGACCAGATCATTGCCGGAGTCGTGATCAACCTGCTCGTGCTCGGGCTGACGAGTTACGTCACATCACAGGTTTTCGCGCATAACCGCAGCCTCAACAACGCGCAGGTGTTCCGCGCCTGGAAGGTCCCGCTGCTCGGCGATATTCCGGTGCTCGGGCCGATGCTGTTTCAGCAAAACCTGTTCGTCTACGGCGCGTTGATCCTCGTCGGGGTATCCACCTATTATCTGTTCTATACCAAGGGCGGGCTACGCGCCCGGGCCGTGGGCGAACACCCGCGCGCGGCAGACACGCTCGGGATCGACGTCTACTGGACGCGCTACTTTCACGTCACCCTCGCCGGCATGGTCGCCGGGTTTGGCGGTGCCTGGTTTACGCTGGGCTCGGTTGGCCGGTTTGATGAGAACATGACCGGGGGGCGGGGCTACATCGGCCTTGCGGCGATGATCTTCGGGCGCTGGCACCCGGTGGGAGCGCTGGCGGCGGCGCTGGTCTTTGGCTTTGCGGATTCGCTGCAGCAGAAGCTTGCGCTGCTCAACACGCCGATCCCATCGGAGTTTCTCGCCATGGCGCCCTACATCGCCACGATGATCGTGGTGGCCGGTCTGATCGGCAAGGCCCGCCCGCCAGCGGCGGATGGGAAGGCGTATGTGAAAGAGTAAAGCCGAAGGAACGATTTGCAGGCCGGTAGAGTTGATATCTGGCCCTCCTGTGGGCCCCGGTTTCACCGGACAACCGGAACGGTCCAGACTGCGTATACATCAGGGTTCGTCCTGTTTCCATGAACAGGAAGAATGCCTTAACCAGATATCGCCATACAGCTGCGCTGGCGCATGGAGCAGCGGCATGGCCCTTGGACTCAGGGCGCGCCCAGATAGCCGGGCGAAGCGGGGCCCATGGCTGCCGACGCGGCTGCCAAACGCTTTCAGCCACGGCCCGCCGTCAGTTCAGATATTCCATCGGGTCGACGCTGAGCGTGCCTTCGCGCACCTGAAAATGCAGGAACGGCGGGGTGGCCGCGCGCACGCTGGCAAGTTGCTGGCCAGCGCTTACGCTGTCGCCTTTTTCCACCTGGATCTTGTCAATCCCGGCGTAGACCGTGAGCAGGTTACCGGCGTGGCGCAGCACCAGGATCGGCACCTGGTCGGTGTCGCGGGTGATCGCGGCCACGGTGCCGGCGGCGGCGGCGCGCACCGGGGCGCCGGCGCTGGCCGAAATGTCGATCCCGTCGGTTTTGCCCTTCTGATAAGCCCGCACGATCTTGCCCTCGACCGGCATCGACATTCGCGCCCCGGAGGCGGCGGTG
>MNZL01000026.1 GCA_001873585.1 Rhodobacterales bacterium CG2_30_65_12 | reverse complement strand
TATGGCGAACCAAGGCCGAGGCCGCCGCGCCGTGGCAACCGGGCGTTCTCGGCTTTCGGCGAGGTGCGCCGCCAGCCCGCCCGCGCGGCGGATCACCGGGTATTTCCCGAGCCCGCCGTGGCGCGGGCCCAGCCGCTGGTGCATCGCGGCGCGATTCATGCAGTGAACGTGGCGATGATGGCGTTTTCGCTGCCCGTGGGGGCGTTCCTGCTCACCCTGGCGCTGCTTGGCCGCGAAAGCCTGGTGATGTCGTCACGGGCAACTGCGATTACCGGCGCCGGCATCGGCATCTCGCAGGGCGATCCGGTGGGGCTGGTGCTCTCGTTCCTGAGCTGAAGCCGCGCGCAGCGCCTTCAGGCAGCCGGGCCAGCACCAGCAAGCCGCCGCCCGCAGTGCGCCGCGCCCGGTGGCCGCCCGGCACCGCTCGCCGGGGCCAACGCTGTTTCCCACGACCACCTATGGCGAACCAAGGCCGAGGCCGCCGCGCCGTGGCAACCGGGCGTTCTCGGCTTTCGGCGAGGTGCGCCGCCAGCCCGCCCGCGCGGCGGATCACCGGGTATTTCCCGAGCCCGCCGTGGCGCGGGCCCAGCCGCTGGTGCATCGCGGCGCGATTCATGCAGTGAACGTGGCGATGATGGCGTTTTCGCTGCCCGTGGGGGCGTTCCTGCTCACCCTGGCGCTGCTTGGCCGCGAAAGCCTGGTGATGTCGTCACGGGCAACTGCGATTACCGGCGCCGGCATCGGCATCTCGCAGGGCGATCCGGTGGGGCTGGTGCTCTCGTTCCTGAGCTGAAGCCGCGCGCAGCGCCTTCAGGCAGCCGGGCCAGCACCAGCACTCCGCCGCCCGCACGGGTCAGCGGCGCATGGTAAAATCGGCCCAGAGCCCATAATGGTCGGACCCAAGCAGGGGCAGTTGCGCCACAGTGCCGGCGCCGCCGGTGGCGAAAACGAAATCAATCGGCACACCGAGCACGCCGCCCACCCGCCGGGTGGTGATCGCCTTGCCGATCCGGCTCACGCCGGCCCCGTCCGCCACGTTGCGCACCGGATCCGATTGCGGCGTGTCGTTGAAATCTCCACCGACGATCATCGGCCCCTGCATCTGCGCCAGCGTCGCACCAAGGCGCGCGGCCTGGCGGGCATGGCGCGGCTTGTCGCGGGTTTCGAGGTGCACCGAGATCACCCAGGTGAGCCCCTCTGGCATTTGCACCTGGATCGCGGTGGCGCCAAGCGGTCGAAGGCACTGTGCGCTGCCCTCAACCAGCGGCCAGCGCGATGCCACGGCCACGCCGCCGATACCCTTGAACATGCAGAAATGTTGCGACGGGTAGGCTCCGGCGATCATCGCCAGGAGCTTGTCGTTGTCGCGGTTGACCTCTTGCAGCGTCACCGCATCGGGGTTGCGCGCGAGAATATCGTCGGCGAGGTCACGTTCGGCCTCGTTTCCGAACGCCATGTTTTTCTGGTAATGGCCATAACGGTAACCCTGCGCCCAGGCGGTATCGGGCAGCGCGGCAACGGCCGCGACGGCCGCGATCAGGGCGAGCGCAAACAGGCGGGCAGATACGGGGCGGAGCGCATGTGTTTTCATGACGCCAGAATACGGCGCGTTTGTGCCCCGTCCAGCGGTTTTGCGGCGGTCACGAAGACGTGCGGATCCGCGCGGTGGCACTGCGGCACAATGGCCCGGTTGCATCCCACCGCCACCGGGGCGACATCTGTTGGACCGGATCGAGGATACACACGCATGAAAACCGAAACCTTTACTTTCAGCGGCCATGACGGCGGAGCGCTCGCGGGCCGGCTCGACCTGCCCGAAGGCCCGGTGCGGGCCACGGCGCTGTTTGCCCATTGCTTTACCTGCACCAAAAACATCCTGCCTGCCCGGCGTATCGCCGCGCGGCTGGCGGAGGCGGGCATTGCCGTGCTGCGGTTCGATTTCACCGGGCTGGGCGACAGCGACGGCGATTTCGCCGCCACCACCTTCGCCTCGAACGTGGGCGACCTCATCGCCGCAGCGCAGGCGCTTTCCGAGCGGGGGCTGGCGCCGAGCCTGATGATCGGCCATTCGCTTGGTGGCACCGCCGTGCTCAAGGCCGCCGCCCGGCTCGATGGTGTGCGGGCGGTTGTCACGCTCGGCGCCCCCTTCGCCCCCGACCATGTGAAGCACAACTTCGCCTGCCGACTCACCGAGATCGAGAAAAACGGTGTGGCTGAGGTCGATATCGGCGGGAGACCTTTCAATATTTCCAAAGCTTTCCTCGACGACATTGAAGCGCAGGAGCTGACCGGGGCGATCCGTGGTCTTGGCGCGGCGCTGCTGGTGATGCACGCCCCCCGCGACGCGGTGGTGGGGATCGAGAACGCCGCCGACATCTTTCAGGCCGCGCTGCACCCGAAGAGCTTCGTCACCCTCGCCGACGCCGACCACCTGATCAGCCGCGCCGAAGATGCCGAATACGCCGCAACGGTGATCGCCGCCTGGGCGAGCCGCTACCTCGGGCTGGATCAGAGCGCCGCGCCCAGCCACGCCGCCATGCCGGTGCCGACCGAGCCAGCGCCCGAGGGCATTGTCCGCGTCACCGAGATCGACCCCGACCATTACACCCAGACCGTGGCCAACGGCCCGCACCATTTCTGGCTGTCGGACGAGCCGGAAGACGTCGGCGGCGCAAACCGGGGGCCAAACCCTTTCGCGCTTCTCAAGGCCGCGCTCGGTTCATGCACGTCGATGACGATGCGCATGTATGCCCGGGTGAAGAAATGGCCGGTGGCCGGGATCTCGGTGGAGGTGACGCACGAGAAGGTGCCCACAAGCGACGGCGCGAAGGATGATCGCGGCCGGGCGCTCAAGATCGACGTGTTCACCCGCCGTATCCGCCTCGAAGGCGACCTCGACGAGAGCCAGCGCGCCCGGCTGCTGGAGATCGCCAACCGTTGCCCGGTGCACATGACGCTGCATCAGGCGAGCCGGATCGAGACCCATCTCGCGGACGACTGATGTTGAGGGTGGGGGTTTCGCACCCCCACACCCCTGCGGGACATTTGTGGCAAGATGAAAGCCCGCGCGGGCCTTGCCTCTTGACGGCTGCGGCCATGCGCGGGAAACGGGGCGCATGAGTACCGCACAGCTGACCATTGATCTCGACGCCATCGCCGCCAACTGGCGCGCGCTCGACGCGCTGAGCGACGCCGAGGTGCAGACCGCCGCCGTGATCAAGGCCGATGCCTACGGGCTCGGCATCGCCAAGGTGGCGCGCGCGCTCGCCGCCGCCGGCGCGCGGCGCTTCTTTGTCGCCGTGGCCGAAGAGGCCTGGGGTTTGCGCGAGGCGCTCGGGCCCGGGCCCGAGATTGGCGTATTTTCCGGCCACATGGCCGGCGACACCGACATGATCCGGGATCTGAACCTGGTGCCGATGCTCAACTCGATCGAGCAGATGACGCGGCATTTCGAGGCTTTGCCGGGCCATCCCTTTGGGGTGCAGCTCGATACCGGCATGAATCGGCTCGGCATGGAGCCGGCCGAATGGGCCGCCGTGCGCGGGCTGGTGCTGGGCCAGGGGCCGCGACTGTTGATGAGCCATCTCGCCTGCGCCGACGAGCCCGGCCACGAGATGAACCCCCGCCAGCATGCCACGTTCCGCGAGATGACGGACGACGCCGGGGTGCCGCGCAGCCTGGCCGCCACGGGCGGCATCCTGCTTGGGCCAGAGTATCATTTCGAGCTGACCCGTCCCGGCATCGGCCTCTACGGCGGACTGCCGTTCGAGGAGGCGCAGCCGGTGGTCGGGCTGGAGCTGCCGGTGATCCAGACCCGCGACATCGCCGCCGGCGAGAGCGTGGGATATGGCAACAGCTTCGTGGCCGATCGGCCCACCCGCGTGGCCACGGTTTCTGGCGGCTATGCCGACGGGCTTTCGCGGCACCTGTCGAACCACGGCGTGCTGTTCTGGGGTGAAATCCCCTGCCCGATCCTTGGCCGCGTTTCGATGGACCTGATCGGCGTTGACATCACCCATTTGCGCCAAGAGCCGAAGGCGCTCACCATGCTGGGGGCGCCGCAGGGCGTGGACGACCTTGCCGGGGCCGCGGGCACGATCGGCTACGAGATCCTCACCCAGCTCGGTGCCCGCTATGTGCGCCGCTATGCGAGGGCGCACGCGTGAGCGTGACGCCGGCCAACGCCTGCACCGCCGGGGGCGTGGTCCGGTGACGTGGCTGCGCGCCGCCAACCTTGCGCTGATCGCACTGTTTCCCGTGGCCTGGTTCGCGCCGCTCCTGCGCGCCGGGATCAACCTGCCGCTGTTTGGCATGGACGAAATCAGCGTGGTCTCGGGATTGCAGTCGCTCTGGGAAACCGACGTGCTTCTCGCCCTGCTGGTGACGTTCTTCGCCATCTTCGCGCCGGTGTTGAAGCTTCTCGGCATCGCGCTGGTGCAGTTCGGGCTGATGCGGCGCAAGGTGCTGCCGATGATCAACCTCCTGGGCAAGCTCGCCATGGCCGACATCTTCCTGATCGCGCTCTACATCGTCGTGGTCAAAGGCGCCGGCATCGCCCGGGTTGAAACCGCCTGGGGGCTTTATCTTTTCACCTTCTGCGTGCTGGCCTCGCTGGCCGTGGGGCTGCTGACGATGAAACGGGAGCGCGGCTGATGGCACGGGCCCCGTCCTTCGTCTGCCAGGCCTGTGGCGCGGCGCATGGCAAGTGGTCGGGCCGCTGCGATGCCTGCGGCGCTTGGAATTCGATCACCGAGGAAAAGCCGCTCTCCGCCGGCCCGGCCTCGAAAACGCTGGGGGCGCTCAGGGGCCGGGCCGTGGCGCTCACCGACCTTGCCACCGAGGAAGCCCCGCCGCAGCGCACGATCAGCGGCATGGACGAGTTCGACCGCGTTCTGGGTGGCGGCCTGGTGCCCGCTTCCGCCATCCTCGTGGGCGGCGATCCCGGAATCGGCAAATCCACCCTGCTGTTGCAGGTCGCGGCAAATTTCGCCCGCAAGAATCTGAAAACCCTTTATGTTTCTGGCGAAGAGGCGAGCGCTCAGGTGCGCATGCGGGCGCAAAGGCTGGGCCTGACCGACGCCCCGGTGAAGCTTGCCGCCGAGACCAACCTGCGCGACATTCTGACCACGCTGGAGACGGAAAAACCCGATCTGGTGGTGATCGACTCAATCCAGACGATGTGGGCTGACAACGTCGAGAGTGCGCCGGGCTCGGTTTCCCAGGTGCGCGCCGCCGCGCATGAGCTGACGAGCTTTGCCAAGTCGCGCGGCGTGGCGGTCGTGCTGGTGGGCCATGTCACCAAGGATGGCCAGATCGCCGGCCCCCGGGTGGTCGAGCACATGGTTGATACCGTGCTTTACTTCGAAGGTGAGCGCGGCCACCAGTTTCGCATCCTGCGGGCGGTGAAAAACCGCTTTGGCCCGGCCGACGAGATCGGCGTATTCGAAATGACAGGCGCCGGGCTGGCGGAAGTGGCCAACCCCTCGGCGCTGTTTCTCGCCGACCGCGACGAGCCTGCGCCGGGCTCGGTGGTGTTTGCCGGGATCGAGGGCACGCGGCCGGTGCTGGTCGAGCTTCAGGCGCTTGTTGCCCCCTCGCCGCTGGCCCAGCCACGCCGCTCGGTGCTGGGCTGGGATGCGGGCCGTCTCGCCATGATCCTCGCCGTGCTCGAAGCGCGGGTGGGCATCCCCTTCACCGGGCTTGACGTTTATCTCAACGTGGCCGGCGGCTTGCGGGTAACCGAGCCCGCCGCCGACCTCGCCGTGGCCGCAGCACTCCTGAGTGCGCGCGAAGATGCGGCATTGCCACGCGATATGGTTGTTTTCGGTGAAATATCGCTCTCTGGCGCCCTGCGCCCGGTGACGCAGGCCGAAAACAGGTTGAAAGAAGCGCAAAAACTTGGTTTCACAACGGCTATCGCACCGAAAGGATCCAAGGTGGGCCAAATGAGCGGCATGCGGCTCAATACCATGGCCGATCTCATCACCTTCGTCGGCGAAACGTTCGGAGCGGGCTGAGGCCCGAGCACGGGGAACAACATGGACGGATTCACGATTGTCGACGGCGCGGTGGCGCTGGTTATCCTGGTTTCGGCCATCCTCGCCTACTCGCGCGGCTTCGTGCGCGAAGGCATGTCGATCGCCGGCTGGGTGATTGCCGCCGTGGTCGCCTACATGTTCGCCCCGCGCGCGGTGCCGCTGATCAAGGAAATCCCGGTGCTCAAGGATTTCATCGCCGACAGCTGCGAGCTTTCGGTGATCGCCGCCTTCGCCGGGGTGCTGGCGCTGGCGCTGGTGGTGGTATCACTGTTCACGCCGCTGTTTTCCTCCGCTATCCAGCGTTCGGCGCTCGGCGGCGTCGATCAGGCGCTCGGCTTTGTCTTCGGTGTGCTGCGCGGGCTTGTG
Organism: Rhodobacterales bacterium CG2_30_65_12; assembly: GCA_001873585.1. GTDB lineage: Bacteria > Pseudomonadota > Alphaproteobacteria > Rhodobacterales > Rhodobacteraceae > Sinisalibacter. Next base: position 7,325 of record MNZL01000026.1, on the reverse strand, counting down.
CTGGTGGCCATCGCGCTGGTGATCTATGATCGGGTGATCCTCACCGAGGCGATCCCGATGGTCGACAATTCGCGCACCGCCAAGATTTTTGCCCGCACCAGCGGCAGGATCGACGAACAAATCCCCAAAGACGCGCCGGGCTGGATCGTCGCGCGCTATGAAGCGCTCGTTTCCAGCTGCACCGCCGCCGGGCCGGGCACCACTGCCACCACAACCACCGCCGAGTGAGTCCGGATCGGGGCGCAAGCCCTTGCCCGCCCATATTTTTCCACCTGGTCAAGACCTGTGTCCAAGTGTCATGCAAACGTCACATCGTGGCGCTTGGGCCGTGACAGCAGCCGCGCGAACCCGTATGAGAGGGCCATCCCGCGCCCACAGGATTCGCCCAAACCATGACCTCCTGCGCTTTCATGCCGCCCGCCCACCCTTTTGATGACGACAAGCTCAAGGAGGAGTGCGGCGTCTACGGTGTGCTCGGCCCCAAGGACGCGGCCAACTTCGTTGCCCTCGGCCTGCACGCGCTGCAGCACCGCGGCCAGGAAGCCGGGGGGATCGTCAGCCACGACCCGAAACAGGGCTTCAACTCGGTGCGCCGCTTTGGCTATGTGCGCGACAATTTCACCAGGGCGAGCCTTATGGAAACGCTGCCTGGCCCCGTTGCCATCGGCCATGTGCGCTATTCCACCGCCGGCAAGAAGGGCGCGGCAATCCGCGACGTGCAGCCGTTTTTCGGCGAGTTCTCGCTCGGCGGCGCGGCGATCGCGCATAATGGCAATATCACCAACGCCCTGGAGCTGCGCCACGACCTGATCGAACGCGGCTCGATCTTCCAATCCGGCTCGGATACCGAGTGCATCATTCACCTGATGGCCAAATCCATGGCCAAGACCATACCCGACCGGATGGAAGACGCGCTGCGCCGGGTTGAAGGCGCCTTTTCCATCGTCGCCATGACCCGCACCAAGCTGATCGGCGTGCGCGATCCGCTCGGTGTGCGCCCGCTGGTGCTGGGCGAGATCGGCGCGGGCGAGGGCTGGGCGCTGAGTTCCGAAACCTGCGGGCTCGATATCATCGGCGCCAAGTTCGTGCGCGAGATCGAGCCGGGCGAGATGGTGGTGATCTCGGACGAGGGCGTGGAAAGCCGCCGGCCGTTCCGGCCGCGCAGCCCGAAGTTCTGCATTTTCGAGCACGTCTATTTCTCGCGCCCCGATTCAATTCTCGGCGGTCGCTCGGTCTATGAAACCCGCCGCCAGATCGGCGTGGAACTGGCGCGCGAGGTGCCGGTGGAGGCTGATATCGTCTGTCCGGTGCCCGATTCGGGCACCCCGGCCGCGATCGGCTTTGCCCATGAAAGCGGGATTCCCTACGGCATGGGAATCATCCGCAATCAATACATGGGCCGCACCTTCATCGAGCCCACCGAGCAGATCCGCAACATGGGCGTGCGGCTCAAGCTCAACGTCAACCGCACCCTGATCGAGGGCAAGCGGGTGGTGCTGGTCGACGATTCGGTGGTGCGCGGCACCACCAGCCGCAAGATCAAGGAGATGATCCTTGATGCCGGCGCCAAGGAGGTGCATTTTCGCATCGCCTCCCCGCCCACCGCCTGGCCCTGTTTTTACGGCGTCGACACGCCCGAGCGCTCGAAGCTTCTGGCGGCGACGATGAACGAGGAAGAAATGCGCACTTTCCTCGGCGTCGACAGCTTGAAGTTTGTCTCGCTCGATGGGCTCTACCGCGCCGTGGGCGAGGCCGCGCGCAACGCCGCCAACCCGCAATATTGCGATGCCTGCTTCTCCGGCGAATACCCCGTCGCCCCGTCCGACATGATCGCCAGGGGCTTCCAATTGAAAGCGGCGGAATGAGCGGCGATGCCGGCGTGATCATTGCCGATCCGCGCTGGCAAAAGCTGATGGCGCGCGGCGGACTGATTGCGCTCGCCCTGCCCTACCCCGACGGCTGGCCGCATGGTGCGCTCGCCCCTGGCGACAAGGCGCTCGACGTCGGAGACGACAGGCTTTCGCCGCTCTATTGCACGCTTCAAGGCCACCGCTTTCTGCGCGCGCAGCTGCTCCTGCCGATCATTGGCGCGCGCACGGTGTTTGCCTTCGCCTGCTGGGGCAGCGTCTCGCAGGAAAGCTGGCTGGCCTGGCTCTCGGCACGGGCCGACGACACACCCTTTCCCGGCGCTTTCGCCTGGCTTGCCAATGCCCTGCCCGGCTTCACGGCGGCCGAGCCGGTGCCCTGCAACCTCGTGTCTGGCCCACCTGGCCAGCCGCCGCGCTTGCAGCCCCAGCCCGGCACCGCGCTGCACCGGGTTCAGAACGCGGGAATCGACGCGCGCCGGCTCACCGCGATCTACGCCGACGCTGGCGAAGACATCACCGCGCTGCTCGCGGACTAACCACGGCTTAACCTCTTTCGTGCAATCCTGCCCGCACCGGACCAGAACGGAGCGGGCAGATGGCGGATGTGAGCACCAACCTCAACGGCGGCGCGCCCAATGCGTTCGTGGCGCAAAACGCCACCCGGCGAGCGCTGATCCCGCTCGACGCGGCGGCGCTCGTCGGCGTTGCCGGGCCAGAGGATGCGATGCGGGCGATCATCCGCATGTCGGACGGGTCGATCATCACCGGCGCGGTGGGCGAGCGGACCCCGCTTGGCCGGCTGATCGAGGTTTCGCCTGCCGGCGCGGTGTTGGAACTGGCGAGCGGCAACGCCACCTTCCTGCGCCCCTACCCCTGGGCGGCGGACGCGCCGCAAGGCTAGCCCGGGCGCGGCGGTCTTGGTGAGTCAATCCGCCTTTGAGATGATCCCACCACCCACCGCGGCCGCCACGCCGGTGGTGGAGGGGCATGACGTGGGCAACCCGCGCGCTACGCGCAGGGCGAGGAAGGCGAAAGCTTGCGCCTCCAGCATATCGCCATCAAGCCCGACTGCCTCAACCGGCTCCACGGGCATATCAAGCGCGGCCGCGAGGCCCGCCATCACGGCGGCGTTGTGCCGCCCGCCGCCGGTGACGTAGAGCCGCTCGGGCGGCACCGGGCAATGCTCGATCCCGCGCGCAACCGCAGCCACGGTGCACGCGGCGAGCGTGGCCGCCGCATCGGCGTCGCACAGCCCGGCCACCGCGCCGGCCAGCTCGGCAAACCCGTTGCGGTCAAGCGACTTGGGCGGAATGCGATAGAAATAGGGATGTGCGAGGAAGGTGGCGACCACATCTTGCGCCACCGTGCCCGAGGCGGCAAGCGCGCCACCCTCGTCGAGCGGCTGGCCGAGGCGGGCCGCGACCAGATCGTCGAGCGGCGCCATGCCCGGCCCGGTGTCGAAAGCCAGGAGCGCGCCCGGGTCTTCGGGCCGCTCGGCTGTCGGGTCCACCCAGGTGAGATTGCCAACACCGCCAAGGTTGAGGAACGCCACGGGCACCCCGGCCCCAAGCCATTTGCCCAGCGCGAAGTGGTAGAACGGCACCAGCGGCGCGCCCTCGCCGCCCAGCGCCACGTCATTGCTGCGAAAATCCCAGGCCACCGGGCGGCCCAGCACCTGCGCCAGCCGCGCGCCGTCGCCCGCTTGGTGAGTGCCGCGCCCGTGCGGCTCATGTGCAAGTGTCTGGCCGTGAAAGCCGATCAGTGCCACATCCTTGAACAGCGCCAGCAGCTCGGCATGGGCCGCCTCCACCACCAGCGCCGCCGCCGCCACCCCCGGCTCGCCCGGCCAGCGCCCCAGCGCCGCCCGGATCGTCGCCTGCTCGGCGTCGGTATAGGCGCGGTAGCCGCTTTCGCCAAAGCCGACAATGCGCGCGCCGTCGGTTTCGATCACCGCCGCGTCGACGCCATCAAGCGCGGTGCCCGACATCGCCCCCAACACACGCACAGGCCCCGCACCCTTCATGGCTTCCCCTCCGCCCCGGCCCCCGATATAGAGGCACGAGCCGAAATATGGACGCGAACCCGATGACCTACCACCCGAAATCCGACTTCATGCGCGTGATGATCGAGCGCGGTTTTCTTGCCGACTGCACCGATTACCAGGGGCTCGACGAGGCCTTGGTGAACGGCGTAGTCCCGGCCTATATCGGCTTTGACGCCACGGCGAAATCGCTGCACGTCGGCAGCCTGATCCAGATCATGATGCTGCGCTGGTTGCAGAAGACCGGCCACAGGCCGATCGTGCTGATGGGCGGCGGCACCACCAAGGTGGGCGATCCGAGTTTTCGCGCCGACGAGCGCCCGCTGCTCACGCCCGACCAGATCGATGCCAACATTGCCGGTATCCGCGAGGTATTTTCAGCCTATGTCAGCTTTGGCGACGGCCCCACCGACGCCCTCTTGGTCAACAACGCCGAGTGGCTCGACCGGCTCAATTACCTCGACTTTCTGCGCGACATCGGCCGGCACTTCTCGGTAAACCGGATGCTCTCGTTTGAAAGCGTCAAATCGCGACTCGACCGCGAGCAATCTCTCTCGTTCCTCGAATTCAACTACATGATCCTGCAGGCTTACGATTTTCTTGAACTCAATCGCCGCTACGGCTGCCGGTTGCAGATCGGCGGCTCCGACCAGTGGGGCAATATCATCAACGGGATCGACCTCACCCGCCGGGTGCTCGACGTGGAGATCTTCGGCCTCACCTCGCCGCTGCTCACCACCAGCGACGGCAAGAAGATGGGCAAGAGCCAGCAAGGCGCGGTGTGGCTCAACAGCGAGATGCTCAGCCCTTACGAGTTCTGGCAGTTCTGGCGCAACACCACCGACGCCGACGTTGGCCGGTTCCTCAAGCTCTACACCGAATTGCCGCTGGAGGAGTGCGAGCGGCTCGGCGCCGCCGAGGGCGCTGCGATCAACGACGCCAAGATCGTGCTGGCGAACGAGGTGACCACGCTCCTGCATGGCCGCGCGGCGGCACAGGCGGCAGCGGCGACGGCGCGCGACGTGTTTGAAAAGGGCGGTGTGGGTGACGATCTGCCGACGCTGGCGCTGAGCGCGGACGAGATTGGCGATGGCCTTTCGATTGTGCAGGCGTTCGTGCGCACCGGACTCGCCCAGTCGGGCAAGGAAGCCAAGCGCCTGATGGCCGATGGCGGCGCCAGGATGAACGACGCCGACGTGACCGATCCGGGGCTGATGATCACCGCCGCCGATCTCGCCCAGCCGATCAAGCTCTCGGCGGGCAGGAAGCGCCACGCGCTGGTGACGTTGGCCGGCTGACCGGGCAAAACGGCCACGCTCGGCGGGGATTCTCGGCGGAACTGCCCGTGGTCTGGGCGCTCCCTGCCGGGCCCTCGGTGATCGGCGCGAGCGTGATCGTCGCCGCCGGGCGCGATGCAGGGCACCGCCAAGCGCGCGCGGCTTACTCGACCTTGAACGCGGCCAGCACCCGGCCCGGCCCCCGAACCTGGACGATCACGGCCAACATGCCAGTGCCTGGGGCCTGCGCGGTGGCGTCAAACACCCCGCGCCCATCCCAGGTTCCGAGCCGCTCCCAGCTTTGGACGATATTGGCGTAGGTGATGGTTTTGCCAGCGTTCTCGCCGTGGATGATCTCGACGGCGGCTTGGCCGAGGTAGCCGACGAGATCGACGTTGATCGCCGCCGGCAGCTCCGCCCCGGGGTGCGCGAGACAGCGCACGCGCAAGCCTCCGTCCTCGGTCCGGTCAAACCGGATTTCCACCGGCACCCCGGCTGCGCGCTGCGCCTGCATCAAATCCGCCACCCGCATCGGCTTGAAGCCGACCACCTGGTCGGCCCCGCCGACAACGATTTGCGGTGTGTAAATCGAACCGGAGTGCGCCATCCGGGCATAGGCCTTCTGGCGCGCGGTGTTTTCTGGCCTGGCGAAGCTGTCGGCCCAGCCGATATAATCCCAGTAGTCGACATGCAGAGCCAGCGGCAGCACATCGTCGCGCTTTGCCAATTCGGCGATCAGAGCATCGGCGGGCGGGCACGACGCGCAGCCTTGCGAGGTGAACAGCTCCACCACCACCACCGGCCGCGGCTCGGCCAGCGCCGGGGCGGACGCGAAAGAGATCATCAGGGCAAGAATCGCGAAGGGGCGAAGGGGCATGGGGTTTGGGTCCGTTGGCTGCGCCCCTGTCTAGACCGGGCAGCGCTTCACCGGCCAATCAAGGTTTTGCGATGATCTGCAACACGCGGGTGAACCGAGGGCGCAGACGGTGATTGCAACGCGGTGTGCAATGGTATACAATTTCCCATGAAACCCCTTGCGCTGATCCGCGCCTGCGGGCACATCAAGCCAAACCGCTCAACCGAGGAGGAGCCCGATGACGATCATTGTCGGCCAAGACACCGCCAAGACCCGCAAGACCCTGAGCGCCGGCGGCGCCAGCTTCGCCTATTATTCGATCCCCGCCGCCGAGGCCGCAGGGCTTGGCGAATTCACCCGCCTGCCGGCCGCACTGAAGATGGTGCTGGAGAATTTGCTGCGCTTCGAAGACGGCGGGCGCACGGTGAGCGTAGACGATATCAAGGCGTTTTCCGACTGGGGCAAGAACGGTGGTCAGAACCCGCGCGAGATCGCCTATCGCCCGGCCCGGATCTTGATGCAGGATTTCACCGGCGTGCCAGCGGTGGTCGACCTTGCGGCGATGCGCGACGGGATCAAGGCACTTGGCGGGGATGCCCACAAGATCAATCCGCTGGTGCCGGTCGATCTGGTGATCGACCACTCGGTAATGATCGACGAGTTCGGCACCCCGCGCGCCTTCCAGATGAACGTCGACCGCGAATATGAGCGCAACATGGAGCGCTACAAGTTTCTCAAGTGGGGCCAGACCGCGTTTGACAATTTCCGCGTGGTGCCGCCGGGAACCGGCATCTGCCACCAGGTCAACCTCGAATACCTCGCCCAGACGGTCTGGACCGACACCGACCAGAACGGCGAAGCGGTCGCCTACCCCGACACGCTGGTCGGCACCGACAGCCACACCACCATGATCAACGGCCTTGCGGTGCTCGGCTGGGGTGTGGGCGGGATCGAGGCGGAAGCGGGAATGCTCGGCCAACCGATCAGCATGCTGATCCCGGAGGTGGTGGGCTTCAAGCTCACCGGCGCGATGACAGAAGGCACCACCGGCACCGATCTCGTGCTCAAGGTGGTGGAGATGCTGCGCGCGCACGGCGTGGTCGGCAAGTTCGTGGAGTTCTATGGGCCCGGCCTCGACAACCTGCCGCTCGCCCAGCGCGCAACGATTGCCAACATGGCCCCCGAATACGGCGCCACCTGCGGCTTCTTCCCGGTTGACAATGAAACCCTGCGCTATCTGCGCCAGACGGGCCGCGATGAAGACCGGATCGCGCTGGTCGAAG
>MNZL01000008.1 GCA_001873585.1 Rhodobacterales bacterium CG2_30_65_12 | reverse complement strand
TTTGCGCCACCCGAAGCTTCTCTTGCTCGACGAGCCGACCGAGGGGCTCGACCAGCCGACCGCGCGCGCGCTTCTGGCCGCCCTGCGCGCCGCCCTGCCCGACGCGGCGATCCTGATCGCCGCGCACCGCAAGGTGGAGCAGGTCTGGGCCGACAATCGGCTGGACCTGACATAAAGTCGCATCTTAAATACATGTTTAATGACATATAGTCGCTGCAACGATTCAGTTTTGATTACGAATCGTCCCTGAGGTATCACTGCCCCAAGGGACACAGCAATGAACAGACGCCTTCCGCCCCAAAGGGCGGCAAGAGCCGTGTCACGGGAGACAATCATGGAATTTGGAATAGTAGAGCTGTCGCGGCTGCAATTTGCCATGACAGCAATGTACCACTTCCTCTTCGTGCCGCTCACGCTTGGTCTCTCGGTCATCGTGGCGATCATGGAGACGGTCTATGTCATGACCAACCGCCCAATCTGGCGGCAGATGACCAAATTTTGGGCCATGCTCTTCGGCATCAACTTCGCACTTGGTGTTGCCACCGGCATCACCATGGAATTCCAGTTCGGGATGAACTGGTCGTACTACTCGCATTATGTCGGCGACATTTTCGGCGCGCCGCTGGCGATCGAGGGGCTCATGGCCTTCTTCCTCGAAGCCACCTTCGTCGGCCTGATGTTTTTTGGTTGGGACAAGATGTCGAAGCCCGCACACGCGGTCGTGACCTGGCTCGTCGCCATTGGCTCCAACTTTTCGGCGCTCTGGATCCTGATCGCCAACGGCTGGATGCAGAACCCGGTGGGCGCCGCCTTCAACCCGCAGACGATGCGGATGGAGATGACCTCGTTCGGCGAGGTTCTGTTCAACGGTGTGGCGCAGGCCAAGTTTGTGCATACCGTCTCGGCGGGCTACGTTACCGCGAGCGTCTTCGTGATCGGCGTTTCCGCATGGTATCTGCTGCGGGGCCGTCATATCGACCTGGCCCGCCGCTCGATCACCGTGGCCGCAGCCTTCGGTTTGGCCTCGGCCTTCTCGGTGGTCGTCCTCGGGGATGAATCGGGCTATTCGGCCACCGATAACCAGAAAATGAAACTCGCCGCCATGGAGGCGATGTGGGACACCCATGAAGCGCCGGCTGCGTTCACCCTGATCGGCATCCCCGACCAGGACGCGCGCGAGACGAAATACGCCATCCACATTCCCTGGGTGATGGGCATTATCGGCACGCGCTCGCTGACAACCGATATTCCCGGCATCAACGATCTCGAAAAACGGGCCGAGGAGCGTATCCGTTCGGGCATGATCGCCTACGGCGCGCTGATGCAGATTCGCACCGAGCGCGACGCCGTCGCCCCGGCGGTGACAACCACCTTCGAGGAACATTCCGCCGACCTCGGCTATGCTTTCCTGTTGCGCAAATACACCGACGATCCGACCACCGCGACCGAAGCGCAGATAACCCTCGCAGCCGAGGATACAATCCCCACGGTCTGGCCGCTGTTCTGGGCGTTCCGGATCATGGTGGCGCTTGGCTTCGGCTTCATCGCCACGATGGGCTATTTCTTCCTCCGCGCCTCGTTCAAGGGCATGGACTTCCCGCGCTGGTCGCTGCGCCTCGCGGTGTGGATGATCCCGGCGCCCTGGATCGCCGCCGAAATGGGCTGGTTCGTGGCTGAGTTCGGCCGCCAGCCCTGGACGGTGGACGGCGTGCTGCCGACGGCGATGAGCGTTTCCGCCCTGTCGATCACTGAGGTCGCGCTGACCTTCGTGGGCTTCCTGACCTTCTACACCATCCTCTTCATCATCGAGATGGGCCTGATGCTCAAATACATCCGCAAAGGCCCGTTCATGGATGTGAAGGAAACCGAACTGTGGATGGACGACCACGCCGAGCGGCTGCACCGCACGGTGTCGGGGTCTCCCATCGCAACCCCTGCGGAGTAATGAACGATGATCTTGCATGAGCTGATTTCTCTCGACGTCTTGCGCGTCATCTGGTGGGGGCTGCTCGGCGTGCTGCTGATCGGTTTTGCCCTCACCGACGGGTTTGACATGGGCGTTGGCGCGCTCCTGCCCTTCGTCGGGCGCACCGACACCGAGCGCCGGATCGCGATCAACACCGTCGGCCCGGTCTGGGAAGGCAACCAGGTGTGGTTCATCCTTGGTGGCGGCGCGATCTTCGCCGCCTGGCCACTGCTCTACGCGATGAGCTTTTCGGGCTTCTACCTCGCCATGTGGCTGGTGCTTGCGGCGCTGATCCTGCGCCCGGTGGGCTTCAAGTATCGCTCCAAGCGCGACAGCACCGCCTGGCGCTCGGGCTGGGACTGGGCGCTGTTCGTCGGCGGCTTCGTTCCGGCGCTGCTGTTTGGCGTGGCGGTGGGCAACGTGCTGCAAGGCGCACCGTTCCACCTCACGCCAGACCTGCTGCCGGTCTATGAAGGCTCGTGGTATGGCAAGCTCCTTGGCCTGCTAAACCCGTTCGCGCTGCTCGCCGGCGTGGTTTCGGCGGCGATGCTGATCATGCACGGCGGCGCCTGGCTCGGCCTCAAGGCCGAAGACCCGGTGGCGGGCCGGGCGCGCGCCATCGGGCTCTATGCCGCAGGCGTTGCCTTCGCCGGCTACCTTCTGGCCGGGGTCTGGATCGCTTTCGGCATCGACGGCTACACCTTCACCTCCGAGATCGTGGCCAACGGCCCGTCAAACCCACTGCACAGCGAGGTGGCCAAGGGCGGCTCCTGGCTTGCGGCTTATTCGGCCCGTCCCTGGATCGTCATTGCCCCCGCCATGGGCCTGATCGGCATGGTGATGGCGGCAATGGGCCTGCGCGCGAAGCGCGAGGTGAGCACGCTGCTCTGGTCAAAACTGGCGATCTTCGGGGTGATTTCCAGTGTCGGGCTGACGATGTTTCCGTTCATCCTGCCCTCGTCGAGCGATCCGAACTCGTCGCTCACGGTGTGGGACGCCTCGTCGTCGCACCTGACGCTGTTCGTGATGCTGGTCGTCACGCTGATCTTCGTGCCACTCATCCTTGTCTACACCGCCTGGGTTTACAAGGTGCTGTGGGGCAAGGTGACGGAAGACGACGTGATCGCCGAAAACGGCCAAATGTATTGAAAAGGGACTGAAACCATGTGGTATTTTGCCTGGCTCCTCGGGCTGCCCCTCGCCGCCGGATTTGCAGTTGTCAACGCGATGTGGCTTGAGTTGAAGGACGACGAACGCCTGATCGGTGATCGGAAATCCCGGCGGAACTGACCATCCACCCAAAAACCGGGGCCCCGCATGCTGTGTCGCTTCGCGCGCACCGGTCCAGACGGCGGCGGCCGAGAGGGCACAGTCATGCAGGCAGGGCGGCGAGCCAGGCGAGCCCGTCTGATGTGCGCCCGCTGCGCGGCTTGTATTCGGCGCCGATGGGCGCGCCATACCCGAGGCCACGGATCGCGCCCACGAGCCAGGCATAATTCACCTCGCCTTCGTCCGGCTCCGCCCGGCTGGGAACGGCGGCAATCTGGATGTGTCCGATCAGCGCGAGGTGGTCGCGGACGCGGGTGATGAGGTCGCCCTGCATGATCTGGCTGTGGTAGCAGTCGAACATGAGGCGCAGATTGGCGCGCCCCATGGCTGCGATAATATCGGCGGCGTGCTCGACGCGCGCAAGGTGGTAGCCGGGCACGTCGCGGTGGTTGATCGGCTCGATCAGCACGCTCATGCCGTGTTCCGCAGCCAGATCGCAGGCGAAGGCGAGGTTGGCGCGGAAGGTGGCTTCAGCCTCGGCGCCGCCATCGGTCTTGCCCGCCATGACGTGCACGTTGGCCGCCCCGATCGCGGCCGCATAGGCCACCGCCTGTTCGACCGCCGCGCGGGCCTCGGCCTCGCGGCCGGCAAGCGCCGCAAGGCCGAAATCGCCCGCCGCCACGTTGCCGGGGACGGTGTTGAGGGAGAGCATCTTCAGCCCGGTCTCGGCGAGCGCTGCGGCCACGTCGGCCGCCGGCGTGTCATAAGGGAAATGGCACTCGACCGCCTCGAAGCCTGCGGCCTTTGCCGCGCGGATACGGTCGGGCAGCGCCAATTCGGTAAAGAGAAATCCAAGATTGGCCGAATAACCCATCAATCCCACTCCACATCAAATTTTGTCACCACCTGGGCGATTTGCCCCTCGGTCAGCGCGACCGCCCCGGCCCCGCGCAGGATCAGCGCGAGCTTTGCGGTTTCCTCAAGCTCTTCCATCGCGTAGACCGCCGCCTCGAGATCCTTCGCCGCCACCACCGGGCCGTGGTTGGCCAGCACCACCGCCGAACGCTTGCCGGCAAGGCCCCGCACCGCGTCGCCCATCGCCGGATCGCCGGGCACGAAGAAGGGCAAAAGCTGCACCTTGCCGAGCCGCATGATCGAATAGGCGGTGAGCGGCGGCAGGAGGTTGTCGCAGGCGCTGTCTGGCAGCATGGAGAGGGCGACGGAATGGGTCGAATGCAGGTGCACCACTGCGCCCGCGCTCTTGCGGGTGTCGTAGAAGGCCGCGTGCAACGGCATCTCCTTGGTGGGCTTGTCGCCACTCACGAAGCTTCCGGCGGCATCGAAGCGCGATAGCCGCGCCGGGTCGAGCCGGCCGAAACTGGCCCCCGTGGGCGTGACGAGAAGTCCGCCATCCTCGGTGCGCGCGGACATGTTGCCAGAGGCGCCACCGGTGAGGCCACGGGCAAACAGGCTCTCGGCCCAGAAGCAGATATCCTCGCGCAATCCGGCCTCGCTCCTCATGTGCCCTGCTCCATCAGCGCCGCAGCGTTGGCAAAGAAATCCTCGGCGCCGAAATTGCCCGACTTGAGCGCCAGCACCAGCGACGGGCTCGCGCGCAGCACCGGCACGCCGGGGTCGATCTCCGGGCCGACTGCCAGGTCGCGCGGGGCCAGGGCCTCGACCACCGCTCCAGATGTCTCGCCGCCCGCCGTGACCAGCCGGGTCACGCCACCGGCCACCAGCAACCGCGCGGTGGCCGCGAAGAAGTGCTCGAAGGCCGCGGCGATCTCGTCGCGGCCAAAACGCTCCTGCGCCGCAGTCACCTCTGCCGGCTCGGCCGAGGAATACACCAGCGGCAGATCCGTTTGGCCGAGCGCCCAATCTGCCGCCGATTTGGGGGTAACGTCGCCCGAGATCAGCGCCTCGGCCCTGATTTCGAGGGCCGGGTGAGCGACCTTGTGGCGGTTGACCTGGGCGCGAGTGGCGTTGGAGCAAGAGCCAGACAGCAGCGCTGCCGGCCCCGGCTGCCCGGTCCAGGCAGCGCTGTCACCGGCAAGCCGCCCGCGCGCGCGGAAATTCTCAGCCAGACCCATCGCGATACCGGAGCCGCCGGTAACGAGCTTCAGCCCATCCACCGCGCGCCCGAGCGCCATAAGGTCATCGTTGTCCAGCGCGTCGGCGATCATCAGGCGATGACCAGCCGCGTCTTCAGCCTGCATCCGCGCGCGGATCGCATCCGGGCCCGCCCGGACCGCTGCCGCCGGCACATGGCCGACGCTGCCTTTCGCCTGACGGGCAAGGACGCGGCGCAGGTCGGGGTCGGTCATCGGCGTCAGCGGGTGTTTTTCCATTCCGCTCTCGCTCAGGAGCCGGTCGTGAACGAACAGGTGGCCCTGGTACATCGTCCGCCCCGCCGTCGGAAACGCCGGGCAAAAGATCACCTCGCGGGCGTCCAGCGCGTCTGCCAGCGCCTCCGCGACCGGGCCGATGTTGCCCTCGGGAGTGGAATCGAAGGTGGAGCAGTATTTGAACACGACCTGCTCGCAGCCCTGCGCGCGCAGCCAATCCAGAGCGGCAAGCGATTGCGTCACCGCCTCTGGCGCCGGGATCGAGCGCGATTTGAGCGCCACCACCCCGGCCTCGACGCCCGGCGCGGCCGGGCGATCGGGCACGCCCACGTATTGCACCGTGCGCATTCCCGCCCTCGCCAGCGTGTTGGCAAGATCGCTCGACCCGGTGAAATCGTCGCCGATACAACCCAGCAGCATCATGCCTCTCCCGGCAGTTTGAGCCCGGCGGCGCGAGCATAGACCTTCACCACCGCGGCGTCGTCGAGCATTCCGTCGCCCGCCGCCGCCGCTGCGCGGAACTGGGCAAGCGCGGTTTCGGCGATGGGCACCGGCAGGTGGGCGCCCGCGGCGATCGCGGTGACGATATCCAGATCCTTGGGCCAGATGTTGATCGCCGAGCGCGGAGCATAATCGGCGTCGACAACGTGCGGCGCGCGGTTTTCAAACATCCAGCTATTGCCGGCCGAGCGGGTGATGACCTCGACCACCCGGGCGAGATCGAGCCCCTGGCTGGCCGCGAAGGCCATCGCCTCGCCCATGGCGGCGATGTGAATACCCGCCAGAAGCTGGTTGACCGCCTTCATCGCGCTGCCCGCGCCTGCGGCTCGCCCAAGGTCAAACACGTTGGCGGCCATCGCATCGAGCGCGGGCGCAGCGCCGTCGAACGCCTCTTGGCTGCCCGAAGCCATGATCGACAGCTCGCCCTTCGCCGCACGCAGGGCACCGCCAGAGATCGGCGCGTCGAGGTAGGCAAGGCCAAGGCTGGCGGCGCGCGCTTCCATCTCGCGTGAGAACGCCGGCGGCACGGTGGCGCAGGCAATCACCGCAGCGCCTGCGCGCAGCGCGGGCGCGCAGCCTTCAGGGCCGAACAATACGCTCTCGGTCTGGGCTGCATTGAGCACCACGAGCACGACGATATCGCTCGCCGCGACGGCTTCGGCCAGCGGCGCGATGCGACCGCCCTCGGCGGCGAGGCGGGCAACCGGCGCCGGGTTGATGTCGATGCCAAACACGCTGTGCCCCGCACGCAGGAGCGATTGCGCCATGCCGTAGCCCATGGAGCCGAGGCCAACTACCGTTACTGTCTTGCTCGCCATGTCTGATGTTTCGCCTTTGCTGTTGGGGCCCGTGCTCATGCGTGTTCTCCTCGGATCGTCCGGATCGCGGCGGGTGTGGTCGCGCTGCCGCTGCCGATCCGATCGCCTGGGATCGCGGCAGTCTTCCACGCCCGGATCATCTGTATTTGCCTCACCTCTCGAGCCATGCCTTGAAGGCGGCGCCGTAATCGGGATGCCAGCGCGACAGCGGCGGGCGGTTTTCAACGATGTCGCCCGCCGCCCAGGCGATGCGCTTCTCATCGGTGCGGCGGTCGACATCGCCATCGGGGCAGAGGATGTAGAAATCCTCCCGCCCGAGCGCGTCGAACAGAAAGTCGGTCACCTGCAAGGGCGTCCAGGCCCCCGCAGGCTTCTCGGTGCGGCCGTTGGCGGTGAGCGGGGTGAAGACGAAGCCGGGGATGAACAGCCGCGCTTCCACCTGGCAGCCGTCGATATTGCGCAGCTCGTGCTGCAACGCCTCGGTGAAAGCCTTCACCCCGGCTTTCGACACGTTATAGGCCGGGTCGCCGGGGGGCGTGGTGATGCCCTGTTTGGAGCCGGTGTTGACGATCAGCCCAGGGCCGCCGGCGGCGATCATGCCGGGGGCGAGAATCTGGCTACCGCGGATGATGCCCCACATGTTCACGTCGATGATGCGCTGCCAGTTGGCCTCGGCATCGAAGATCGAGCTGCCGGGCTGCATGCCGGCGTTGTTCACCAGCACGTTCACCGGGCCGAGCTCGGCTGTCACCCGCGCCTCAAGCGCCGTCAGCGCCGCCGGGTCGGCCACGTCGGTGGGCACCGCCAGAACCGCCGCCGCCCCGGCCGTGCGCACCGCTTCGGCGGCGGCCTCGAGCCTGTCGCCGGGCAGGTCGGCAAGGCAGACGTTCAGCCCGATCCCCGCCAGCCGGGTGGCGATCGCCAGTCCGATGCCGGACGCCGCGCCGGTGACCACCGCCACATTGCCCCTCTGAATTGCCGGATGCGTCATTTCATGCCTGCCTTTCCTGCTTTGCGTGCGCCTCAAGCCGTGGCGCCCGTGAAGATTTCAAACCCGGTATCAATCCGGGCACGCTGATCGGGCCGCTGGGGATCCTCCAGCACCGCGTCGATCGACTTCTTGCCGATCAGGAACCGATTGGAGCGGATGGTTGAAAGAGGCTGCGGCATCTCCTTGCCGATATCGAGCCCGTTGAACCCGAACACCGCCACGTGGCCGGGGATCGACAACCCTGCGCCCATCAGATGAAACACGCCGCCAACCGCCATATCGTCGTTCGAGTAGACGATCACCTCCACCGGGGTCGTGCCCCCAAGAAGCTGCGCCGTCATCGCCCGACCAGCGCCCACCGAGCTGGCGCCGGGGGCGACGGCCTTGGCGGCGATGCTCAGGCCCGCCTCGGCCAGCACCTGGGTAAACCCCAGATGACGCAGCCGGGCGCGGTAATCCTTGTCCCAATTGTGGCCAACATAGCCGAAGCGCCGATAGCCGCGGGCCAGCAGGTGACGCGCCGTTTCCTTGCCGGCGGCGCAATGCGACATGCCCACGGCGATGTCGATCGGCTCGCTGTCGATATCCATCATTTCCACCACCCGAACATCGCTGAACTCCAGCATCCGCCGCGTGGCCTCGGTGTGCTCGAAACCGGACGTGAGCACCGCCGCCGGCTTCCACGAGAGCAGGCCGCGGATCATCGCCTCTTCCTTGTCGGGGTCGTAATCGCTGATCGAGATCACCGCCTGCATGTGGTCGTTCGCTTCGAGCCCGGCATGGATGCCCTGAAGCACTTCGGGGAACACGATGTTGGAGAGCGACGGCACGATCACGCCGACGAGGTTGGAGTTGAGCGAGGCGAGCGAGCCGGCGATCCGGTTCGGAACGTAGCCCATGGCGCGGACCACTTCCATGACCTTGTCGCGGGTATCGTCGGCAATCGGCCCCTTGTCGCGCAGAATGCGCGAAACGGTGGATTCGCTCACCTTCGCGGCCCGGGCCACATCCTTGACCGTCACCTTCGACTTTCTCTCCGGCAGTCGTTGTCTGATCGTCATCGCTTGCGTTACCCCTTGCCTGTGCACACGGGCACCTGCCCGAAATCGCTATCTGGTCAACTATTGTCTGTGGCGTTCTGGCTGTAAACGCGACGTCATGCTCATCTGGGGGCTATCTCCGGCCGGCCACGGCGGCCGACCGGACACACTGCAGCGTCGGCTTCAGCCGAGCTTCACATATTTGCGCCAGTTATGCTCCTCGCGGAAACCGAGCACCTCCCGAGCCTTGCGGTTGGACAAGAGCGTTTCAAATTCGCCGAGCTCGCGGGTCAGCGGGGTGCCCGGGTAGAAGCGGTCGATCAGCTCCTGCGTCGGCAGGTCCGACGAGGTATCGTCGTTGGCGGCGTTGAAGACCTGGAAGCCGAGCTCGTCCTTCTCGATCGCCAGTTTGGTTATCTGGCCCAGATCGCGCGCGTCGATGTAGCTCCAGGCAATGCGCTTGCGAAAGCCCGGGTCGGCGAACCAGCCGGGGAACAGATCGTATTCATGCGGCTCGATCACGTTGCCGATCCGGATTGCGTAGACATCAATGCCGAAGCGCAGGGCAAACGCCTTGGCCGTGGCTTCGTTGCAGATCTTGGAGAGCGCGTAGCTGTCCATCGGATCGACCGGGTAATCTTCCTCCAGCGGGAAGTGCACCGGCGCGCGCGGCTCGTTGGCGAAGACCAGACCATAGGTCGTCTCGCTCGAAGCGATGATCACTTTCTTGATGCCCAGCTTCGCCGCAGCTTCGATCACGCTGTAGGTGCCCATCGTGTTGATGCGGAACAGCTCGTTGTCGGGGGTGATCATGATGCGCGGGATTGCCGCGAAGTGAACCACCGCGTCAACCGGCTGGGCCCGCAAAGAGGGATCGAACTCGTGCAGCCCCATGTAGCTCGACAGCGCGTTGAACACCTGGCCCGAATCGGTGATGTCGGTAATCAGGGTGCGCACTTTGGGGTTGTCGAGCGGCTTGGTGTCGAGGTTCAGCACCTGATAGCCATGATCGACGAGATATTGCACCACGTGCTTGCCCGCCTTGCCGCTGCCGCCTGTGAACATGATTCTTTTGGTCATACGACACTTCCTTCTTTCTACAATCGTTCCGGCCCGGGGCGGATGCCTCAGGCCGTTGCCGCCAACATGACGGTTTGCTCATTGGCCTCGTCGCGGGCCAGCACGCCGCTCAGCCGCCCGTCTTTCAGCACCACGATCCTGTCGCTGATGGCGAGGATCTCCGGCAAGTCCGAGGAGACGACGATGATCGACATGCCCTCGGCGGCCAGCTTGTTCAACAGCGTGTGCACTTCTGCCTTGGCGCCAATGTCGATGCCACGGGTTGGCTCGTCAACGATCAGGATGCGTGGCCGACGCGCTACCCATTTGGCGATCACCACCTTTTGCTGATTACCACCGGAGAGGTTCTGGATCTTCTGTTCCGGGCTCGGGGTCTTGATCCCCAGCACCCGGATGAACTCTTTGCAGGCCGCGCTCTCTCGCGTCCGGTTTACCCAGTCGAGGCGGCAGTAGTCGGCGAGGTGCGTGAGGCTGAAATTTTCCCGCACCGACATGCCCAGCACAAGGCCCTGGCCCTGACGATCTTCGGTCACAAAGCCGATGCCATGGGCGATGGCGGCCGAAGGCGAATGGATCTGCGCCGGCCGGCCTTCGATGGTGATCTGTCCTTCGTAGCCGCGCGCACCGAAAATCATTTCCATCACCTCGGTGCGCCCGGAGCCCACCAGGCCGAAGAAGCCGAGAATTTCGCCCTTGCGCAGATCGAAGCTCACGTCGCGCACCGGCGCGCCTTGGGCGCGGTGCTTCTTCAGGGTAAGACCGCGGGCCGCGAGCAGCACCTCGTCGGTGCCGTGGCTCAGGTGGGTGCCGAAAAGCTGGTCAAGATCGCGGTCGACCATCTTGCGCACCAACCGCTCGCGGCTCATCTCGGCAATCGGGGCGCTGTCGACCGTAACCCCATCGCGCAGCACTGTCACCCGGTCGGCGATCTCGAAGATCTCGTCGAGCCGGTGCGAGATGTAGACGATGCCGATGTTCTGCGCGGCGAGGCGCTTGACGATGCGAATGAGCGTATTGGCCTCGTGGTGCGACAGCGAAGCGGTGGGCTCGTCCATGATGATCAGGCGGGACTGATAGGAAATCGCGCGGGCGATTTCGACCATCTGTTTCTGGCCGATCGAAAGCCGGCCAACCTGCGCGGTGGGGCGAATATTCATTTCCAGCTCGTCGAGCACCTTTTGCGCAGCGGCGTTCATCTTGCGCCTGTCGAGCAGGCCGATCGCGGTCTTGGGTTCGCGGGCGAGAAAGATGTTTTCGGCCACGGTCAGGTTATCCACCACCGCGAGTTCCTGGTAGATGATCGAGATGCCGAGCGCGCGCGCATGCACCGGATCGTGGATCGTCGTCTCGCGGCCGTCCACCCACATCTTGCCGCCCGGATCGGCGCGATAAACGCCTGTCAGGATCTTCATCAAGGTCGACTTGCCGGCACCGTTCTCGCCGGCCAGAACGTGAACCTCGCCAAGGGTCAGGCGCAGGTCGACCTGATCGAGCGCCTTGACGCCCGGGAAGGTCTTGGAAATGCCGGCCATTTCAAGAAACAGGGTCATGGTTTTCTCTGCGTCTGGCAAGGGAATGGAATGGCAGGGTCCCGAGGGACCCTGCCCGGGTTGTGTTTACTTCGTGTAGCTGTCGAGGTTGTCGGCGTTCACCACGGTCACACCGGTATCGATGTTCTCGGGGTTGGACACCTCGCCCTGGATCTGGGCAACGAGCTGCTCCACGGAGAGCCGGCCCATCGTGACCGGACGCTGCACCATGATGCCGGTGATGTAGCCTTCCTTCACGCCGCGGATCGTGTCCGGCAGATCGTCGAAGGCAAACACCTTGAGAGCGCCGGCCATCTCGTTGAACTCGCGCTGTTCGAGCACCTTGGCCACCGCCGGGCCACCAACCTGCGAGATGCCGAAGATGCCGGCAAGATCGGGGTTGGCGCGCAGGATCGCTTCGGTCACCGAAACCGCGCGGGCAAGATCGTCCTCGGTGCCTTCGAGCGCCACGATTTCGATGCCCGGGTGGGCTTCGAGCGCTTTTTCCACGCCGACGATCCGCTCGTTGAGGTTGGAGGCGCCGAGCTGGCCGGTGATGATGGCCACTTTACCCTCACCGCCGATGGCCTCGGCCATGGAGTTGCCCATGGTCACGCCGGCCTGCTCGTTGATGGTGCCTATATACAGCGAGCGGGCCGAGTTGGCGCTGTCACTGTCGAAGGTGAGCACCTTGATGCCGGCGTCTACCGCCTGCTGGATCACGCCTTCTACCGACTTCGGTTCGTTTACCGAGATGGCGATGCCGTCAACCTGGCGTGCGATCAGATCTTCAATGATCTTCACCTGGGTCGAGCCTTGGGTGTTTTGCGGAACCACCCACTGGTAGTTCACGCCAAGCGCATCGGCCGCTTCCTGGGCGCCGGCGTTGCAATCGTCGAAGAACGGCACGGCTACCTTCGGAACCAGGGCGACGGTGATTTCGCTTGCGTCCTTGGCCATCGCGGTGGAGGCGCCCATCAGGGCGGCAGCGATGACTGCGGCATGGGTGAATTTCAGGATATTTCGCATGGTAGTTTCCTCCTTGTTTTGCTCATTTTGAGCGTCATATCATTGGTTTCGCGTGGTATTTGTGGCTCTGTGATGATCAGTTTCCTCCCGAGTATCTATTGCGCAGCACGTCGATGCTCACCGCGATCAGGATCACGCCCCCGGTGATGGCTTGCTGGGCATAGGTGTTGATGTTGAGCAGCACGACGCCGTTGGCGATCACGCCGACCAGCGCCGCGCCGATCACGGCACCCGCGACCGAACCCACGCCGCCGGCAAGGCTGGCGCCGCCGATGGCAGCCGCGGCGATCACGTCGAGTTCAGCGCCGAAGCCGGAGGCCGGCTCTGCTGACAAATAGCGCGAGAACCCGATGATCCCGGCGATCGAGGCGATCACGGAAGACAGCACGTAGACCGAGAGCTTCACCTGGTTGACCTTGACGCCCGAGAGGCGCGCGGCCTGTTCGTTGCCACCGGTGGCATAGATGTGGCGCCCAAAGCGGGTGCGGCTCATCATCAGTGCGAACACCACCATCAGCAGCGCCATGATCACCACCGGCACCGGCCCGATGTAGCCCTGGCCGATGAAGGAAAACGCTTTCGGGGTATCCGGGGTAACAGGCACGCCGTGGGTGATCATGTACATGAGCCCCCGGCCGATCGAGAGCGTGCCCAGAGTGGCAATGAAGGGCGGCAGGCCGATGGCGGTTATCAGCAACCCGTTCGACAGCCCGAAGGCGACCCCGACCCCGAGACCCGAGGCGATGGCCAAGCCCAGCGGCAGGCCGGCTTCAAAGGCGAGCGCGGTTACCAGCGAGCTCAAGCCCATGGCCGAGCCCACCGAAAGGTCGATCCCCCGGTGATGATCACCATCACCATGCCGATCGACATGATCGCGGTGAGCGAAAACGCACGGAACACCCCCATCAGGTTGTTGGTGGACAAAAAGTAGGGCGAGGCGAAGCTGATCAGAGCACCGACGACGATGAGCGCCAGCAGAACGTTGATTTCCCGCACATGGCGCAGACTGGCCAGACCCGCAAGAATATTGCTCTGCGCCGTGGATTCAGCCGAATCGCTGCTCATCATGT
>MNZL01000105.1:2637-5342 GCA_001873585.1 Rhodobacterales bacterium CG2_30_65_12 | reverse complement strand
AGCCGGGGCTCGAAGGCGAGCAATTCGCCCACCGCCAACGGGGCCAGCGGCCGGGCCGGGGTGAGCAGCGCGATTCCGAGGGCTTCGTCGGTGGCCGTGACGGCGGCATCGTAGCTTTCGTCCAGCGTGATCCGGGTGCAGCCGGTCACGGCCTCGACGGTGGTCACCACCGCGCCCTGGGGCGAGACGAAGAAACCCGAGCGGGCTTTCTCGGCGCGCCGAATCTCAAGCCCGGAAACAAGGTCGATCGACTGGGTGGCGCTGTCGAGCCCGGCGTTGTCGTCGAGCGCCTGCGGCCCGGTCGAGGCAAAGCTCGCGCGCATCGCGTCGAGCACCAGGGCGTGGCGGCGGTCAACCTCGAAGGCCGCCTCACCCGTTTCGGGGTTGATCACCCGGTCGCCCTGCGGCCAGATCAGCATGAAGCCTTTCACCGCGCCATCGGCGAGCGTGGCATAGGTGTAGGAGAGGATCTCGCTGTCGGCACCCTCGATGGTAAATTCGCCATCGCGCCGGTTGCGCGGGCCTTCGGGCGGGACGACCTTCAGCGTTTGCAAGATGTCATAGAGCCCATAGAGCGTGGCGCGGTCGCCGCGCTGGCTGATCAGCACCACGCGCACGCCCTGATCGCCTTCGTAATGGGCAAAGGGGGCTTCGTAGCGCGAAAAACGCACCATCGCGCGGGGCAGGTCGAGGGCAATTCCGGCTTCGCCGTCAATCACCGGGCCAAGCCCGATCGAGGCGAGGGCGTCGGTGTAGCCCTTGAGGAGCTCGGCGCGCTGCCGGGTGGTGAGCACGCCGGTTTCCTCAAAGCCGCGCGCGGCCTGCCAGGCGGCCATGGCGCCACGGGTGCCGGGGCCGAAATCGCCGTCGATCAGCGATCGGTAGAAACCTTCCCACTGCAGGGCAATCTGCAGTTGTTTGCGCGCGTCGCCATCGAGCGTGCGCTCGGAGGCCAACGCTTCGGCCCGGGTTTGCTCAATGATGATAGGCTCGGCCATGGGCTCGGGCTCCGCCGCAGGCTCGGCGACAGCCACCGGCTCAAGGGGTGGCTCGGATACCGGCGCGGGGGCCGCTTGCGGTGCCGGGGCGGGAACTTCGGCCAGCGCATTTGCCCCGACCGGCCAGAATTGTTGGGCATAGCTCGCACCATCGGAAATGTAGGCATCCATCGGGATCGCCCCCTGGCCGCGAAGGGCCAGCAAGCGCTCGGTGGCGGCGGCCTCGGTGTAGGGGCCGAGCGCGACGCCATACCAGCCCCCGGCGCCGAGGCGAAAGCCATTCACGTCGGGCAGCGACTGGGCGAAATTCCGCGCCGAGGCTTCGGCCTCGCGCAAGGTGCGGTTTGCTTCGAGCTGAACCCAGAAGCTTTGCTGAGCTTGCGCCAGGGTAGCGGCAAAAAGGCTCACAAAAATAACAATCGCCGAAAACGCGCGCTGCATGATCCCTGAATCCCCCGGGGCTTGAATAATACTGCGCGCCAGTAACACCGAGCGGGGCGGTGAGGTCAAGAGAGCGGCCCGCCCTGATTGACCCTTTCTCCGCCCGCGCCTATTGAGGCCCTCGTGACTTTTCCGCAAGGAGCGCGCCATGGCCGGCACATCACCGACTGCCCCGAGATCTTTCCAGGAGATCATCCTGCGGCTGCAAGCCTATTGGGCCGCGCAGGGCTGCGCGATCCTGCAGCCTTATGATATGGAAGTGGGCGCGGGCACCTTTCACCCCGCCACCACGCTGCGCGCACTGGGCAGCCAGCCCTGGGCGGCGGCCTATGTGCAGCCCTCGCGCCGCCCCACCGATGGGCGCTATGGCGAAAACCCCAACCGGCTGCAGCACTATTACCAATACCAGGTGCTGATCAAACCGAGCCCGCCCAACCTGCAAGCTCTCTACCTCGGCAGCCTCGAAGCCATCGGCATCGACATGGGGCTGCACGATATCCGCTTTGTCGAGGATGACTGGGAAAGCCCCACGCTGGGGGCCTGGGGGCTGGGCTGGGAAGTTTGGTGCGACGGCATGGAGGTGAGCCAGTTTACCTATTTTCAGCAGGTCGGCGGGCATGATTGCCGGCCGGTTTCGGGCGAGCTTACCTACGGTCTCGAACGGCTGGCGATGTATGTGCTCGGCATCGACCACGTGATGAACATGCCGTTCAACGACCCCACCGCGCCGATTTCGCTGAGCTATGGCGACGTGTTTCGCCAGACCGAGATGGAATACTCACGCCACAACTTCGACGCCGCCAGCACCGACATGCTCTTGCGCCACTTCGACGACGCCGAGGCCGAGTGCAAGGCGATCCTCGATCAACCGGCACTTGACCCAAAGACCGGCAAAGAGATCATCATGGCGCATCCGGCCTATGACCAGTGCATCAAGGCCAGCCACATCTTCAACCTGCTCGACGCGCGCGGCGTGATCTCGGTGACCGAACGGCAGGCCTATATCGGCCGGGTGCGCAGCCTCGCCAAGATGTGCGCCGACGCCTTCGTGCAGACCGAAGCGGGCGGAGCGGGGGCAGGGGCGTGAACGGAAAGATCGTTGGGAGCTTCATCGTGATCGTTTCGCTCGCCTTTGGCGCATTCGTCTATTGGTCGCAGGAATACCGCTATTATTCCGAGGTCGCCGCGGATGCGGCCAACATGACGCTCGTAGATATCGCCACCGGCCAGCCGGAACCGGTGCTGATCGACCGCTTCGAGGGGATC
>MNZL01000105.1:0-2627 GCA_001873585.1 Rhodobacterales bacterium CG2_30_65_12 | reverse complement strand
GATCCGCTACCGCGCCTGTTTTACCCTGCCCTTGCGCACCGGCACGCTGACGGAAACCTATCAGCCTTACCCGGACCCCACACCGCTCATCGCGCCGGGGTGGTTCGATTGCTTTGACGCCACCGCGATCGGCACCGCGCTGGAGCGTGGCGAGGCGCTGGCGTTCTTGTCGCAGCGCGATCTTCACGATGGTGTTGACCGGGTGATCGCCGTCTTCCCAGATGGCCGGGCGTTCGCCTGGCATCAGCTCAACGAAAAATATCAGGACTGAGCCCATGGCCGACCTCCTTATCGAACTCTTTTCGGAAGAAATCCCGGCGCGGATGCAGGGCCGGGCCGGGGAAGACCTGAAAAAGCTCGTCACCGACGGGTTGGTCGAGGCCGGGCTCAGCTATTCGGGCGCCGCCGCCTTCACCACGCCGCGCCGGCTCGCGCTGACGGTGGAGGGGCTGCCGGCGATGAGCCCCGACACCCGCGAAGAGCGCAAGGGTCCGCGCACCGATGCGCCGGACAAGGCGCTCGAAGGGTTTCTGCGCGCAACCGGGCTGACGAAAGACATGCTCGAAGCGCGCGACTCGGGAAAGGGGCAGGTCTGGTTTGCGGTGATCGAAAGGCGCGGCCGCCCCGCCGCCGAGATCGTGGCCGAGGTGCTCGAAAGCGCGGTGCGCAATTTCCCCTGGGCCAAGTCGATGCGCTGGGGCGCAGGCTCCTTGCGCTGGGTGCGCCCGCTGCATGCGATCCTGTGCATCCTCACCGATGAACATGGCAGCGAGGTGGTGCCGCTGGAGATTGACGGGCTTACAGCCGGCGCCACCACGCGCGGCCACCGGTTCATGGCGCCGGACGAGATCAAGGTTTTGTCGTTCGAGGATTACGCCCACAAGCTCAAGGCGGCATATGTGATGCTCGACCCGGCGGAGCGGGCCGAGGTAATCCGCCATGACGCGAGCCAGAAGGCCTTTGCGCTCGGCTTCGAGTTGGTCGACGATGCCGGGCTGCTTGCCGAAGTGGCCGGGCTGGTGGAGTGGCCGGTGGTGCTGCTTGGCGATATTGCCGACGCCTTCATCGGCCTGCCGCCCGAGGTGCTGCAAACTTCGATGAAAGAGCACCAGAAGTTCTTCTCGGTGCGCAATCCGGCCACCGGGCGGATCGAGAAGTTTGTCACCGTCGCCAACCGTGAGACCGCAGACGATGGCGCGACGATCCTCGCCGGCAACCAGAAGGTGCTCGCCGCCCGGCTCTCGGACGCGAAGTTTTTCTGGGAAAACGATCTGCGCACTGTCGCGCGCGAAGGCATGGACGCCTGGCTCGACAAGCTCGAACACGTCACCTTCCACGCCAAGCTCGGCTCGCAGAAGGCGCGGATGAGCCGGATTGCGCGGCTCGCAGCCAAGATCGCGCCACTCGTCGGGGCAGAGCCGGGCGAGGCGCGCCAGGCCGCGCAGGTGGCCAAGGCCGACCTTGCATCGGAAATGGTCTATGAATTCCCCGAATTACAGGGGATCATGGGGCGGTATTACGCGAAAAGTGCAAGCCTGTCCGACGCCATCGCCGATGCCTGCCGCGATCACTGGAAGCCGCTCGGGCAGAGCGATGACGTGCCGAGCGCGCCGGTTTCGGTGGCGGTGGCGCTGGCTGAAAAGCTCGATACGCTCACCGGGTTCTGGGTGATCGACGAAAAGCCCACCGGCTCAAAAGACCCCTACGCCCTGCGCCGCGCCGCGCTTGGGGTGATCCGTATCGTGCTGGCGAACGGGCTTCGGCTGAAACTCGACCACTTTGTCGATGCCCAGATCATCGAGCATCACATCGCCCGTGCCCGACGCAAGGAGGTGGACGACGCCGAGATCGAGGCGCTGGAGGCCGCGCTGGAGGAAATCGCCGACCACGGCGTGTTCGGTGCGGCGCTGGACGCGGTGCGCGAAGCCTTCCACAAGGCTGACAAGGCGCAGGCGGTGGCGCAGGGCACCTACCTCGCGCGCATTGGCAAGGCGGTGCCGGACTTGTCGGACGATCTGCTGGCCTTCTTCCACGACCGGCTGAAGGTGCACCTCAAGGGCGAGGGCATCCGCCACGACGTGATCGACGCCTGCCTCAACATGCCCGGCAACGACGACCTCACATTGCTGGTGACGCGGGCCGAGGCGCTGCAAGCGGCGCTGGAAACCGACGACGGCGCCAACCTTATCCAGGGCTTCAAGCGGGTGGGCAACATCCTTGCCCAGGCCGAGGCCGCCGACGGCGTGGAGTATTCCTACGGGCCCGACGCGAAGTTTGCCGAAGACGAGACCGAGCGCGCATTGTTTGCCGCCCTCGATGCCGCCGAAGCCAAGATCGGCCCGGCGATGATCTCGGAGGATTTCGCCGCCGCCATGGGTGCGATGGCCAGTTTGCGCGGGCCGATTGATGCCTTTTTCGATACGGTGCAGGTGAACACCGACAATCAGGTGGTGCGGCGCAACCGGCTCAATCTGCTGGCGCGGATCCGCGATATCTGCCTGCGGGTTGCCGATCTGACCAGGATCGAGGGCTGAGCGCCTCCGCCGGGCGCGGTGACGGTTGTGTCGGGCTTGCAAGATAGCGCGCGCGCGCTATCTTGCAGACAGGAGGATGCCGCAGTGCAGAAA
>MNZL01000005.1 GCA_001873585.1 Rhodobacterales bacterium CG2_30_65_12 | reverse complement strand
AAGGGCCGAGCGCAAACGCAAGTGGGTGGGCCGCAAGAAGGCGGCGGCACTCTTGCAGGAGCCGGGATTGCAACAGATGGTGCGCAGCTTCGATCCCCGCCATATCGGGCACTGAGCGCACAGCGGGCGCGCAATGGCTTGCGCCAGGCCCGCAAGCGGCGGCATAATCGGGCAGGTTTTGCCACGGAACGCCAATGATCCGTTACGCCCTCAAATGCCCTCGGAACCACCGCTTTGAAAGCTGGTTCCAAAGCGCCGCCGCCTTCGACGCGCTATTGGCGGCGGGGCAGCTCGCGTGCCCCACCTGCGGGGCCCCCGAGGTGGAAAAAAGCCTGATGTCGCCCGATGTGCGCCCGGCCCGCGCCGCCACGGCGGCCGTCGAGGCCGAGACACCGCACCCGCTCGCCGCCAAATCCGAACGCGAACGCGCCGTTGCCGCGCTGAAAGCGCGCGTCGAGGCGACGGGTGACTATGTTGGGCTGAGGTTTGCCCGCGAGGCGCGCGCGATGCACGAGGGCTCGGCCCCCGAGCGGCCAATCTATGGCGAGGCCAGAGCTGACGAGGCGAGGGCGCTGATCGAAGACGGTGTGCCTGTCGCCCCCCTGCCCTTCACCCCGACGCGAAAAACCAATTGATGCTGCGATGACCACCGCCCACAACAGGTGAACATTTTTCCACTTACCCCATGCTTTTGCCAAACGTCTTGACTATGCTCGCCACGCAAAAGCCCGATTGCCGCCGAAGGCCCGGGTAGATCTGCGGAAACAGGCTGGGGCAAGCATGGATGTCGTTTTTCAAACCCGTTTCTCCTTTTTCGGTAAATCCGGCTGGAAATCCGCCGCCGCCGCAGACCCTGATCTCTTGTTCGCACCCGAGAGGCTCGACGCGCGGCTACGGTTATTCGAGTTGATTACCTTGCCGAGCCTGCTGGCGCAGAGCGATCCGGACTTCACCCACATGGTGCTTTCCTCCACGCTGATGCCCACGCCATACAAGGTGCGGCTGCGCGAGCTGGTGCAAGATACACTCGGGCCCAGACGCGCCCGGGTGATGTTCCGCCCTGAAGGCTCGGCGGGCGGCTTCCTGCGGCAGTCGATGGCCAAGACCTTTGGCAACAAGCCTTGCGCCCAGGTGGTGCTCGACGACGATGACGCCGTGTCGGATGATTATGTCGCGGTGCTGCGCGGCTATGCGCAGGCTGCGCTCGCCGCCCCGGGGCGCGAGGATGATTACATGTTCATATCCTTCCCACGCGGCTACACCCTGTTGATCGAAGATGGCGCGCCGGTCGCACTCGAACATCGCTTTGTCAGCTATACCAACCTTGGCCTTGCCCTCGTCGCCCCTGGCAATCACAAGCGCAACCCATTCATGACCAGCCACCGCAGGATCGGCCAGCGCCACCCCTCGCTGATGGTCACCTCGCGCCGTCCGTTCTACCTGCGCGCGCTGCACCGGCATAACGATTCCAACGCCCATAAGCAGGATCTCGAGCTTGCCCCGCACGACATGACGCTGGCACTGCGACACTTTCCCTTTCTCGGGCGCCACTTCGGCCCCGACGGCACCCGGCTGGCCGCCGAATAGGCCGCGCCCGCGCACACTTGCCCTTTTGCCGCGCCAGCCCTAGAAGGCGCTGGAACAAACCGGCCCGGAGGGCGTGAGGCAGATGCCTGTTCTGGTGATGAAATTCGGCGGCACCTCGGTCGCCACGCTCGACCGGATCGCCCGGGCCTCGAAACGCGTGGCGCGCGAGGTGGCCAACGGCTACGACGTGATCGTGATCGTCTCGGCGATGTCGGGCAAGACCAACGAGCTTGTTGGCTGGGTCGAGGAAACCTCGCCGCTCTATGATGCGCGCGAATACGACGCGGTGGTGAGCTCGGGCGAGAACGTCACCGCCGGGCTGATGGCGCTACGCCTGCAGGAGATGGATATTCCCGCGCGCTCCTGGCAGGGCTGGCAGGTGCCGGTAAAAACCACCGCCGCCCACGCCGCCGCACGGATCGAGGAAATCCCCGCTGCCAACATCGTGCAGAAATTCGCCGAGGGCATGAAGGTGGCCGTAGTCGCGGGCTTTCAGGGGGTGAGCCCCGAAGGCCGGATCACCACGCTGGGCCGCGGCGGCTCCGACACCACCGCCGTCGCCTTCGCCGCCGCCTTCGGGGCGGAACGCTGCGATATCTACACCGACGTCAACGGCGTCTATACCACCGATCCCCGGATCGAGGACAAGGCGCGCAAGCTCGACAAGATCGCGTTTGAAGAGATGCTGGAGCTCGCCTCGCTCGGCGCCAAGGTGCTGCAAACCCGCTCGGTCGAGCTGGCGATGCGCTACAAGGTGAAGCTGCGGGTGCTGTCGAGTTTCGAGGAATATGATCCCAATGCAGGCACCCTGGTCTGCGACGAGGAGGAAATCGTGGAAAGCAAAGCCGTGTCCGGCGTCGCCTATTCGCGCGACGAAGCCAAAATGACGCTGATTTCGGTGGCCGACCGCCCCGGCATCGCCGCGGCCGTGTTCACCCCGCTCTCCGAGGCGGGCGTGAACGTCGACATGATCGTGCAGAACATCTCGGAAGAGGGCCGCACAGACATGACCTTCTCTTGCCCGGTGGGTCAGGTGCCGCGCGCCGAGAAAGCGATGCAAGAGGCCAGGGCGAAAGGCGAAATCAATTACCACGACCTCGTGGCGGATACCGACGTGGCCAAGGTCTCGATCGTCGGCATCGGCATGCGCAGCCAGGCCGGGATCGCCGCCAAGATGTTTCACGTTCTCGCGCGCGAGGGGATCAACATCAAGGTGATCACCACCTCGGAAATCAAGCTCTCGGTATTGATCGACCGCAAATACATGGAGCTTGCGGTGCAGGCGCTGCACGACGCCTTCGAACTGGAAAAAGCCGGCTGATCGCCCCGCCCCTGCCTTCGGGGTCATGGCGCCTCGAAAGCCCTGTCGCCCCCTGCAGCGGGGCTGTTTCATGACCAGTTCAGGAAAACAACTGACACGGGCAAATGCGTGTGTTGGCAAGGTGACCAAGGCCCCGTAGTCTGACAGCGAGACAACAGCAGGGACAGCCGTGGACAAGACCCGGGAAAGCGACAGCCGCAAGCTGCTCGGCCGCCTCAAGGCCGCGCTCGCCGAAGATTCGGCGGGCCAGGAACGGCTCGACCGCATCACCACCATCATTTCCGTCTCGATGGGGGTCGAGGTCTGCTCGATCTATCTGTTCCGCGATGCCGACACCCTCGAGCTTTGCGCCACCGAGGGGCTTAACCCGCAGGCGGTGCACAAGACGCGGATGCGCATCGGCGAAGGCCTCGTCGGCCGGGTTGCCCGCACCAGGCGACCGATCAACGCCGCCGACGCCCCCGCCGCGCCGGGCTTTCGCTACATGGCGGAAACCGGCGAAGAGCTGTTCTCGGCGTTCCTGGGTGTGCCGATCCAGCGGCTCGGCGAACCCCTTGGCGTGCTCGTGGTGCAATCGAAGCAGAGCCGCGCGTTCAGCGACGATGAGATCTACGGCATGGAAGTTGTCGCCATGGTGCTGGCGGAAATGACCGAGCTCGGCGCCTTCATCGGCGAGGGCGCGGCCTTGGCGCCATTGCACCGGCGCGCGGCCAGCTTCAGGGGCGGGATCGGTCAGGAAGGCTCGGCAATGGGCCACGTCTGGCTGCACGAGCCGCGCGTGGTGGTGAGCAACCCGATCGCCGACGACCCGCACGAAGAGATGCGCAAGCTCGACGACGCGATCGAGACCTTGCGTGTTTCTGTCGATGAACTGCTCGCCACCGCCGCAAGCGCCGACAAGGAACAGACTCAGGTGCTCGAGGCTTACCGGATGTTTGCCAATTCGCGGGGCTGGCGGCGGCGCATCGAGGAAGATATCGCCCGCGGCCTCTCGGCTGCGGCGGCGGTGGAGAAACAGCAGACCGCCACCCGCGCCCGGATGGAGCGGGTGCCCGACGCCTACCTGCGCGAGCGGCTGCATGATCTCGACGATCTATCAAACCGGCTCCTGCGCATCCTCACCGGCCAGGGCCGCGAAACCGGCGCGGAGATGCCCGACGATCCGATTCTGGTGGCCTCCAACATCGGCCCCGGCGAATTGCTCGAATACGGCCGCCGCAAGCTCAAGGCGGTGGTGCTGGAAGAGGGTTCGGTGGCAAGCCATGCCGCCATCGTCGCCCGGGCCTGGGCGATTCCGCTGATCGTTCATGCCGGGCCGATCACCTCCGAGGCGCTGAACGGCGATCTTGTTCTTGTTGACGGCGAGCACGGTATCGTGCACCTGCGCCCCGAAGACGCGGTGGTCGACAGTTTCCGCGACAAGATCGCCATGGAGGCGGCCCAGCAGGAGCGCTTTGTGAGCTTGCGCGACAAGCCCGCCGAAAGCCCCGATGGCGTGCGGGTGCGGCTGATGATGAATGCAGGGCTGATGGCCGAGCTGCCCAGCCTCGAAAGCTCCGGGGCCGAGGGCGTGGGGCTGTTTCGCACCGAGCTGCAGTTTCTGACGCAAAGCAGGGTGCCGCGTCGGGGCGAACTGGCGCAGATGTATTCGCGCGTACTCGACCGTGCCGGCGACCTGCAGGTGACCTTCCGCACCCTCGACGTCGGGTCCGACAAGGTGCTGCCCTACATGAAAGCGCAGGACGAGCCGAACCCGGCGCTCGGCTGGCGGGCAATTCGCATCGCGCTCGACAAACCGGGCGTGATGCGGATGCAGGTGCAGGCGATGATCCGGGCGGCGGCGGGGCGCAAGCTCACGGTGATGTTTCCCTTCGTCGCCCAGTTGCAGGAATTCCGCGAGGCGCGCCAGTTGCTGTTTCGAGAGGTCGAGCGCGAACGGCGGATGGGGCATATTCTGCCGACCGAGATCAAGGTGGGGGCAATGCTGGAAACGCCGTCGCTCGCGTTCGCGCCGGCGCAGTTCTACACCGAGGCCGATTTCATCTCGATCGGCGGCAACGATCTCAAGCAGTTTTTCTTTGCCGCCGACCGCGAGAACGAGCGCGTGCGCCGGCGCTATGACACGCTGAACGTTTCGTTCCTCAACCTGATCGAGATGATCGTGCGCCGCTGCGCCGAGGCAGGCACGCCGCTCAGTTTCTGCGGCGAGGATGCCGGGCGGCCGGTCGAGGCCGTCGTGTTTGCCGCCCTTGGCATGCGCGCGCTGTCGATGCGCCCCGCGTCCATCGGCCCGGTCAAGCACCTGATCCGCCGGACCAATCTGGCCAGCTTGCGCAAGGTGATCGACGATGCCCGCGCCTCGGGCGCGCAATCGGTGCGCCCGGCGGTGGTCGAGCACCTCTACCGGCCAAACAACGGCGCCTGAGCGGCGGTCACACCCGGCGCGCAAGCTGTGAACATGGAGCACCCGGCCCATGCGGCGCGCTCACACGATACCCCGATCGCCCCGCGCTAACGGGTTAATCAAACCTGTGCCGGCACCCCCGGAGCGCGATTTCAACACGCCATGACGCCAAGATACCGAAAACCCGGTTTTTCGCAGTCTCAGGTTTTTGCGCCCATCGCGCGGGTAAAACCGCCGGCACCGGCACTGGCCACCGGCCTCTCAGCCGCGCAGATGCGCCAGCAGGGCTTGCGAGGCGATCCCGGTCTCGGCCAGGCCCCGCGCGCGTTCATAGCCGCGAATCGCGGCGGTGGTCTTGTCGCCGATCACGCCGTCGGTGCCTTGCGTGTCGAACCCGGCGCGCGTGAGCCGCGCCTGCATTTCCTTGCGCTCGGCGAGCGTCAGCCCCTGCGCATCGGCGCCGAAATTGCCCTTGAGCGGCCCGCCGCCCGCCAGCCGGTCAGCGAGGTGCCCCACCGCGAGCGCGTATTTCATCGAATCGTTGTAGGCGCGAAAGGCATGGTAATTGCCAAACAGCAAAAACGCCGGGCCCCCTGCCCCGTTCGGCAGGATCAGCGTGGCCGGGCCGTGATCGGGCAGCGCGCCGCCGGTGGCGAGCGTCACGCCGCGCGCGCGCCAGTCAGCCACCGTGCGCGTCACCAGATCGTCACGCCCAGCCGGCAGCCACGCTTCGACGCCCCAGAGCCGCCCCGCCTGCCAGCCTGAATGGGCGAGGTAATTGGCTGTCGAGGCCAGCGCGTCGGTGGGATCGTCCGACCAGATATCGCGCCGCCCGTCGCCGGTGAAATCAACCGCGTGAGCCTGGTAGGTGGTGGGGATGAACTGGGTGTGGCCCATCGCCCCAGCCCAGCTTCCGGTCATCTTCGCCGGGCTTATGTCGCCCGCTTGCAGGATCGCGAGCGCGGCGACGAGCTGGGTTTCGAAGAAAGCCGCGCGGCGCGAGCGGTAGCCCAGGGTCGACAGCGCTGAGATCACCGGCGTGGTGCCGCGCCGCGCGCCAAACGAGCTTTCCATCCCCCAGATCGCCACCAGCACCTCTTTCTGCACGCCGTAGCGCGCCTCGATCCGGGCAAGCGTGCGGCCATGCGCCTTGAGCTTCCTGGCCCCGGCTTTCAGCCGCGCGTCGGACGCGGCGACGGCGATGTAATCCTCAAGTGTGCGCCGGGTCTGGAACTGGCTCTGATCTTTCTCGATCACCTCCGGCAGGTAACCCGCCGCAGCAAAGGCGGCATCGAGCGTCGCCTGCGAAAGGCCCTTGGCCACGGCGCGTGTCTTGAAGGCCCGCACCCAGGCCTCATAGCCGCTGTCGGGCACAGCCGCAGGGGCCGGCTCCGATGCGGCAGGACCGGAAGCGCTGGCAAGCGTGATCGCCGCTGCGCGCGGGGTGCCAAACCCCGCGCCCTCACCGCACCCGGTGAGTGAGACCCCCACCAACCCGAGGCCAACCTGCCTGCGCGTCAACTTCATCGCCACCTCCGTTTTGCCCGAGTCTAGCGCGCGGGCGCGCGCCCGGCAAAGACCGCGCGCGGGCTGGGCGAAAAACAGCGCGCATACACCCGTTGGCTGTGCGCGCTCGTGGTGGCAAACCCATCCGGGACAAAGCCTACTTGGCCACGCGCCGCGATTCGGGGTGCAGGCTGGCGCCAAGAATATGATCGGCACCGTGGATCACCTGGCTCGCATTGCCGACGATCAGTGGATCAGGCCGGGTGACCAGCCCGTGATCCTTGCCGGGATACTCGAGCGAATGCAGGAAGTGCCGCATCGCTTCGAGCCGGGCGCGCTTCTTGTCGTTCGACTTGACGATCGTCCAGGGCGCGTCAGCGGTGTCGGTGTAGAAAAACATCGCCTCCTTGGCCTCGGTGTATTCATCCCACTTGTCGAGTGAGGCCTTGTCGATCGGGCTGAGCTTCCACTGCTTGAGCGGATCGAGCTCGCGCGCTTCGAACCGGCGGCGCTGCTCATCCTGGGTGACCGAGAACCAGTATTTGTAGATCTGGATCCCCGTCCGCACCAGCATCCGCTCGAACTCGGGGGCCTGGCGCATGAACTCGAGATATTGGTTCGGCGTGCAAAAGCCCATCACCCGTTCCACCCCGGCGCGGTTGTACCAGGAGCGGTCATAGAGCACCATCTCACCGGCCGTCGGCAGGTGCTCGATGTAGCGCTGGAAAAACCACTGGCCCTTTTCCTTGGTCGTCGGGGTGCCAAGCGCCACCACGCGGGCCTCGCGCGGGTTGAGATGCTCCATGAACCGTTTGATCGTGCCACCCTTGCCGGCGGCATCGCGCCCCTCGAACAGCAGCACGAACTTCTGCCCGGTTTCCTTCACCCACTTCTGCACCTTCAAAAGCTCGGCCTGCAGCCGCGCCTTCTCGCGCTCGTAATCGCGCCGGTCAACCTTGCCCTCGTAGGGATAAGCGCCGTTCTCGAAGGTCTGGCGAATGAGGTCAGACGTCACCATCGGGAACCGGCCCGCAGCAACCGCCTGCGCCGCAGACTCAGCAGTCAGCTCGGGTGCCGGAGCCGGATCGGCCACCGCCCGCGCCGGCGCGCCACCTTCTGCCGAGTCCGGCGCGGCGGCCTTGTCACTGGGCGCAGCCTTGGCACCCGTGGCAGTCATAGATTTTTTCGTGGCAGTCACCATTACTCGCTCCCTTGTTCCATTCGCAACGATTTTACGACGGAACCCGGTTTCATGCCTTGATCCGGGTCAACATAGGGCCGGTCTCGTTGCTGTTTCCGCCTCTGCAACAGCGCCCGCCCTGCCCGGTATCCGTTTCGCTCCAGCACAGATTAAGCCCGAGCTTTCCCCAGCTTCGCCACGGTCTTGCCCAAGTCGCGGGCCAAGGTTGTGCCATACAGATCGGAGATCACAATGCCGCTGTTCGAGCCCTTTTCCGCCGATACCCTGATTTTGGCCTTCATAGCCACTGTGGCGTTACGCGAGGCGATGTTGGCCTATTTGCCCTCGTCGGTGGTTGGCCCGCACGGCTGGCTCTTGCAGATCGACGAGCGCGACAAAGCCTGACCGCATGCGAATACCGCCCCGGCGGAAACCGGAGCGGTCGGTGTTTCACAAATAGTCCCGACAGGTTCAGAGCGGGCGGTCGACCCGCGCCGTCACATGCACGGTGCCCCGGCAGGCCTGCGGCCAGACCAACTGCACGTATTTGTAGGCCGCGCCCTGGTTGACCTTCACGCTCGGCATCGCACTGACCAATCCATTCGCGGCATTGACGATATCCCCCTCCGCCACCACCGCGCTTACCGTGCGGGCGTTGCCGTCAAAGGGCAAGTAGGCGCTCACATCGAGGGTCCAGCTGGTCTGGTTGCTGTTTTGCTGGAATTCCAGCGTGACCGGGCTTGATGCCGGCTGCGCCACGCCGAGGAAGGTGTTGCGCTCAAAGGTGAGGTTGCGGCAGGCCCAGGCATTGAGCCCGGCGAAGCTGGTATCCACCCCCTCAACCCGGTCAAGCGTGCCCTGCACCGATTTGAAAACGTTCTGATTCACATGCATCTGACTCACCGAATGGCCGGCGCCGTAGGGTTTGATGACGATGAAGCGGAACGAATTGATCGCGTCGATGGCAAGGAAGACGTTGCCGGTGATCGTCAGCCCGTTGAACGAGTATTCCGAGCCGAAATCGGGGTCGGAATCGTGCTCGTTGGTCCATTCGATAGAGCAGTTGTCAACGTAGTTCGCAGTCACCACGCTGCCGGTGGGCGGGTAACTGAACACCAACCCCGGGGTGCGCGCCGAGCTCGGCAGATCATCGCCCTGAAACAGGTGATTGCCAACAATCAGGTGGTTGCCGCCGTGCAGGATGCCGGTGAGGCCGAAGCGCTGAAACCGGCTGTCGCGGATCTTGGCGTCGTTGGCGTTGACGTTGAACCCCACCGAGGTGCGGGCCACCGCCGCTTCGCCCTGGTCGGGAGACGAAAACTGGCATCGGTCGATATGTAGATCCTGGCAGCCGCGCCCCGTGGAGGTGATGCCACGGTCAGCAGGGCGGTTGAAATAGCAATCCTTCACCATGAAGTTGTTACCATCGCGCGCCAGCATTACCGCGCTGGCGATCTTGCGCATCTGAAATTCGACGTTCTGCAGGGTAAACACCGAGAGCCGCGCGAAGCCGTGAAAATCGAGCGCGTATTTGAACCGGGTGAAGGTATAGCTCTGGGTGGTGTTCGGGGCGTAAAGCGGCTGGCTGAGGGTAAGCGTGCCGGCGCTCACGTTTACCTCCTTGACGTAAACCTCGCGGCCCACGCCCTGCCCGGTCACCAGCGAACCCGGCCTGATCTGCGCGGCGTTGCTCAGTCCTGTGAGCTGGCGGTTGTTGTTGGGATTGTAGCTGCCGGTGCTCGCCACCACCTCCGGCTCCCAGTTGGGGCTTTCGAGCGCGTAGAACTGGCCGTTGCGGATCGTGCGCGGAATCTCGAACACGTCCACGTCCGCCACCGCCGCCTGCATGTCGATCGGCCCGTCGATCTCCACCCGGCGGCCCTTCATGTCGAAGGCGTCGTGGTCGGCGTAGTTCATCAGCGCCTGAAAGCCCTTCCTGA
The DNA here is from genome assembly GCA_001873585.1 of Rhodobacterales bacterium CG2_30_65_12. Classification (GTDB taxonomy): domain Bacteria; phylum Pseudomonadota; class Alphaproteobacteria; order Rhodobacterales; family Rhodobacteraceae; genus Sinisalibacter. The sequence continues at coordinate 4,238 of MNZL01000005.1, read as the reverse complement.
ATGCCAGCACCTCATCGCCGAAAGCGTCGATGTAGGTGGGCAGATCGAAGTTGCGCACGAGAATCAGCCGCGTGGCGTCGGCCATTTGCAGCGTGCCGTTGAAGCGCACCTTCGATTGCAGGGTGAGGCTTGCGCCGAGGAAGAAAACCCCCTCCGGCACCACCAGCGTGCGGCCCCCGGCGGCGGCATCGGCGGCGAGGAAGGCGGCGCGGTCGTCGGTTGCGCCGTCGCCCAGCGCGCCGTAATCGCGCACGTCAACCAGATCGAGCATATCGCGCAGGAAGGCCGAGGTGATGTCTTCGATCACCAGATCGTCGATCCGCACAATGCCGCCCGACCCGCCGGCAAGATCGAGGCCGAAATGACCGTAAGCCGCCTTCATGCCCCAGACCATATCCACGCCCGACCGGTTGCCGGTGCCGACGATCGCACTCACCTCGACGATGTCGCCGTAGGTGGTGAGGGTGGTGGCGGTGCCCACCTGCGGCAGCGTGGCAAGGTTGGCCCCGCCCGCGTCGGCGGCAAAGGCGGCGATGCGGACGCTGGGGAAAACGCCGCTCACCGCCTTCACCCGGGCACGGATGCGCAAATAAACGCCCGGAATCAGCGGTGTCTGCCCCTTCCAGCGCAGTTTCTGGATCGACTGGGTCTTGAGCAGTTCGAGGCAGCCACCAAAATCCTGGTCGGCCGGCACGATGGCGGCATTGGCCGCGCCGTCATAGCTGGCCGTGCCCGGCGTGCCGTCTTCGCTCGACCAGACGGCCAGCCCGTCGACAAAGGCAGGGGGCATGAGATCCAGCCCCTCGGTGATCGCGATATTCATCCAAATCCCTTTCGCTCGAAAACTGAGGCCCCCGGGGCCAGGCGGCAGCGGCGCGGCGGCGCGCAAACGCGCGCGGGGCCGGCCTCGCGGGGTGCCGGACCTCGCGCCGGCAGCGGGATTGGAAGTAGCAAAGCGGTGTTAACCGGGGCTGAGACCAGCGCGCGCCGGCCTGCCGTGGAGCGGACTCACGATCCCATCAGGTTTTTCGCCAGAAAATCGCCGGAATAGACGCGATATTCCACCCCGACCATCTCGGCCGCCGTGCGCACCCGGAACTCGATGGCGCCCTCGCGCCCGTCGGTGTCGATCAGCACCACCATCGGGCTCTTGCCGGTCAGGTGAGCGGCAAACAGCGCCTGCTGGATCGAATCGAGCGAAGACCGGGTGTCGCGCCCGACCTCCACCACCTGCGTGGGTGTCTCGCAATCCACCCGGATGCGGTGCAGGTCATAGCCCACGGCGTAGGGATGCGTCACCTCGGGCTCGCCGCCGAGCACGAGCGCACAGAGCATGGCAATGTAATGGCTTTCAAACACGTCTCACCCCGATCCCACCAAACACAATATATGGTAGATCGGTGCCCCGCGTCACCCCCTGGTTGTGAACACTTCGCGCGAAACTTGTCTCAAACCCCAACCTCGGCGCGCCGCAGGAATTGCACACCGTCGATCCGCCAGGCCCCGCCCTCGCGGACCATCTGATAGTCGAGCGTGTGCCACACCCCTGCGCCATCGCGCACCAGCAGCTTCTGCCATGTCACCCCGTCGAGCTCGCGCAGTTCGAGAAACCGCGTCTCGGCGGGACGCCACACCATCGGGTAGCCTTCCCGCACCATCGCGCCGAAACCGTCCGGGGTGACGAACACGCGCTGGATGCCGCGTGAGGCATAGGAAAATGCGCGCGTCACGTCGTCGGCACGGAAGGCATCGAGCTGCGCGGCAATCACCGTTCTGGGCGCATCGCCCACCTCCTCGGCTTTCATCGGAAAGGCCCAGGCCATGAGCATGGCAACAATGAGAATGGTCTGTTTCATAACGTATCCCCCCTGTGTTCATCTTACGCACGACGGCGGGATTCGGTTCATCACGGCTGCGACACGAGATCTCCCTTGAGCGCCTTGTCGATCAGCGCCACGGTTTCCGGCACGCCATAGAGGGCGATGAACGAGCCAAAGCGCGGGCCCTGGTCGGCACCGAGCAGAACCTGGTAGAGCGCCTTGAACCAGTCGCGCAACGGCTCGAAGCGTTCGCGCCCACAGTCAAACACCACGGCTTGAAGCGCCTCGCCATCCAGCGCGCCATGCCAGCCCGCGAGCCGTGCGCGTAGGTCTTCGAGGGCCTCGCGCTCCAGCTCGGTGGCCGCGCGGTATTGCTTCGCCGGGGCCACAAAATCCCGGTAGTAGCGCACCGCAAAGCCCGCCGCCGCGTCGAGGTCGGGGTGGGTGTCGGGGCTGGCCTCGGGCGCATAGGCGCGGATGAAGCCCCAGAGCACGTCCTTGTCGTGCGCGCTCGCCACGCTGGCGAGGTTGAGCAGCATCGAGTAGCTCACCACCATCCGGCTCTCGGGCACAGCGCCATTGTGGATGTGGTGCACCGGGTTGGCGAGCTTCTGCTCGAGGCTTTGCCCCGGGTAAGCCTGCAACTGCTGTTGGTATTCATCCATCGCCCTCGGGATCACGTCAAAATACATCCGCTTGGCGGTTTTCGGCTTTTGATACATGAAATAGGCCAGGCTCTCGGTCGAGGCATAGGTGAGCCATTCGTCGATGGTGAGCCCGTTGCCCTTTGATTTCGATATCTTTTCGCCGTTCTCGTCGAGGAACAGCTCGTAGACGAAATGCTCCGGTGCCCGCCCGCCCAGCACCCGGCAGATGCGGTCATAGATCGGGGTGTTGGACGAATGGTCCTTGCCATACATCTCGAAATCCACATCAAGCGCGGCCCAGCGCGCGCCGAAATCGGGTTTCCACTGAAGCTTCACCTTGCCACCGGTGACAGGCAGCGTCCATTCGCGGCCATCCTCGTCGTCGAAGGTGATGGTCCCGGCCTCGGCGTTCACCTCCTTGAGCGGCACGTAGAGCACCCGGCCGGTTTCGGGATGGATCGGTAAAAAGATCGAATAGCTCTGCTGGCGCTCCTCGCGCAAGCTCGCCATCATGATTTCCATGATCTCGTCATAGCGCTCGGCGGCGCGCCTCAGCACCGCGTCGAACTGGCCCGAGGCATAAAACGCTGTCGCCGAGTAGAACTCGTAGTCAAACCCGAAGGTATCAAGAAACCGGCGCAGCATCGCGTTGTTGTGGGCGCCGAAGCTCTCGTATTCGCCAAACGGATCGGGCACGCTGGTGAGCGGGCGTTGCAGATTCTCGTAAAGCATCTCCTGTTGCGGTATGTTTTCGGGCACCTTGCGCATCCCGTCGAGATCGTCGGAAAAGCAGATCAACCGCGTCGGAATGTCGCTAAGGATCTCGAAGGCGTTACGGATCATCGTCGTGCGCGCGACCTCGCCGAAGGTGCCGATATGCGGCAAGCCGCTCGGCCCATAGCCGGTTTCGAACAGCACATAGCCCTTTTCCGGCGGCGCTTTTTCATAGCGTTTCAACAGCCGGCGCGCCTCTTCGAAGGGCCAGGCTTTCGAAGTCTTCGCCAAGTCGCGCATCTCGGGCATGTCGGTTCTCTCTAAAAGGGGCCCATTGCCCCGCAAACACTGCTTCCTATTGAAGCTGGCGCTCGCGGTCAATATTCTGCACCGCAACAAAGCAAACCCCAAGGAGGCCCTCCGTGCCCGACCTGCCCCATGCCCTCTCGCCCGAAGACTGCCTCGTGGCGGTGATGATCGCCGTTTCCGCCTCCGATGAGCGGATCGAAACCCTTGAGCTCCTGCGCATCGAGGCCAGTGTGAACAACTTGCCGGTGTTTGGCAGCTACGACATGGACCGCGCCCGAACCGTGGCGCAGGTGGTGTTCGATTTGTTCACCGAAGAAGACGGGCTCGATGCGCTTTTCGGCCTGGTCCGCGAAAACCTGCCAGACCACTTGTGGGAAACCGCCTATGCGCTCGCCTGCGACGTGGCCGCCGCCGACGGCACGTTGCACGCGCCCGAGCTGCGGCTGCTCGAGGAAATCCGCCACGAACTCGGTATTGATCGTTTGCACGCCGCTGCCATCGAGTGGGGTGCGCGCGCGCGCCACATGACGCTCTTATCCGAACCGGCGTAAGCCCCGCGAGCCCCGCTCCGGCGGACCCATACACAACCGGCGCCGCCGCGCGCCAAGGAAACACTCATGCTCAAGAACTACGACATCACCAAACGCTGGGCGGCAAAGGATCCCTCGGCGATCCAGCTCTATTCCTTCCCCACGCCCAACGGCATCAAGGTCTCGGCGATGCTGGAGGAAACCGGGCTGGCCTACGA
>MNZL01000030.1 GCA_001873585.1 Rhodobacterales bacterium CG2_30_65_12 | reverse complement strand
GCCGAGTATTGACAGAATAGAGATTCGCGCATACGGTTTCAATATTCAAAACCAAGTTTCACATATCGGAACTTGAATCAAGTCGCAAATGGGAGGAAACCATGCGTTCCATGCTCTCCGCGACGATCTCGGCTGTTGCCCTGGTCGCCGCTACTGCCGCATTCGGCCAACAGCGCGTCGTTAAATATTATGCCGACTACGATCCGGCCCCGCTGGCCGCGATGGAAGAGATCATCACCGATTTCGAGGCGGCAAATCCCGATATTGATATCCAGCTGCAGAACTTCGATCACGAAGGCTACAAGACAGCTATCCGCAACTTCCTGTCGGCCGAAGCGCCGGATCTGGCCAACTGGTATGCCGGTAACCGGATGGCACCCTTTGTGAACTCCGGGCAGTTCATGGATGTGTCTGATGTGTGGGACGCCAACGGGCTGAATGACAGCCTCGCCTCGGCCCTGCCTTCGATGACCATCGACGGCAAGCAGTGGGGTGTGCCCTATACCTACTATCAGTGGGGCATCTACTTCAACAAAACCGCCTACGAGCAGGTTGGTGCCGAGGTGCCCCAAACCTATGAAGAGTTTGTCGCCAACTGTGCGTTGTTCGAAGACGCCGGGATCGACTGCGTAACCACCGGCACCAAGGCGCTGTGGCCCGGAGCTGGCATCTTCGATTACATGAACCTGCGCACCAACGGCTACCAGTTCCACATGGATCTCGCCAACGGCAAGGTGGCCTGGACAGATGACCGTGTGAGGGCGACCTTCGCTGAATGGGCCAAGCTCGTCGAGCCCGGCTACATTACCGACAGCCACGCCGCGCTCGATTGGCAAGACGCCGCTTCGCTGCTGGTGCAGGGCAAGGCTGCGAACTATGTGATGGGCAACTTCGCCGTCGCCGTGTTCAAGGAAGGCGGGATGACGAACGATACCCTTGGCTTCATGCCGTTCCCGACGATCAACCCGGACGTGGCGCGCGCGGAAGAAGCGCCGACCGATACTGTTCACATCCCCTCAGGTGCGACCAACGTGGAAGACGCCAAGACCTTCCTCGCCTATCTTGCCGGCGCCGATGCGCAGACCAAGATCAACGCGGCGATGGGCCAGCTTCCGATCAACAAGGACGCCAGCGTTGCCGCGGATGATCCGTTCATCATGGCCGGCTTCGAGCTTTTGTCGACCACTCCGGGCGGCATCGCGCAATTCTTCGACCGCGACGCGCCGGCCGAGATGGCCAAGATCGGCATGGAAGGCTTCCAGCAGTTCATGATCCAGCCTGAAAAGCTCGACGAGATCCTTGATCGGCTCGAAAAAGCCCGCACCCGGATCTACAAGTAACCTCCCCGCGCGGGGCCGGCCCGTTCGGCCCCGCGCATCCGTCGGCCCGCCTGCTGGCGCCCGGCTGACGCGACCGGTTTTCAACCCCTCACCGAAGGGCGCGCACATGAGCCTTGCCAGCACGAACATTCATGCACGGCCAAACCGTTCCTGGTGGAAGCAGAACCAGCAGATGCTGACCCCGTATCTGTTTCTGATCCCGGGTATTGTCTTCTTCCTCGTCTACGTGATCGTGCCAGTCTTCCAGAGCTTCTGGCTCTCGGGCTTCGATTGGGACGGTCTTGGCGAAAAAGAGTGGATCGGGCTCGCCAATTACCGCGAATTGTTTGACGATTCAGCCTTTTATACCTCGCTGAATAACAACGTGCTTTGGCTGGTGCTCTATATGGTCGCCGTGCCGCTCGGGCTGGCTATTGCGCTGTTTCTCAATCAGAAAGTGCGCTTCATGCGCGCTTACAAGTCGCTTTTCTTCTTCCCGTTCGTGATCAGCCAGGTTGTTGTCGGCCTGATTTTTGCCTGGTTCTACGCCCCCGGTTTCGGGCTGTTCTATTTGCTGATCGAATGGCTCACCGGCAGGGGCATCGCCGTGCTGGCCGATCCCGATCTGGTAACTTACGGCATTATCGCCGCCGGGCTCTGGCCGCAGATCGCCTACACCATGATCCTCTACCTCACCGGGCTCAACGCGGTTGACCCCGAGCAGATCGAGGCGGCCCGGCTCGACGGCGCCAAGGGTTTCCGGATGCTGTGGTTCGTGATCCTGCCGCAGCTTCGCCCCGCCACCTTCATCGCCGTGGTCGTTACCGTGATCGGTGCGCTGCGCTCGTTTGACCTTGTTTCGATCATGACCGATGGCGGGCCATTCGGCTCAAGCCGCGTGCTCAGCTTCTACATGTATGAGCAGGCACTTTCGGAATACGGCTACCGCATGGGCTACGGCGCGTCGATCGCTGTGATCCTGTTCCTGATCATGCTGGTTTTCATCTCCGGCTTCGTCTGGAAGATGGTCGGCGACGAACGCAAAGGGTTCTGACATGTTTCCCCGTCCCATCCAGCAACGCTCCCGTGCCGCGCAGATCGCCTATCAGGCTGCCCTGCCGCTGGCGCTGATCCTGTGGCTGCTGCCGCTGATCGGTGTGGCGATCACATCCATCAAACCGGCCGCAGACCTGGCTGCGGGCAACTACTTCGGGATGCCCAGCTCGCTTGCCTTCTCGAACTACGTTGATGTTTTTACCAATTCGCCGATCGGGCAATATATCTGGAACTCGTTCAAGGTGACGATCCCCACCGTGATCGGCACGCTGGTGCTGTCTTCGCTCACCGGCTTCGCCCTCGGCATATACAAATTCCGCGCGAATATCTGGATCTTCTTCATGTTCGTGGCCGGCAATTTCGTGCCGTTCCAGATTCTCATGGTTCCGGTGCGCGACATGACGGTGCAACTGGGGCTTTATAATACCACGTTGGGCCTCGTGCTGTTTCACATCGCGTTTCAGACCGGCTTTTGCACATTGTTCATGCGCAATTTCATTCGCGCCCTGCCGCGCGCGCTGGTCGAGGCGGCGCGAGTGGAGGGGGTGAGCGAGGTGCGCATCTTCTGGTATGTCGTCCTGCCGCTGATGCGCCCGGCGCTCGCCGCGCTGGCGGTGCTCGTCTTCACCTTCATCTGGAACGATTATTTCTGGGCCACGGTGCTGACCACCTCGAAAGAAACCCAACCCGTCACCGCCGGCCTCTACTCGCTCAATGGCCTCTGGATCGCGCAATGGCAGCTTGTCTCGGCCGGGGCGATCATGGCGGCGATGCCGCCGGTGGCGATGTTTTTCCTGATGCAGCGTCACTTCATCGCGGGGCTCACCCTCGGTGCGGTGAAGTGATCCGCAGCTGGCGCCTCGACGGACCGTGCCAGACGCTTGCCCTCGTGGCGCGCAGCGATGCCCTGGCGGAGGTGATCTGGTGGGGTGCGCGCCTGCCCGATGGCGAAAACCTTGCGGCGCTGGCAGACGCGGGCGACATCGACATCACCGGCGGCCAGCTCGACGCGGTGCCGCCGCTTTCGATCTGCCCCGAGGCGCGCACCACCTTCCCCGGCCATCCCGGGATGATGCTGGACGACGCGCATGGTGCGCCGTTGCACCCGCACATGACCTTCGCGGGCGAAGAAGCTGGGCCTGGCCGGCTGAGCCTGCGCTATGAAGATGCCGCCCTCGGGCTCTCCTACGCGGCTGATTTTGCGCTCGATGACGAGACCGGCATTCTCACGGCCCGCGCCACGCTTGAATCCCGCGCCCCGGTGCGGCTGCACTGGCTCGCCGCCCCGGTGCTGCCCGGCCCCCAGCTCGCGGACGAGATGATCGACTTTGCCGGGCGATGGGTGGGCGAGTTCCAGCCCCAGCATACGCCATGGTCGCCAGGCGCACGGCTGCGCGAAAGCCGCACCGGGCGCACCGGGCACGAGACATTCCCTGGAGTGATCCTGCCCGCGCGTGGCGCGACCAATACCGCAGGCGAGGCCTGGGCGCTGCATTATGGCTGGTCTGGCGGGCACCGGATGCTGGCCGAAGAGCTGCCCGACGGGCGGCGGCAGGTGCAGTTTGGCCACACTTTCGGAAGTGAAACCGCGCCGGGCACCCGGTTCGGGACGGAATCGCTCCTTGCGGCGTATTCCAACGCCGGGCTCAACGGCTGCGCCGTGGCCTTTCAGCGCCATCTGCGCGACCGGGTGGTGAATTGGCCCGATCCGGCCCGCCCCCGCCCGGTGCATTACAACTGCTGGGAGGCAGTCTATTTCGATCACAAGCCGGGCGAATTGCAAGAGATCGCCACCCGCGCCGCCGCGCTCGGGGCGGAACGCTTCGTGCTCGATGACGGCTGGTTTGGCCGGCGCGATGATGACAGCACGTCGCTCGGCGATTGGTGGGTGGACGCGCGCAAATATCCCGATGGCCTCGGCCCGCTGATCGACCATGTGCAAAGCCTTGGCATGGAGTTCGGCCTCTGGGTCGAGCCGGAGATGGTCAGCCCCGACAGCGATCTCTACCGTGCCCATCCCGATTGGGCGCTTGGCCCCGCCGATCAGGTGCTTGGCCGCAACCAGATGGTGCTCGATATGGCGCGCGAAGCGGTGCGCGATTATCTCTACGCGCGCCTTGCCGAATTGCTGGAAAACAACGCCATCGGCTATCTGAAATGGGATCACAACCGCGTGTTGCCCCTGCCAGATGCGGGCCAGGCGCGCGGGCTCTACGCGCTCCTCGACCGGTTGCGCGCCGCCTTCCCGGGGGTGGAGATCGAAAGCTGTTCCTCTGGCGGTGGGCGGATCGACGCCGGCATTCTCACGCGCACCCACCGGGTGTGGCTGTCCGACAGCAATGACGCGTTGGAGCGGCTGCGCATCCAGCACGACGCGGCGCTGTTCCTGCCCGCTGCCGTCACCGGCTCCCATGTCGGCCCGCGCGCCAGCCACACCTCGGGCCGGGTGCTCGACATCGGCTTGCGCGCCTGGGAGGCGGCGCAGCGGCACATGGGCTTCGAGATGGACCCGCGCGAGCTTACCGACGACGAAGCGCGGGTGCTCACCGATGTCACCGCCTGGTGGAAGCAAAACCGTGGCTGGATGATGCGCGCCGATATCCTGCGGCTCGACAGCGCCGACCCTGCCGTGATTGCCGAACAGCACCTGGCCGAGGATGGCCGCCGCTTTGTGGTTTTCGCCGGGCAGGCGGAAACCTCGGCGCAGACCACGCCGCGCCCGCTCCGGCTCACCGGGCTGGATCGTGCGGCGCGCTACCGGGTGGAGCTGATCAACCGCGACGAGGCCACCGGGCTTTCGCGCGGCACGGTGGCGCTGAAGGCCGGTGCGCTCACGCTGACGGGCACCGCGCTGATGGGGCAGGGGATAACCCTGCCTTGGACATTCCCCGCCCGGATCTGGGTGATAGAAGGACAAAGGCAATGAAACGCGAACTGGGCGTGTGCTATTACCCCGAACACTGGCCGGAAGAGATCTGGGCCGAGGATGCGGCGCGCATGGCCGAGACCGGCATCGCATGGGTGCGGATCGGCGAGTTTGCCTGGAGCCGGATGGAACCGGAGCCGGGCGCGTATGATTTCGATTGGCTCGACCGGGTGATCGACACGCTGGGCGCGGCGGGCTTGAAGGTGGTGCTTGGCACCCCCACCGCCACACCGCCGCGCTGGATGCTCACCCGTCATCCCGACATGCTGGCGGTTGACGCGCAAGGCCGCGCGCGCGGTTTTGGCTCGCGCAGGCACTACGATTTCAGCCACAAGGGCTACCGCGAGGACTGTGCGCGGATCGTCACCAAACTGGCCGAACGTTACGGCAAGACCCCCCACGTCGCGGCCTGGCAGACCGATAATGAATATGCCTGCCACGATACCACGCTGAGCTATTCGCCTGCGGCACTTGCGGGCTTCCGCGAGTGGCTGGCGCAGAAATATCAAAGCCCGCAGGCGCTCAACCGGGCCTGGGGCAACGTGTTCTGGTCGATGGACTACGCGAGCTTCGACGAGGTTGGCCTGCCCAACCTGACCGTGACCGAGCCGAACCCGGCACAGGTGATGGATTTCCGCCGTTTCGCGTCTGACGAGGTGGCGGCCTTCAACCGCGTGCAGACCGACATCCTGCGCCGCTACACCCAAGCGCCGCTCATTCACAACTACATGGGCTTCGAGACCAGCTTTGACCATTTCGCCGTCGGCGCCGATCTCGACGTGGCAAGCTGGGACAGCTACCCGCTCGGCTTTCTCTCGGCCCGGCTGGTGGCGGATGAGGCGCACAAAGGCCATTTCATGCGCCAGGGCGATCCCGATTTGCAGGCCTTCCACCACGATCTTTACCGTGCGGTCGGGCGCGGACGCTGGTGGGTGATGGAGCAGCAGCCGGGGCCAGTGAACTGGGCGCCGTGGAACCCCGCGCCCTTGCCCGGCATGGCCCGGCTCTGGGCCTGGGAGGCGTTTGCCCACGGGGCTGAGGTGGTCAGCTATTTCCGCTGGCGGCAGGCCCCGTTTGCGCAAGAACAGATGCACGCCGGGCTTTTGCGGCCCGATAGCGCGCCTGCGCCGGCCCTCGCGGAGGCCGCACAGGTTGCGCGCGAGATCGCCGAGCTCGGCGAGGCCGCTGGCTGTGCGCCGGGCGATGCGGCGATCGTCTACGATTATGAAAGCGCCTGGGCCTGGGAAACCCAGCCGCAGGGGCGCGATTTCGAGTATTTCCGGCTGGTTTTCGCCTTCTATCGGGGCCTGCGCCAACTCGGGTTCAACATCGACATTCTGCCGCCCGATGCCGCCGATCTCTCGGCTTACAAGCTGGTGCTGGTGCCGGGGCTGGCAACGCTCAGCGCACCGCTCGAGTCGGCGCTGGCAAGCTTCAAGGGCGTTGCCCTGATCGGCCCGCGCAGCAATGCCAAAACGGCCGATTTCACCATCCCGGTGCCGCTGCCACCAAACCTGCCTGGCCTCGATTGCACCGTGGCGCGGGTGGAGAGCCTGCCGCCGAAAGCTGGCGTGCCGCTCGCGGGTGGGGGGAGCTTCCTGCACTGGTTCGAAGAGCTCGAAGGCAGCGCCGAGGTGCTCGTGCGCACCGACGCCGGCCACCCTGCCGTGATGGCTGCGGGGGCTTTGCGCTACCTCGCCGGCTGGCCCGACGCGGCGGCGATGCTGCGCCTCCTGAGCGATGCTGCCGATGCTGCAGGGCTCGCACCCGAGCCGTTGCCCGAGGGCCTGCGCCGGCGCGACACCACCGGCCACCGGGTGTGGGTCAACTACAATCTCAAACCGGTCCGCCATGATGGGCGCGAGGTGGCGGGCTGCGGCGTGCTGATCGAGCCACGCGCCGGGGCGAAGTGAGGACGAACGCATGAGCCGAGCTCAGCCTCTCATCACCGATGCGCCGCACCGCCGCTTCAACCCGCTCACGGGCGAATGGGTGCTGGTTTCGCCGCACCGCAACAAGCGCCCGTGGCAGGGGCTGCAGGAAACGCCGGTGATCGAGCGCCGCCCGCGCCACGATCCGGGGTGTTTTCTGTGCGCCGGAAATACCCGCAGTTCGGGAGAGGTGAACCCCGATTACACGGGCGCTTTCGTGTTCGACAATGATTTTCCGGCGCTGCTCAGCGATACGCCACACGGCGCGAGCGGCACGGATGATCCGCTGTTTCGTGCTGAAAACGTGCGCGGCACTGCCCGCGTCATGTGCTTTTCCGAGCGCCACGATCTTACCTTGCCGGAGCTTTCCATCCCGGCCATCCGGGGCGTGGTCGATACCTGGGCCGAGCAGATCACCAAGCTTGGGCAAACCTGGGATTGGGTCGCGGTGTTCGAAAACAAGGGCCCGGTGATGGGTTGTTCGCAGCCGCACCCGCACGGGCAGATATGGGCCTCCGATTTCATCCCGAGCGAGGTGGCGACGGAAGACGCGCGCCAGAAGGCCTATCACGCCGAAACCGGCCGCGTTCTGCTGGTGGACTACGCCGCCGAGGAAGCCAGACGGCGCGAGCGCATCGTGGTGGAAAATGATCATTGGCTCGCGCTGGTGCCGTGGTGGGCGGTCTGGCCATTTGAAACCTTGCTGCTGCCGCGCCGCCAAGTGGCGCGCTTGCGCGATCTGGCAGACCCGGAACGCGATGGGCTGGCCGACATCCTCAAACGCCTCACCACCGCTTACGACAACCTGTTTCAGACCGAGTTTCCCTATACGATGGGCTGGCACGGCGCACCGCTGCAAACCGGCGACACCCGGCACTGGCAGCTGCACGCGCATTTCTACCCGCCGCTCCTGCGCTCTGCGAGTGTGCGCAAATTCATGGTGGGCTACGAGATGCTGGCCGAAGCGCAGCGCGACCTGACCGCCGAAACCGCAGCCGAGCGCTTGCGGACGCTGCCGGCGGCGCACTACAAGGGCGCGCTTTTTGATGGGGAGCGCAAATGAGCGGGCCAGACCAGTTGCAGGCGGTTGCGGCGGCCTTTGAGGCGCATTTCGGGACCGCGCCGCAGGTTGTGGCCTCGGCACCGGGGCGGGTGAACCTGCTCGGTGAGCACACCGACTATAACGGCGGCTATGTGCTGCCGATCGCGCTGAAGCATCTCAGCGTGGCCGTTGCCGTCTCGCGCGGGGCGGTGCCCGGCGTGATCGAGGCCTGGTCCGATACCTTCCACGAAGCCGAGACGCGGGCGATTGGCGAGGCTCGTGCCGGGCGTTGGTCGGATTACCTGCTTGGCTGCGTCAAGGCGGTGGCAGAGGCACAGGTGGCGGAAACCGGGCTACGCGCCGCCGTGATCACCAACCTGCCGCTCGGCGCGGGGCTCTCAAGCTCGGCCGCGCTGGAGGTGGCCAGCTTGCGGGCGGTGACTCGGCTATATGGCATCGAGATGAGCCCGCAGGAGATCGCCATTGCCGCGCGGGCGGTGGAGAATGATTTTGTCGGTATGCCCTGCGGGATCATGGACCAATTCACCTCGTCGGTGGGCCAACCCGGGGCGGCGCTGTTTCTCGATACCCGCACACTCGCCTTTACTCCCGTGCCGGGCTTTGCCGAGCATCGGTTTGTCGTCGTGCATTCCGGGGTCAGCCACCAGCTTACCGACAGCGGCTATGCCACGAGGGTGGCCGAATGCAACGCGGCCAGTGCGGCGCTGGATGTGGAGATGCTGAGCGACCTCGGGCCCGGCGACCTTGCGCGGATCGGCGCGATCCCCGAACCGCTCAATCGTCGCGCCCGGCATATCGTGACCGATAACCGCCTCACCCGCGAAGGCCTCGTCGCGTTGCAGCAGGGCGATGCGGTGGCGTTCGGACGGCTGATGATCGCAAGCCACGCCTCCGAGCGGGACGATTACGAGATTACCGTGCCCGAAACCGATGCGCTGGTGGCGGCCGCGGTCGACGCCGGCGCGCTCGGAGCGCGGCAGACCGGCGGCGGGTTTGGCGGCGCGATTGTGGCGCTTGTGCCGCGCGCGCAAGTCGAGGATTGGTGCGCGGCGATCACCGCGCAGTTTGCCCACGCCAGAGTGCTCGCTGTCACCTGATATCGGTCCGGCAGGAGGCCGGCGACAGTGCAGTGATGGCTTGAAGGGCGCGTCCGTCCTGCTATGGAGGAGCCATGGTGGATGATACGATCAACACGACCGAGGGCCGCAGGCCGGGCCTTGGCAAGGTGCCCGGACGCAAGCGCGTAACGATGCAAGACGTCGCCCGCGTGGCTGGCTGTTCGCAATCGACGGTTTCGTTCGTTCTGGGCGGCAACACCTCGGCGCATATCTCCGAGCCCACCCGGCAGCGGGTATTGCTGGCCGCGCGCGAGCTTGGCTATGCATTCTCACCACCGCGCAGCGCCCGCCAGCCGCGCGAAACCTCGGGCGGCACCATAGGCCTGGTGATCGACAAGATCACGACCAGCCCGGAGGGGATCGTGATGCTCGACGGCGTGCGTGAGATCGCCCGCTCGATCAACGCGGTTGTTCTGGTGGCCGAGTCCGACAACGATCCGATGCTGGAGCCGGCCACGGCGGAGTTGTTCATCGGCATGGGGGTGCGGGCGATCATCTACGCCTGCATCTTCACCCGCGACGTGGTGATCCCAAACGCCTTGCGTGAAACGACGATCCCGGTGGTGCTGCTCAATTGCTACGATCCCGCGGAAAACCTGCCCGCCGTGGTGCCGGCGGAAACGGCCGGCGGGCACCGGGCGACGAATGCGCTGATCGACGCGGGCCACCGGCGGATTGGCACGATTACCGGCGAAATGTTCATGGAAGCCGCGCGCGACCGCGTGCAAGGCTACCGCAACGCGCTCGCCAGCGCCGATATCCCCTTCGCGCCCGAACTGGTGGTGGAGGGCGATTGGTCGCCCTCGGCGGGGTATCGCGGCACGCGCCAGCTTATGAGCCTCGACACGCCGCCCACGGCGATCTTCTGCCAGAACGACCGCATGGCGATCGGCTGTTATGAAGCGCTCAAGGAGATGGGCAAACGCATCCCCGAAGATATTTCGGTGATCGGCTATGATGATACCGAAACGGCGCTGCACATGTCGCCGCCGCTGACCTCGATGATCCTGCCCAGCCGCGCGATGGGGCGTTGGGCGGTCGAGCGGGTGCTTGGCGAACCTGCGCCGCGCGGGGTGGAAAACCGCCCGGTGAAGCTTGAATGCGAGCTGGTGGAACGGGATTCGATCGGCCCGCCACCACGCTGAGGCGTTCAGCGCAGCGCGGCCTCGATATTGCCGCCGTCCACCGTGATCACGTGGCCAGTGGTGCGTTCCGAGAGCGCGAGCGCCACGAAAGCCTCGCCGACGTGGCGCGCCTCGACCTCGCGGCGCAGCAGGTTGCCGCCAAGGTAGGTGGCCTCATCCACGCCCCGGGCGGCCGCGCGGGCGGCGATCATTTCCGGCGTGAGAAGGCCAGAGCGGATGCGGTCGGCGTTGATCCCGTTCACCCGGACGCCCTCCGCCCCGAGCTCCAGCGCAAGCTGGCGCAAGAGGAAGAAGGTGGTCGCTTTCGGCAGGCCGTAGGCGGCAAAGCCCTTGCCCGGGTTCACCGCCTGCTTGGAGACGTTGAACAGGATCTGCCCGCCGCGCCCTTGCGCCCGGAACACCGCCACGGCGGCCTGCGAAAAGGCGAAGTGCGAGAAGAAGTTGAGCTCGAAGGCGGCGCGCAGGGTTTCCTGAGGCAGGGTCGCCACATCGCCGTTGATCGCGGCACCGGCGTTGTTAACGAGGATGTCGAGCCCGCCGAAGCGCAACATGCAAGCCTCGACGGCGCGGGCGGGTTCGCCCGTTTGGGTGATATCGGCGGTAACACCGGCGTGGTCGGGGCCGAGCCCGGCCAGCCCGCGCTCCAGCGCATCGGGATCGCGGTCGACGAGAAAGATCGTCGCACCCCGCGCGGCGAAGGCCTGCGCCGTGGCCAGCCCAATTGCGCCGGCACCGCCGGTGATCAGCACCACGCGGCCTTGCAGGCTTGGCGCTTTGGCGGTGCCCAGCTTGGCGCGCTCAAGCGGCCAGTATTCCATGTCGAACAGATCGGCCGCGCCGATCGGGCGGTAGCCGCCAACGGCCTCGGCATCGGCCATCACCCTGGTGTTCTGCACACCAAGATCGGCGGCGATCCGCGCCCGGGCGGCATCTTCGCCGATCCCGACAAGGCCAACACCGTCGATCCAGGCGAGGGCAGGCATGGGCGAAACCATCTCGGGACGCTGAGCAAAACGCGGTGCCTGGGTTTCAAAATAGGCGGTGTAGGCCTCGGCGAAGGCCGTTACCTTCGCGCCAATGGCTTCGGTGCCGCCGGCCACATTGGCGGCGGTGAGGTGCAGCGGCTGGCCCTTGATGCGGATCACGTGATCTGGGGTGGCAACGCCACGGGAGGCAAGATCGGAAAGATCGGCGCGGGCGAGAAATGCCATCATCGCGGAATCGTCGCGCGCCACCAGCACCGGCATCGGCGCATCCACCGGCAGATCGGCGGCAAGCGCCCCGCGCAGGGCGGCGAGGGTTGCCGCGCGCTTGGGCGCGGGCAGGGCGGCGGATGGTTTGAGCGGCGCGGGCCGGCGCTGGGCAAGCCAGTCTTCCACCAGGTTGGCGTGCGCCAGCACCCGCTCGTAAGCGGCGCGGGCATCGTCGCCCCAGGTGACGTGGCCATGGTGCAGAAGCAAGAGCCCCTCGGCCTCGGGATGGGCCTCGAAGGCTTGCGCCGTGCGCCGCCCCAGCTCGAAGCCGGGGCGCACATAGTCAACCAGCGCCAGCCTCTCGCCAAACAGCTCTCGCACCGCCTCGGCGGCCTCGGGCAGGTTGGCGAGCACCAGCATCGGCGTGGCGTGGGTGTGGT
Organism: Rhodobacterales bacterium CG2_30_65_12; assembly: GCA_001873585.1. GTDB lineage: Bacteria > Pseudomonadota > Alphaproteobacteria > Rhodobacterales > Rhodobacteraceae > Sinisalibacter. The sequence goes on along the minus strand of MNZL01000030.1, from coordinate 2,002 downwards.
TCACATAGGTTTGCGGCAGGTAGGCGTGCAGCAGTGTTTCAACCGAAGGGTTGGGCGCGGTGGTATCGACGAGGTTCGCGCGCAGGGTGTTAACCATATCGGCGTCCGACACCACCGCCAGCGTGCGCAGCCGGCGCAGCGGATCAAGCCGCACGGCGGGCATGCCGCGCGCGTCGATCCGCGCCAGATCGGTGCCCGACCCCTTGATGCAGATCACCTCCATCGGATCGCCGTAAAGATCGCGCATGGTGAGCTTCAGCGAGGTATTGCCGCCACCGTGCATCACCAGATCCGGCTCGGCGCCGATCAGCCGCGAGGAATAGACCCGCAGCGCCAAGGCGCGCGCGGCAGGGTCGCTGCCGGCGTCATCTTGAAACATTTGCGCCTCGGCATCTTGCCATCTGTTCTCGATCATCTGAAACTCCTCAGTGTGTTCAACGGCCATGCCAATCAGCAGCCTTGATCTGTCGGGCTTTTTATACAAAAGTCAAATGTGATTGTCATAGATAAAATAGGTGATGCGATGGCGGGGCCGAAACGCAGGACAAGAGGGCGGATAAGCGGCGAAAACGTCGTCATCGAAGTGGCCTGGATGTATTATCAGGATGGGTTGAACCAGAAGGAAATCGCCGACCGGCTCGATATCTCGCGCGCCACGGTGGTGAATTACCTGCAGGAAGCCCGCGAGAAGGGGATGATCCGGATCACCCTGGCAGCACCCGCCTTCACCACCCACCGCGCGGCGGCGGATCTGGTGAAAAAGTTCGGGCTCACGGCCGCTTACGTCGTGCCAGACGAGGGTGCCGATGAAGAAGAAACCTTTTCCCGGGTGGTGCGGGGTGCGGCGGCCTGGCTGCCAGAGCTGCTCACCGCTGGCGACCGGCTCGGCGTGGCCTGGGGCAAGACGATCTACGATATGGCTGAGGCGACCGAGAAAACCCGGATCGAAGATTTCGCGGTGCTGCAGCTTGTGGGCTCGATGGCAACGCCCTACGGCTTCACCGCCGAGGCCTGCTCAACCCGGCTTGCCCAGCGGCTTGGTGCAAAGGTTTACAACCTGCACGCGCCCGCTGTGCTCACAAACCGCAAGCTCGCCGAGGAGCTGCGCCAAGAGCCGATCATTCACAGCCAGCTTGCCCGGCTGGAGAGCTGCAACAAGTTTCTGTTCTCGACAGGCACGGTGGCGCAGGACAGCCACATCGTTGGCTCCGGCCTTGCCACGCTTGACGATCTCGCGTGGAACCTCGCACGCGGGGCGCGAGGCGTGATCTGCGGCCGGTTCATCGACGCCGAGGGCCACGCCATTCACGGGCCGCTTGACGAGCGGATGATCGGCATACCGCTGGAAAACCTCGTTGGGCTCGAAATGGGCATTCTGGTGACGCCGGGCACCGACAAGACCGAAGCCTCGCTCGCCGCCATTCGCGGTGGTTACGTCACCCACATGGTCACCTGCCTGAGCGTGGCTGAAGAGCTGATGGCGATGGACTGACGCAAAAAGGAAGGCCCGAGCCTGAGCCCGGGCCATGTGGATCGCGCGGCTGCAGCGGGAGGCTACCGCTTGGCGTGATCCGGGAACGCGGCGGCAAGCGCCTCGGCGTCGGCGGCGACCACGCCGCGCTCGGTGATGAGCCCGGTCACAAGCTCGGCCGGGGTCACGTCAAACGCCGGGTTGCGCCCCGGCGTGCCGTCTGGTGAGATCTGCACCGAGACGATCTTGCCGTCAGAGCCCTTGCCCTGCACATGCGTCACTTCCACGTCGCTGCGCTCCTCGATCGGGATTTCCTTCACCCCGTCCCACACCGTCCAGTCGATCGTGGGCGAGGGCAGGGCGACGTAGAACGGCACATTGTTCGCCTTCGCCGCCAGTGCCTTGAGGTAGGTGCCGATCTTGTTGGCCACGTCGCCGCGCGCAGTCGTGCGGTCGGTGCCGACGATCACCATGTCGATCTCGCCATGCTGCATCAAATGCCCGCCGGCGTTATCGACGATAAGCTGGTGG
>MNZL01000031.1 GCA_001873585.1 Rhodobacterales bacterium CG2_30_65_12 | reverse complement strand
ATTACGACATCCTCGACCGGGTGCGCTTCCCGCCGATCACGACGCTCGACACATCGGCCACGCCGATGGCGGGCGACCGGCGGATCGAGCCGACCGTGCTGGCTCGCGTGGACCTTACCGGGTTCACGGAGGCGCTGGCGGAGGTCGATGAACCAGCCACCACTCCAACCGGGAGGGCGGCAAATGCCAACGAGATCAAGTCGGCCGACGCGCGCGGTTACCAGCGCGGCCGGGAAGAGGGTTATTGGCAGGGCGGCAAGGACGCCCAAGACGCGATCATGCGCCAGATGCGTGACGCGATAGACCGTATCGAGGCCGGTCTGATCCGGCCCGCCGCCAAGCCGGAGCCGCGCAAGGTGGCACCGACACCGCCGTCGGCCGTGACACGCAGATCGCCGGCCACCGGCGCACCGAGCGCAGCCCGTCGCATGATTGAGGTGCTCGATACGGACCCGCCGATCAGGATGTCATGGCCCGTCCTGTGCGGCTATCTCGGGATCAAGGCGCGCGGCGGGAACTTCAACGCCGCTCGGAAGTGGCTCAGGGACAATGGGAAGGTGATCGAGACCAACGGCCTGGTGCAGATCGCGGCCCCATCATCTCAGGCGCCAACGCCGCCGACATTGGATGAGATGCTCGACCGATGGCAGACGATACTGCCCAAACGTGCTGGCGATTTCCTCGGCTACATCCGACGAGAGCGGGTGACGACGAAGACCGATATCGCGGCACATTACGGGCTCGCAATGGCCGGCGGCAATTGGAACAGCGCGTGGAAAGCCCTGCGAGACAATGACCTGATCGAGGAAAGCGACAGCGGGGCGAGCGTAGCCCTGAACGCGGCTTGGGCCGCCGCGCAGGATGAATGCCATGACTGACCTGGTAAAACGGCTGCGTGACACTCGCGGATGGGTCGGCGGGCAAATCCCGGCAGACATGGCCGAAGCTGCAGACCTCATAGAAGAACTGGTATCCGAAAACGCCCACCTGCGGGCTGCGGCCGAGGCCTATGCAGAAATGGCACAGGCTCACGCGAAAGCAGGAGGGTCAAACGTCATGCGGCGGCAAATGGAAATGCGCCGACTGAAAATCCGCGCCGAAGCCGCCGAGGCTGAGGTGGAAGAATCCTACATCCGAGGCATGGCCGCTGGACAAGCCGCGATGCCGAAAGGAACCTTTCAGGTTGTGGACGGCCCGGAGGTGGCGGAGTTGCGGGCTGAGGTGGATCGCCTTCGTCATGCGCTATTGATCCAGACCGAGATGGTTCAAGCGCTGAGATCGCAGTTGGCGGCGGCGCAGGAGGCGTCACGGTGAGCGTCACTCTCCCCTACGATTATTCCCGATGCGGGAACGGGAAATGCCCGCTTCGTGACCGTTGCAAGCGCGCCCTCGCTCCGGGCCGACCGGGCGGCTGGCAAACGTTCAGCATGTTTCCCGGCGGTGACGATTGCGACGGGCTCATTCCGGCGCAGGAGGACTGACCAATGCCCGCCGCCCGCGTCACTCAAGCCGAAGTCGCCCGCGCCATCCGCGGCGCGGTGCAGGCTGGTTTCGAGATCGGCGCGGTCGAGGTGCGCCCGGACGGCGCAATCAGGATCTTGCCAAAGCCGGACGAACCCGCGCAACCTGCCGAGCGAAAGCCCGAGCAATGGGAATAGACATGCGCGCCCACCTTCCCGGCCTCTTCCGCGAGACCCTCCCAAGCGGAACAATACGCTGGCGGGTTCGCGTGGCCGGGCAGAAGGCGCGCAAGATTACCATTGCCGCCGGGCCGGGTGAACCGGGCTTCCTCGCGCAATACGATTCCGCCCGGCGCGGAATCAAGCCCGAGCCGGAACAGGAACCGGATCACATCCCGCAGTCGGTCGCGTGGCTCATTCATCAGTTCGACAAGGCAATGGCCGAGGCGGTGAAGGCGGGCCACCTGCACCCAGGCACCCACAAGCAGCGCATGGCCTACCTGCGGCGCGTTGGCGAAACCTACGGGCAAAAGCACATGGCGATGCCGCGCAAGGCCGTCATCGAGCACCGAGACACGATGCAGGCCACGCCAGGCGCGGCCGACAACAGCGTGAAGGCGATCAAGGCGCTTTACGCATGGGCGATATACAGGGGACACGTCACCGCGAACCCCGCTGCGAACGTATCGCGCCTGAACCGCAACAAGGGCGCGGTGCCGTGGTCGGTAGACGATCTGCGCCGGTTCCGCGAGCGCCACCCTGACGGCATGGCTCACCTCGCGCTCACGCTGTTCATGTTCACGGCCTGCCGGGTTTCTGACGTGTATCGCCTCGGACGGGCCAACGAGAGCCGCCGCGACGGGCTATTGTGGCTATCGTGGCAACCCGCCAAGAAAGGCTCGCCGCCGGTATCTGTCCCGGTCCTGCCGCCTCTGGCGCGGGCGATACGCGCGCAGAAACTGGTAGGCGAGACCTACTTGCTCAACGGCTGGGGAAAGCCTTTTGCCTCAGCGGCAGCCTTCGGCAACTGGTTCCGCGACCGGGCGACCGAGGCCGGTCTGTCCGGGCGCACGCCGCATGGCATCCGAAAAGCGGCTGGGGAACTGCTCGCGCTCGAGGGCGTGACCCAATACGGCATCATGAGCGTGCTCGGCCACTCCCAGGCCAAGACGAGCGAGGTCTACACCGCCAGCGTGAACCGGGATCGACTGGCGATGGACGCGATGCAGAAGCTGGCCAAAATCGAATGGTGATCGTGGGGCACTTTGCTCGTAACCGTTTGAAATCAATAACGGCATGAAACGATGATCGTGGGGCACATGGGCTAATGACTTCAATAGGTTACGAGATTTATTGAACTCCCTCCGGGCCTACCATGCAATTTTCAGCGGTTTGATTTTCCACGATATTTTATGCAATGTGCCCCATTGTTGGCGGGGCGTGGGGCACTTTTCAGCGGCGCCTAACAGTAATCGCGCGACTCTGGCATCATGAGCGTCGCCGCTGTATCCTGCGCCCCATGACGCCCTCCGCCCTGATCGCCTGCGCCCTGCTCACCGTTCACGACGGCGATACCGTGCGCTGCGACGGCGAGCTGATGCGGATCATCGGCGATGGGGCACCCTACGTGTCGGGCGTCGATACGCCTGAGCTCAGCCCGCACGCCGAATGCCCCGAGGAGCACCAGATGGGCGTGATCGCGGCGGCGCGGCTGGCCGAACTGGTGGCCACGCCGGGCCTCACTGTCGAAGACAGCGGCGAGCGCGACCGATATGGCAGGCCGCTCGTCAGGCTCCGCCTCGCCGACGGCCGCACCGCCGGGCAGGTGCTACTCGAAGAGGGGCTGGCCGTGGTCTGGACGCCCGGCTACAGCGCTGCCTGGTGCGGGCGCTGAGTCTCGGGCCGGATCAGGATCAGACGACAGGCCAGCGCGATCCACCAGATCCGCCAGTCCCAAAGCGCACCTGCCATTGCCCCGCGGGCAACGTGAGCCTCTCCTGCACCACCCCAAAGCCGCCGTCACCGCCAGCGCCGTCCGGGCGACCACCAGAACCGCCGTGAATGATCAGGACCTCGATCTCGGTTTCGGACGAAATATCCAGCCGTTCCCCGGTGGTCTTGGTGATCCCCATTGTGTCGCTCCCATCGTCTGCCTTGCGTGGCGCATAATCGATTCTCGCCCGGCGCGCATCAGCGGTCAAGGTTTAGCGCCGCCACCACGCCCCGCGCCCACTCCACCAGCCCGCGATGCTGATCGCGGCAGTTGGCGAGATTGATCCTGTCGGCCCGCCAGAGGGCCTCCTGGGCGGCGGCGGTGGCGTCTGCGGGGATCGGTCGCGGGTCGGCGCAGTTGGCCGTCAGCGCCGCATCGGGGGGCGGCAGGCGGATGGCCTCAGCGGATGGTGCCGAGGCGGCGCAGGCGGTCAGGGCCAAGAGCGCCGAGATCAGGGTCGTGACGGGCTTCATCTTCGAGCATCCTTTCGATTTCCGCGCGCTCCTGCATGGCGATCACCAGATCGACGGCGGCGGCGTTCGCCTGGTCTGCCAGCACCTCGATCTGGCGGTTGAGCGCTTCAACGGCCTCGCGGTGAGCCGCCTCGCAGGCGTCAACGCCAGCCCGGCGCGCCTCGGCCACGGCCAGCCGCTTGTCGATCTGGTGCGCGGCGAAGGCGGCAAGGAGCGCCAGCGAGACCAGCCCGAGGCGCGAGGTGAGCAGCCGCCAGATCAGGGGGAGCGCGGTCACGTCAGGCCTCGTTCGTCGTGGCGGCCACGCCGTCAATCCGCCGCCGGGTCGCGCCCTGTTTCGGGTCGGCAAACGTCGAGGGCCAGCGCGCGCCACCCGGGCGCAGGCGGCCCTTGGCAATCCGCGCCTCGGTCACCGCGTTGGACTGGTTGCCGCCGAGCACCAGGTAGTGCGTTGCATCCTCTGCGAGGTAAAACCCCACGTGCCCCTGCCAGCCGCCCGGCGTTCCGCGCCAGAACACCAGCACAGCGCCAAACTGCGGTTCGGTCGCACGCCCGAACTTCAGCCAGTTGATCGAGCCGTAGGGGTTGGCCGGGATCGGCTCATCGGGCAGGCCGAGCGCGATGGCCGTTTGCACGAAGTCGCCGCACCAGGGGTGCTGCGCCGGATCACCCAGCGTCGCCCCGTCCGAGCGCAGCCAGGCCATCAGCCGGGGCTTGTCGCGCAGCTCATGCATCCCCATCACCCGCTTGGCCTCCTCGATCCACGGCAGAGGCGTGACCATCGGCGCGCGATTGCCGAGAAGCGCCGATAGGGTCGCGCGGTCGAGCACCCCGGTGACCGACAGGCCATGCTTGCCTTGAAACGCCCGGACGGCCGCCGCCGTCTTGCGTCCCATGATTCCGTCGATCTGGCCGGGATCGAACCCGCGCGCCGAAAGAGCCCACTGTGCGAGAAGAACGCTCATCGTCTTGTCTCCGTCAGTGTGTGTTTGTGAACGCCGTGGAGGCCGCCTCGGGCCTCGTCGATTCGTTGTCGTGGCTCAGTGCCGCGCCGACCAGGAACAGGAACAGGAGCCACAGCAGTAAGGCGCGGATGCGTAGAACGGTGTGGACCCGATCATTCCCCATCGAAGCCTCCGTCGATCCTGTCGTCGGCCCTGCGCCGCCCCCGCCTGCTGAGCTGGCCGAGCGCGACGAGCTTCTCCGGGTGGCGGATGTGCTCGATGATCATCTCGCTGGTGCCCGCAAGGAAGGCGGCGATGGCGATCATGAACGCCTCCGAGGTCAGCCCCAGCCACTCCGCCAGCGCCCCGGTTCCAGCCCATGCCACGGCAACCGCAGACACCCCACGGAACAACGTATGGCGCACGCCTGCCCGGCTCAGTGCCCCCTCCGGGTGCTCGCGGAACACAAAGGCCCCGATGAGCATCGCCGCCCAGACCACGCCGGGATAACCGGTGGCCTCCTCGACCCCGAGGCCGACCACGCCGGCCACGAGGTAGCTCTTGCCCGAGGTGACAGCCGTTGACGCCACCTCAAGGCCAATGTCTTTCAACGCCATATAGGCCTCCTAGATCAGCTTTTCCTTGACCCGAATCGTGGTTCTGGACGCGCCGCTGCGGTTGTATTCGTGGGTGACAACATCGACGCGATAGAGGCCGTCGATCCCGCCTTTGGCCCCGATCAGCAGGAGCGAGCCTTCGGGCTGCGCGAAGGGCGTGAGCTCTGTCACCACAGTGCCCTCGCCCAGATCGCGCTCCATCTCGGCCTTGAGGGCATCGGCGCGTTGGTCGGCAAGCTGCTCGTTCGCCGCCTCCCAAATCCCTACCCCGGTGGTCGTGGCGCCCTCGATCTCGACCTCGCGCTCGACCTTCTTCCACTCGGCGGCGGCGCGGTCGAACCACCTCACCTCAATCAGCTTGTATCGGGGGCGGCTGGAGCGGGGAGAAACGCTCCATGTGTGCAGGTTCATGCCGCGCGCCGCGAGCGCCACCGGCAAGGGCTGACCACTCGGAGAGAGCCCGCTCCCGCGCTCGGCAAACACCAACGTGTCGTCGCGGAATTTGAACGTGGCCCCCACCTCCTTGGCGAGCCGTTCGCCGAAGGTGATCAGATCCTCGTTGTCCATCGCCTCGTAGTCACGGACCATGGACTTGAACTTTTCCGATATCAGGAACCGCGTGACCCCGACTGCACCGCCTGCCTCTTTCAGTATTTCTTCCACGGACATGTCGTCGAAATGTCGCCGCTGCGGTTCACGCACCTTCGAGGCAACATCGACGCCCCGGCAGGTGACTGTGAGCCGGCGCCCGTTACGCCCGCCCTCGCTCGTGACCTTCTCAACCGTTCCCGAAAACAGGGGGGCGGGAATTGGCTTGCCGAGGGCTACCGCCGCCGCGCTGCCTGTTTCTGGCATTTGCAGCATCCCGGTTGCGTCGTTGAACACGATGGTCGCCGTATCGGTTGAGGTGCCGGCCTTGTCGGAGATCGTCACGCTCTCGATCATGCCATAGACCAGCCCCGATAGCGGCGCCCCGGCCAGCGACACAATCACCTGCGCCTGGTTTCGCATCATTCACCCCCAAAGACTGATCACATCGACGGGTTCCTCGGGCCCGGCGCGACGGGGCACGAGAACCACCGTCCCGACCGGAATCGTGAGGTTTCCCGCAAGCCCGGGGTTTAGATCGAGCACCCGCTCCACCCGGCCCGCCGTTGGCGCGGCTTCGATCTGCCAAAGCAACGCCGCGACCGTCAGCCCATCACGGCGCACCGTCACGCGGTCGACCCCTTCCGTCATGCAAACATCCCCAGGATAAAGGCGAGCAGGCCGAAGCCCGAGGGCCGCCCCGCACGCCGCATGTTGATGGTCAGGTCGATCCTGTTGCCGACCCCGTTTGGCCCCAAGTGGCGATGGTCCTCCTTCACGTCGAGGATCGCCCACCAGCCAAGCGGCGTGCCGTCGCCACGCATCACGAACTGTGGCGACCCGCTGGCGCGCATGGATTGAAGGCGGCTGAGCTGCCCCATGCCGCCGATCCGCTCAGGCCAGAGCGTGCCGGAGAGGCGCATGGTATTGGCCCCCTCGCCGACATATTCGAGCGGCTGCTCCGCCCCCACGACCGGCTTCGGCACATAGTCCGTCTGCCGGGAGATCGTGACCCCGTGCGCGTTGAACGGGGTCACGTCGATTTTCAGCGCACCGATCTGGTAGAGCATCAGAAAGCCCCCTGGATATGCAGACCCGCCAGCTCGTCGCGCAGGGCATCCCCGATCCGCCTCGCCACGTCATCGGCGTTGTCTGCGGAAGCGATGTGAACAGTGATCCCGCCGATGGAGACGGATGGCGCGCTTGGGGCGGGTCCGCTGAACCCCGGCCTAGCACTCGACACCCCCGCGACGATCTCGCGCGTCCGGCGCGCGGTTTGAACCCAGCCGGACCGGCCGAACTCGACCAGTTCCGGGCCTTCCTCACCGACAAGGTAGGGCGACCCGGCCCGCACGGATCCACCCGAAGCGCGGCCCCGTGGTTTGGCCGCGGCACCGCCGCCACCCGCCGACGAGGGGAGGCCGCGAAGCGTGCGATCCAGCGTCAGAGCCTGTTGAACGGCGCGGTCGAGCGATTCCGTGTTGATCTGCGGGGCGACGTCCAGCCCACCGATCAGGGCAAGTGCTTCGCCAAGCTCGGCGGCCGCCTGTTCGGCCGCGGCCAGCTGCTGCTCGATTTCCGCCAGCTCGGCTTGCCGCGATTGCAGCTCCTGCCGCATGGGTGCTGCCAACGTCTCGCCTAGGGGGCCGTCCGCAATGCTTTCGATCTGCGCCTGCAGGTCGGCAATCTCGGTTCGCAGGCTTCCGGCATACTCGCCCAATTCCGCCCGCATCTGTTCCGTCGGCACGTTGCCGTTCGCGCGATAGGACTGAACCAGTTCCATGGCTTTCGCCACATCGGCGGGCAGGCTCTCCGGGACAGGCTCGACGGTCCCTGGACGTCTTGCGTCAATCAGATCGACAGGTTCCGGAGCCGGCTCACCTTGCACGCGCTCGTAGGCTGAATCGTAGGCGTTCATCAGCCCGCCAATCCCCGGGAGCTTGCGCAGATTCCTTTCGAGCCGTTCTCGGTTCCCGGCCCGCCATTTGCTTGCCTCATCCGGGTCGCTCGGAACCTGCGTCATCATGTAGGCCGCCAGACCCGCGAACCCGAGCGCCTTAACGCGAGCGCTCATGAGCGATTGCACGATCCTGTTCGACGCGACCTCTACACGCCCGGCTTCGGTCGTGGCCGCATTACCGACTCCGACGATCCCCGTGGACAGCAGCGACAGGGCAGAAAGCGCGGTCCCCCGCCCCATAAGGCCGAGGTATTTTAACGTGGCGACACCTGCCTTGAACGCCACGATGCCCGCCGCCGCTTTCGCAACATTCGAAATCAGGTCCGGGTGCGCATCGGCGAACTCTGTCATCCCCTGAATGGCCGGGGTGATCGCCTCCATCAGATCGGTCAACGCCGGGAGAAGCGCGTTACCAATGCTGATCTTGAGGTTGGTCAGCGCATTGTCGAAACGCTGGACATTGGCCTCGTAGGTCTGCGACCGCACGCCGAACTCTTCGAACGCGGAACCCGCATAGTCAGCCTCGTCGCCCACGAAGCCAAGGGACTGCCGCAGCACATCAGTGTTGACCACCAGCCCGGCCAGCGCGCGCGCCTCATCGCCGAACAGGTCAGACATCATCGCTGCACGCTGCGCGTCCGGGAGGCCTTTCAACGCCTCGATCACCTTGAGTGTGGTCCCGACGGCGTCTTCCTGCATCGCCTCAGCGACTTCGACAGCATCGAGGCCAAGAGCCTTCATCGCCTTTCTCTGACGGGTTGTCGCGCTTTCGCCACGGGTGAGCGCCTTGCCCATGTTGAGGAAGGATGTACCGGCAACATCCGAGGCGTAGCCGGTGGCAATCATCGCCGACCCAAATGCCGCAGCCTGTTCTGCCGAGAAACCAAATGTTATCGCGGCACCACCCACCTTTTGCGAGAAGGCGAGAATGTCAGGCGCGCCCGAGGCCATGTTGTTCGAGAGATGGTTCATCGCATCGGCCAGCAGGATCGCCTGATCCAGCGTGAGGCCCATGCTGTTCATAAGCTGCGGGAGCGCATCCCCGGCCTGATCCGCCGAAATGCCGAACGCCACGCCGATCTTCGCGGCCGCCTCGGTCACCTTGAGCAGGTCTTGCCCGGCAAAACCGGCCTCGCCAGCCGCCGCCGCAATCGCCGCCAGATCGTTGATCGCCAACGGGATTTCCAGGCTCATAGCCTTCAAGTCCGCTTTGAACTTGTCGAACAGCACCGGGTCTTCGAAATCGTCGACCACCTTGCGCACGTCCGCCATCGCAGACTCGAACTCCGCTGCCGCCTGCACCGGCGCTCGGATCGCCGCGCGGATCGCGTAGAACCCCGCCGCCGCGTCCACCATACCCATCCGGGCACGGCTAAGCGCGCGCTCGTTTGCCGCGATGCTGGTGGCAAGCCGCGACGCGAAGTCAGTCTTGCCGCCCTGCCCGATCTCCGAGATCCCGGTGAGGCTCTGCCCGATCTTCCGCGCCGGGCCGGAAACCTGGTCGATCAGCTTCACAACCAGCGAGGAGGTCAGCGTCTTGCTCATCGGGCTTGCCCTTCCTTGATCCGGCGCGCCTGCGCCCACATCCTTGCGAGGTAATCCAGTGGCATATCCAGGCAGTCACCAATTGGCGTGTGCAGCACCCCCGCCACCTCAGCTACGATCACGTCGCCTTGGGCTCGCCACCATTCGATGAGGTCTTGCCGATCTGCGAAGTGGCGGCTTCCAAGAAAGGGCCGGCCACCTCGTCCAGCGCAGCGATATCGTCCATGTGCAGCTCATCGACCACCTCGGGCGGCTCGGCGAGCGTCAGCTTGAGCATGTCCAGCGCCTGCTCGACGGTGATCTCCGGCGGGTTCGCTTCGTTGATCACCCGGCCCTTGTTCGCCTCGATGATCGGCGTGAGGAGCCGATCCAGCGCAGCGAGCGCCCGGCCGTTGAGCGCCCGGATCGTGACGAATGCGTAAGACGTGCCGCCAACGGTCACGGGGTATTGCAGGCGGTATTTTTGTGTCGGCCAATCAGCCATTGGGGGATTCCTTTCAGACGAAAGAGGGGGCCGAAGCCCCCTCTCTGATTTCCTCGATTATCGGGCTCATCCAAGCCGCAGGATGCTGTTTTCCGCCTGCCGCACGTTGGCCCCGTCGATACGAACCGTGTTCGTCCAGAAGTCGAAGAAGAACTTCTCGTCCCCGTCGAAACTCAGCTCGTAGCTGGTGATCCCCTTGATCCCGTAACTGCCGCCCTTGGCCGCGCCGGGGCTGTACTCGTCGGGTTCGATGGAGCCGAGGTAGCCGACAAGCGTTGCCCGCCCCTCCAGCGCCTCGCCTGTCCGCAGGTCGCGGATCACGCCGTAGGAGAAAAATTGCAGCGGCTTGCGCGACCCGAACCCGAACTGCGACAGAAGGCGCGGGTCTTCGCCGTTGAGCCCGAACGAGCTTTCCAGCTTGTTGATCTTGCCGGTGCCCACCTCGATCCCGACATAGCCGCCGCCCGGGGTATGGTCTTCATACCCTTCCCCAAGCGTCGGCAGCCGGTGGTTCTTCAGCGTCAGGTGCTTCGAGTTGATCGGATCGTGGTCGCCAACGAACAGCGTGGCGGCTTCCTGCACGAAAATGGTCATGGTCGTTTCTCCTTACTGCAGGGCCGACGCGAGGTCGTCGAACGCCGAGGGCAGCCGCTCGCTGTCGATGGTGATGTGGACGAGCACGGGCGCCTCCTCGGCCGCCGCCGTCACGGTGATCCGGCCCTGGGCGAGCTGCGCCACGGGGTTGAGGTTGCGGTCGAACGACACTTCGTAGCCGAGGATGTCGCCAGTGGCCTGCAGCGAGGCGAGGAAGTTGCTGATCGTCGCCTTCACATCCTCCACCGTGCCCTGGTTCACCACGCGCCGCCCGAGAAAAGTCCGCAACGTGCGCAGGTAGGCGTCATGGATGTAGTCCCGCCCGCGCCTGACGTTGACAAACTGGTAGATCGGATCGGTCGAGCAGGTTTCGGTGCCGATGTAGATGAACCCGGCCTCCGAGATCGCCCCGATGGCCCCCGCCGCGCCGCGCACCACGATATGGCCGTTCTGCGCGAGGATCATCTGCCCCTCGACCGCCCCGTCGATGATGTTGAAGCGGATATCGCGCCCCGGTGCCACGATGTTCATCGGGCGGTTCGCGGCCGAACGGAACGGGCGGCCGCCGTTCTTGTTGTCCTCCTGCGCCCACATCGCGGCGATAGCAGGGGCGGCGTCGTAGGTGACAGCCGGGGAGCCAGCTTTGACCCCAACCGCAATCGGGGCAATCCGGGCGTGCGCAATGGTCTCGCGCCAGTCGAGCCATGCTTGGTAGCTCGCCGTTGGGCCAGTGACGAAAGCAATGGCTTCCAGCCGGTCCAGCGTACCGCCGAGGGCCGCCACAACCGGGTTCGCCACGTTCGAGCTTACCTGCTGGTGCGTGTAGCCCGGGATGCAGATCAGGCGGGGCGATACCCCGACGATCTCCGCCGCGCCCTCGACGTGATCCATCGCGGCGATGATGTTGGCCATCGTCGCGTCATCGTCGACGCCAGCGTCAACGCGCACCACGATCACGTTGGTGGACCAGCGCCCGGAATGGTCGTTGACCAAATCGAATTGCCCGGCCACCGAGCCGGTTTCACCGAGCTTGTCGACCAGAGCCGTATCGTTCGAATTGACCAGCACGGGCGTATTGAGAGGAAAGGCAGTCGCGTCGGCGTCGGGCGCTGTCACGATCATGCCAAGGGTGGAGAAGTCGCCGACCTGCGCCGGAAGCGCGCCGGACGAGACTTCGTTGATGGTGATTCCGAAAGTCGGAGCAGTCATGTTGATCTCCTGCGTATGCCGGTCCCCCGGCGCTCATGGTTTCAGAACATCGCCGCCACGGCAGCGGCCTCGGGCGGCACCGGGGGCCAGGACGCATCGGCGGTGATGTCGGCGTCGGGGTCTTCGGCGAGGGCGGGACATTGCGCGCGCATCGCCTCGACCCAGCCGAGCGCGGCGGCAACGCCCGCGAGCAGCGCAACCTCGTCGTCGCTACGCTCGTTCACGGGCTTTGCGGAGGTCACCGCCGCCGCCGTTGCCATGTTCATCTGCGTCTCGGCTGAGGCGGCGGTGTAGATGCGGCGGCGGCACTCCGTCTTTGCGGCCGAAAGGCGACGCGTTGCGATTTCCTCAGGCGTCGGCTCGGGCGGCACATGCGCAACGAGCGCGCCCGTGTCCGGATCCACCGCTACGCGGACCTCACCGGCAAGGTGCCCTCGCCAGGCATCCTCGTCGATCTCGGCGTGCGGCTCGGGGATAGCCTCGTGGATCGCCGGATCGTAGAAGCCGATGATTAAGCCGGTTTCGGCGTCGAAGTGTGCGAATTTCATCTCGTCCCCTCCCTCAGTAGCCGATCACGATGTACGAGCATTGCGAGGGTCCGGCGGTGCCGTCGTACTTGAAACTGTCCACATACATCCCGGCAGCTGTTTGACTGCGGTAGCCGATGTGATGAGCGTTGTTTGCCACCGAGTTGCCGTTTTGGTCGCCAAACGTGATGCCCAGAACCGCGTTCGGGAATGCAATCGGGAACGCCACCCATGAACCATTAGCCGTCCCGAACCCGAATTGGATAATCCTGCCGCTCGGCAGGATTTCATAGCCGGCGCCGGAGACCGCATCGCCGTCGTCCCAGACCCGTCGCCAGGCGGTCCAGGTCGGGGCGGTGTCGGTGCGCAGCCGAGAATAGACGCGGCCGTTGTCCGACAGCACGAGCTGGCGCGCCCGCCCGCCAGTGCCCTCGGTGTGAACGAGTGCCCCCGCAAAGCCCGGTGCCGGGTTGCCCGGTGCGGCCGAGACCAGCTCGGCTTGGCCCGTTGCGGAGATCGCGTCGATGTCGAGCGCGCTCTGTGCGATGCCCCCGATGCCGCCGAGCTGATGGCGGATCCACTCGGTGCGCTGGCCAAGCTGGAGGGCCTGCCAGTTCATCAGCCCGCTGTCGTTTTCAGGGTCAACCACGCCGCCGGTCGGCCACCAGCCATCTTCGAGCCGCACGATATCATCCGGCCAGACGGCCCCCGCGCCGGTTTCCACCGGCAGGTAGTTCACTGTGGCGATGTTCACCATGCCCTCACTCCTCTTTGTTGATTGGCGCCCGCCGCGCGAGCCAGGCCGCTAGTTGCTCGGCCTCCAGCCCATCGAGCGGGCGGTCGATCGCCACCAGCCCAAACAGCTTCTCGTCGCGCAGCACGTCGAACGCACCGGCACCGATGGTTTGCCCGGTCTGGATCGTCACGCCTTGGTCGCTCGCCCACGCCACGGTTGCATCAGTCCCGAGATAGGGAAGCACCGCCGCCAGCTCGTCGTCCACGCCGTCGCGGTAGAGATACGGAAGCGACCGCACACCGGCCTCGGTCACGTCATACTGCGAGCCGACACGCTGATAGGCAGTGGATGTGGAGCCGAGTTCGAGCTGTGGTTCGGCAACCACCACCTCTGCCGACGAAATGTCTGCCCCTGAGCCCAAAAAGCACAGGAAACCAGTCTGCGCAGCGTCTGCCATCGTGTGACTGACAGAATACCGAACCGGCGTGAGGCCGAGCGACACCTTTATCTTTGTCTCTTCGTAGGGACCCGATCCCTTTCGCGCGACGCCGATGTAGATCTCGCCTGTGCCCGACAATGTGACCGAGAACGTGGCCGTCATACCTTGCGGATTGGTCTCGGTGTTGAAGCCTTGAAACAACGCCTGCAAAGCAGCCGAAAAGACAGCGGTGCTCGGAGTAGTCACAACAGCGCCGTTTCTGCTCCACGGCGGATTAATGGTCAGGTCTGCCGAATAGGTCAGCATGTTCCGCCGCCCTGTCTCCGGCACGATGCCATAGATCGGGCGCGCCGCCAAAATGTCCTGGGTGGCATGATTGCCGTTGCCACTCAGATCCACCACGCCGCCGACAGGATCGCCGGGCGCCGCAACCGGCGCGGTCAGACCCGCATCGGCAAACAGATCGCCAGGGGCAAAGGCGAGCAGCACCCCGCTCTCCGCGTCGCGGAACAGCCGCTCCGGAACCCACAGGCCACTCACCCAGATTTCCGGGCCAGTGAACACACCCTCCGCACCGAA
>MNZL01000122.1:7071-14312 GCA_001873585.1 Rhodobacterales bacterium CG2_30_65_12 | reverse complement strand
CGGACCCCCCGAGGTATTTGAGGGCCAAAGAAGGAGTAAGGGATGCGCCTTTTTGTGACCGAGGAGCTTTTTCCGCTTCGGGAGGTGTTTACGATCTCGCGCGGATCGAAAACGCAAGCCGCCGTGCTGACGGTGTGCATCAAGGATGGTGGCGCGCAAGGTTGGGGTGAATGCGTACCTTATGCACGCTATGGCGAAACGCTTGCGAGTGTGCGCGCCGAAATCGAGGGTTTGCCGGGGCGGTTCGACCGGGCCGCGTTGCAGCAGCTGCTTCCGGCGGGGGCGGCGCGCAATGCGGTGGACTGCGCGCTGTGGGATTTGGCGGCGAAACAGGCCGGCAAGAGGGTGTGGGATCTGGCCGGGCTTGCCAAGCCGGGCCCCGAGATTACGGCCTACACGCTTTCGCTCGGCAGCCCCGAGGAGATGCGCGCCAAGGCCGCCGCGCATGCGCACCGCCCGATTTTGAAAATCAAGCTTGGCACACCCGACGACATGCCCCGGCTTGAGGCAGTGCGCGCCGGCGCGCCCAAGTCGCGCATCATCGTCGACGCCAACGAAGGCTGGAGCGCCGCGATCTATGCCGATCTCGCCCCCCACCTTGTGCGCCTCGGCGTGGCGCTGGTGGAACAACCGCTGCCCGCCGGTGACGACGAAGCGCTGATCGGCATGGCGCGCCCGGTGCCGGTGTGCGCCGATGAAAGCTGCCATGATCGCACCAGCTTACCCCGGCTCAAGGGCAAGTATGACCTGGTAAACATCAAGCTCGACAAGACCGGAGGCCTGACCGAAGCGCTCGCCTTGCGCAACGCCGCCCGTGGTGAGGGCTACCGGGTGATGGTGGGCTGCATGGTCGGCTCGTCGCTCGCCATGGCGCCTGCCGTGCTGCTGGCCCAGGATGCGATGGTGACGGATCTTGACGGCCCGCTTCTGCTGGCCAAGGATCGCACATCGGCCTTGCACTACGACGCGGCGGGCGTGCATCCGCCCGAGGCCACGCTTTGGGGATAGAGATGAAGCTGATCATCGGCAACAAGAAGTATTCGTCATGGTCGATGCGGCCGTGGCTCGCGATGCGCGTCAAGGGGATCGCCTTTGAAGAGCAGCTGATCGCTTTCGACTTCCCCGCCGGCAACCCCGAGATCAAGGCGGCGACACCGGCGGGAAAGGTGCCGGTGCTGCTCGATGGGGATCTTGTGGTATGGGATTCGCTCGCCATCCTCGAATATCTCGCCGAGCGGTTTGCCAGGGCCGGGTTCTGGCCTGACGACCGCGCGGCGCGGGCGCGGGCGCGGGCAATGGCGGCCGAGATGCACAGCGGCTTCGGCGCCTTGCGCGCCGAATGCCCGATGAACATGGCTCGCGCGGTGCGGCCGATCGAGGTATCAGACGGCGCGCGGCGCGACGTGGCGCGCCTCGAACAGCTCTGGAGCGAGGCGCTTGCCGCCTCGGGCGGGCCGTTTCTGTTTGGCGATTTCAGCAATGCCGACGCGATGTTCGCCCCGGTGGTGAACCGGCTTGAAATTTACGCGCTCAGCACGCATGAAGCGGTGGCGCGCTATACGGCGGCGATGAAGGCGCTTCCGGCCTGGGCAGACTGGCAGGCTGCGGGGCGCACCGAGCCGTGGATCGTGGACGAAGAAGAAATCTGACAGTGACGACAGGGGAGACGGGTGTGAGCCGCATTGTTTACGTGAATGGGGAGTATATGCCGGAGGAAGACGCCACCGTGTCGATCTTCGACCGGGGTTTCCTGATGGCCGATGGCGTCTATGAGGTGACAAGCGTGCTCGGGGGCAAGCTGATCGACTTCGACGGCCACGCCGCCCGCCTCGCCCGCTCGCTCGCCGAGCTCGACATGGCGCAGCCGATTGCCCACGAGGCGCTGCTGGCCGCGCACCGGGATCTGGTGGCGAAGAACGGCATCGACAACGGCCTCGTCTACCTGCAGGTCACCCGTGGCAACCCCGGCGACCGCGATTTCGCATTCCCCGATCCGCAGACAACCCCCGGCACGCTGGTGATGTTCACCCAATCGAAGCCCGATCTGATCGACAATCCCACCGCCGCCACCGGCATCAAGGTGATCTCGATCCCCGATCAGCGCTGGGCGCGGCGCGATATCAAGACGGTGCAGCTTCTCTACCCGTCGATGGGCAAGATGGCCGCCAAGGCCGCCGGCGCCGGAGATGCCTGGTTGGTGGAGGACGGGCACGTGACCGAAGGCACCTCGAACAACGCCTATATTGTCAAGAACGGCACGATCATCACCCGCGAGCTTTCCAGCGACATCCTGCACGGGATCACCCGCGCCGCCGTGCTGCGCTTTGCCGCCGAGGCGCAGGTGGCGGTCGAGGAGCGGCCCTTCTCTATCGACGAAGCGCAAGCGGCCGATGAGGCCTTCGTGACCTCGGCCACCACCTTCGTGCTGCCGGTGATCGAGATCGACGGCGCACGCGTCGGCACCGGCACGCCCGGCCCGGTGGCAAGGCGGTTGCGCGCGATCTACATCGAGGAAAGCCTGAAGGCGGCGATCTGATCCCCCAAGGCTCCTCCGTGACAATTCCCCGCGCGTGCTCGCCCTTCCAATGCGGCAGGGTTGAGGCCTGATTTGCGCAATGGCGCCAGCAACACCAAGGGGATCGAGATGAACAAGACTTTGGGCGCGCTTGTCGCCGTGGTCGTGGTCGCCGGTCTCGGCTACTGGGGCGCGAGAACCTACGCCGTGACCATGGAAAACAAGATCACCAAAGCCGCCAGCGTGGTGATCGCCGATGCGGAGCATCTGATGGAGGTGACCGTTTCGGGGCGCGACATCATCCTCAGCGGCACCGCCGACACCCAAGCCGAGTTCGAGCGCCTGGTAGCTGGGCTCGAGGCCATTCGGGGCCGCAGGGTGGTGAACGCGGATCGCGTCATCGTCTTGCCGGACATCACGCCCTATGAAACGGCACTGGCCAAGGGCGGCGATGGCACGATCGTGGCAACCGGAAACGCGCCGAGCAGGGCGGTGCGCGATGCGCTCGCGCAGTCACTTCCTGCGGTTGCGCTGCTGCCGCTGGGGCACGGCGCGCCGGACGGATGGCGCAGGGCGCTGCTGGCCGGCAAGGCGGCGTTGGCACCGCTCGACGAGGGTAGCGCGGCGCTCACCGGCAAAACGCTCGCCGTTGCGGGCCTTGCCGCCACGCAACTTGAAGAGGTCACGGCGCGCGGCGCGCTGGCCCAGCTTGAAGGATTCGATACCCTTGTTTCCATTGATGTCCGCGATCCCGGCATCGTTGCTTTCACCCTCCGTTATAATGCCGACGACGGCCTTGCCGCCAAGGGCACCCTGCCTGGAAGCCTCGGGGCCGGAGGGCTCGCAAAAGCGCTCGGCGGGGCCAGCGTGGCGGGCGAGCCTGGTGCCACATTCGCCGAGGTGCCGGGGCTTGCCAATGCCCTGAAGGGCTTCGCCGGAGAGCTTGGCACGTTGGAGACCGCGACCTTCACCGCCACCAACGACGGCATGAGCCTTGAGGCGCAGGCGCTTGCTGGCCTTGATGCCGAGACAGTGCGCGCCCGGCTTGCGGCGGCTATGGGTGTGGCGGTGGCCATCGGTGCCGCACCGCTCCCCGAGGATGGAGCCGAGAGGATCAACGCCGCCACCGGCGCGCGCCAGGTAGCTTTCGGTGGCACATGGCTGACGATGCCCGAGTTCGAGCCGACCAAATCCGCTTGCACCGAGGCGGCGATGGCCACGGTAGACGCCAGCCCGATCCTGTTCACGCCCGGCTCGGCGGCGCTCGACCCGGCCTCCATCGCCACGATCAACGACGTGGCCGGGATCGTTCGCCTCTGCACCCGCGATGCGGGCATGCGGGTGATCGTCGGCGCCCATACCGATGCGCAGGGTGACGACACCGCCAATTATTCGCTCTCCGTTGCCCGGGCCAGGGCAGTGCGCGGCGCGCTGGTGCTGCGCGGCATTACGGCTGAAAAACTCACCGCCACGGGCTATGGCGAGACCGAGCCTGTGGCCGCCAACGAAACCGAAGAGGGGCGTGCGAAGAACCGGCGCATCACTTTTGCCTGGCCGGAGTGACCCGGTATGGCCGAGAAGAGAGCAAGGTCCACGAGTGACCCGACACCAGGATCGGGTGACAAGTGTGAAAGGCCCGGGGCAGCGTCCGGGGCTTTGTTCTTCCCCGTAATCGTTTGGCTGTAACGCTTCGAACCGCTGGTCCTTTTGGATATGGATCAACTTATCAATATGTTTGAAAGACTTGGCGCAACACATCTTTGTCCGATGGAGAGGTTCAAATGTCTCGGTTGATTCGCTAGTCGAAGCGCCAGCTTGACGCGGTGACGCCGCCAAAGATCATCTCCTGGTGATAGATCCGCGTGGCCGCGCCCTCTTGTGCCGCGCCCAGCGCCGCGAACAACGGCACAAGGTGATCTTCGCGGGCGTGGCAACTGCGGGCGTGCGGCGCGCTCTCCCAATCCAGCAGCCGGGCGGTGCGGGCTTCGGGTGTGAGCGCAAGCGTCTCACCAAGCCAAGCGTCGAACGCCTCCGACGGCGCTCGTGCCGCCGGGCCGAACTGGCGCAGGTTGTGGTAGCTGAGGCCGGAGCCGAGGATCAGCACACCCTCATCGCGCAAGGGCGCCAGCGCCCGTCCAAGGCGAAAATGCGCCTCCGGCTCATAGCTCTCCAGCATCGAGACCTGAAACATCGGCACATCGGCCTGCGGATACATTACATATGCCGGCACGAATGCGCCGTGGTCAAAGCCCCGGCCCGGGTCCAGCGCCACCGGCAGACCCGCCGCGCCGATCAAACTGGCGGCGCGCTCGGCCAGCACCGGCGCGCCGGGGGCGGGATAGGTGATCTCGTAGGTCTGCGGCGGAAAGCCGTGGTAGTCGTAGATCATCGGCGGCCGCGCGCCGTGCATCACCCGCACTTCGCGCGCCTCCCAGTGGCCGGAAATCATCAAGATTGCGGCGGGCGGCTCTGGCAACTCGCCCGGGAGCGCCGCGAGCGAAGCTTCCAGCGGGGCGAAGGCCGCGCGCATATCGTCGATCCATGGCCACGGCCCGCCGCCGTGGGAGATGAAATAGCTCGGTTGCCGTGCCATCCGCGCCTCCTTGCGTCAGATCACCACTCTAGCCGCCCGCACACCACCGCAAAACCCACCGAATCCGCAGACCGCCTGTGCAGGAGCGAACGCCTGGCTTTTTTCTTGGTAAAAATACTCCCGCCCAGGGCCGCAACCGGCGCGACGCGATCAGCGGGGTTCAAGCCTTGCCCTTCAGCACGTTCTCCTCGAATGCCACCTCGAACGCTGCCTGTTTTTCGGCGCTGGCCGGTGCCTGGTTGTGCGCCTTCCAGGCGTCATACGGCATGCCGTAGAAGGCCTCGCGCCCTTCTTCCTTGGTCATCGGGATGCCGCGTTCGTTTGCCGCTTCCTGATACCAGCGGCTCAGGCAGTTGCGGCAGAAGCCGGCGAGGTTCATCAGGTCGATGTTCTGCACGTCGGGCCGGTCTTGCATCAGGTGCTGTTGCAGCCGGCGAAAGGCGGCGGCTTCAAGCTCGATCCGGGTCGCGTCGTCGAAATTCATCTTTGGGTCTCCTTTGGCTCAAAGCTGGGTGGCATCCAGCACGTCTTCAAGCATCGGGGCGAGGCGCTCGGCCCAGCCCCATTGCTGCTGGTCGGTGCGGATGAGATCGTTGCGCAGCTCGATCAGCACGTTCACCCGTCCAGGCTTGATCGCGTGGCGATCCACGCTGTCGCCCTCCAGGTGCCCGCCGTAGGGCTCATTCTCGCCGACGCAAAGATCGGGCTCGTCGCGCAGCCGGCGCAGGAGCGGCAGGGCAAACCGCGCGTCGCGCCCGTAGAGAAGGCCGATCTGCCACGGGCGCGGCTCGCGGCCGCGAAGCTGCCGGGTGAAGGAATGGATCGCCACGAACACGGTATCGTCGCGCCGCGCCGCCATCCGCTCGACCGCGCCGTGATAGGGCCGGTAACAGGCGGCGAGCCGGCGTGCCACCTCGGCCTCGTCCAGGTGCCGGTTGGCGGGGATGATCGTGCCGTCATAAAGCTTCATCACCAGCGTTGGATCATCCTCGCCCCGGTTCGGGTCGATCACCAGCCGCGAGAAGTTGCCCAGCACCACAGGCGCGTCAAGCAGCTCTCCCAGCCCTGCCGCAACCCCCGCCGCGCCCGGATCCCAGGCAATGTGGCGGGCCATGTCTTCGCCGGATATGCCCAGCGAGCC
Organism: Rhodobacterales bacterium CG2_30_65_12; assembly: GCA_001873585.1. Classification (GTDB taxonomy): domain Bacteria; phylum Pseudomonadota; class Alphaproteobacteria; order Rhodobacterales; family Rhodobacteraceae; genus Sinisalibacter. The sequence goes on along the minus strand of MNZL01000122.1, from coordinate 8,063 downwards.
GCCGTTCACCTCGGGTGGCACGGCGTTGGAGGCATGGTCGCAGGTGATCAGCCAGCGGCTCGCGCGCTGCTCGCCGAGAATGTGAAAAGGCGGGTGTGTCATCGCGGTGTCTTGTAATGTGCCGATTAGCTTTTAGGCAAGGCTCGGGCAAAGCGCCAGTTGCGAGCGGTGGGTATATGGGGCATAGAGCGCGCAAGATGGCCGTGATCGCTAACATCGCATGCACGGCCCAACCATGAGGAACGAAGGCATGCAACGCCGCCGCAATACCAAGATCGTCGCCACGCTCGGCCCCTCGTCAAACGATTACGATATGATCCGCAAGCTGTTCGAGGCCGGTGCCGACGTGTTTCGCATCAACATGTCGCACGGCACCCATGAAGAACACCGCGCCCGCCACGAAATAATCCGCCGGATCGAGCGCGATCTCGGCCGCCCGATCGCTGTGCTGGCCGACTTGCAGGGGCCGAAACTGCGCTGCGGTGTGTTTGCCAACGGTGCGGTCGATCTCGAAGAAGGTCAGGATTTCCGGTTCGATCTCGACGCGGCGCCGGGGGATCCGCACCGGGTGCAACTGCCGCACAAGGAGATTTTCGCGGCGCTGGAAGTCGGCACGCACCTCTTGGTGAATGACGGCAAAATCCGCCTCATGGTCAAGGATTTCAGCAAGGATTTTGCCAATTGCGAGGTCTTGGTGGGCGGCACCATTTCCGACCGCAAGGGCGTGAACGTGCCCGAGGTGGTGCTGCCGCTCGCCGCCCTCACCGAGAAAGACCGGCGCGATCTCGAGTTTGCCTGCGAACTCGGCGTCGACTGGCTGGCGCTGTCCTTCGTGCAGCGCGCCGCCGACGTGGAAGAGGCGCGCCGGCTCGCCAATGGCCGCGCCGCCGTGCTCTCGAAGATCGAAAAGCCCTCGGCCGTCAAGGATTTTGACGCGATCTTGAAGGTTTCCGACGGGATAATGGTCGCCCGCGGCGATCTCGGGGTTGAGC
>MNZL01000122.1:0-7051 GCA_001873585.1 Rhodobacterales bacterium CG2_30_65_12 | reverse complement strand
CCGATCCAGAAGCGCCTCGTTCATGCCTGCCGCTCGGCGGCCAAACCGGTGATCGTGGCCACGCAGATGCTCGAAAGCATGATCGAGAGCCCGGTGCCCACGCGGGCCGAGGTGTCAGACGTGGCAGCGGCAATCTACGAAGGCACCGACGCGGTGATGCTCTCGGCCGAAAGCGCCGCTGGCAATTACCCGGTGGAAGCGGTGATGACGATGGATAACGTCGCTGCCGAGGTTGAAAACGATCCCACCTATCGCCAGGGCATCGAGGCGAGCCGGATCATCGCCCGCACCACCGTGGCCGACGGCATCGTTTCAGCCGCGCGCGAAATCGCGGAAGCGACCGATATTCAGGCGATCTGCTGCTTCACCCAGTCGGGCACCACCGCTGTGCTCACCGCCCGCGAGCGCCCGCGCGTGCCGATCCTCGCGCTCACGCCGCTCGAAGGCACCGCGCGGCGACTGTGCCTCTCGTGGGGCATCTCCTGCCACATGACGCACGGCGAGGTGGACCGGTTCAAGATTGCCGTGGTCTCCGCGGCCCGCGCTGCGCGTGCCTCGGGGATCGCCGGCGACGAAGATCAGATCGTGGTGATCGCCGGCGTGCCGTTCAACGTGCCGGGCACTACCAATATCCTGCGCGTCGCGCCCTGTGCAGAACGGTTGATTTTCGCCACAGACCCAGAATAATGGCGCAGGGTCCGCAACGGGTCTGGTCTGGCGGGGAAGGCGCGCAATGCAACACGACCTGATGCTGGTGATCGGCCTGGTGATCCTTGGCTTCACCCTGCCCTCGATCGTATCGGCTTTTTCCGATGGCCGCGCCCCACGAGCTGCGGCGATCATGCTGCTGATCGGCGGCGGGCTCGTCACCATCGCTCTGACCCAGAAGCCGAACGGCTATACCCTCGACGATATTCCGCGCGCCTTTACCCGGGTGGTTGGGTCTGTCCTGCGCTGAGCCAACGGCTCAACCCAACAGCCAGAGCATGGCGTAGAGCGTGAGCGCTCCGCCGACGATGGCCAGAAGCATGTTGCGCGTTGCGAGTCCGATCCCAACCGTGGCCACCGCCGCCGTGAGCCGCGCCGGATCGGGGGCGCCGCCCGTCGCCTGCGGCCAGAGCACCAGCGGCGCGACGAGGCCGGGCAGCACCGCCACCGGCGTGTAGCGCAAAAGCCGCAAGAGCCAGCCCGGCAGCGGCCGGTCGCCGACCAGCCCGAGAAACGAGAAGCGGATGAGAAAGGTGCCAAGGCCGAGGCCCGCAATCACCGTCCAGATTTCGCTTGTGGTGAGAGTCATGCTGCGCGCCTTTTTTCCATCGCCACCTCAACGCCCGAACCCACTGCCATGGCGGCGGCGGCAGCCACCAGCAACCCGGTGCCGTAGGGCAGACCGGCGAAGGCGAGTGCCGCAAGCACCGAGGTGGCGGCGGCGGCGAGGTGAGCGAGGGTTTTCATCATCGGCGCAATCATCGCCAGAAAGGTGATCGGCACGGCGAAATCCAGCGCGAATTCGGGCGGGATCGCCTGCCCCACCAGCGCGCCGGTAAAGGTGGCGGCATACCAGGCCGGGCCGATCGGGATCATCGTGCCGAAGTAGTAGCGCAGCCGGTCGGCGAGGCTGAGGCCAGGATCGCGCTCGTATTTGAGGTGGGCCAGCATGTAGACTTGATCCACCATCAGATAGGCCACCGCGGCGCGCTTCCACAGCGGCGCCTTGCCAAGCCAGGGCGTGAGCGAGGCGGAATACATCGCCATTCGCAGGTTCACCGCCAGCGCGGTGGCGAGGATCATCACGATCGGGGTATCGGCCACCATCTGCTGCAGCGCGGCAAACTGCGCGGCCCCGGCGATTACCAGTACCGTCATGCCCATGGTTTCGGCAAGGTTCAGCCCGGCCTCGGTCGCCACAACGCCAAACAGCAGCCCGAACGGGCCAATGACAAGCACAAAGGGCAAACCGTCGGCCATGCCGCGCAGGGTGAGCGATTTCGGGTTGGAGCGGGTCATGGCACATCCTAGAGTTGGCGCGCTACGGGTAGGGGGAAACGCGTGCAGATGCAATCGGGTGATGTGGTCGCAACCACACGACCATTTGGGGTGATTCTTGCTGGCGGACTCGCAAGCCGGATGGGCGGCGGCGACAAGGCGCTCATCGAGCTGGCCGGCATGCCAATGCTCGGCCACGTGATCGCCCGGCTCGCGCCGCAGGTGGCGGGGCTCGCGCTCAACGCCAATGGCGATCCGGGTCGCTTTGCCGCCTTCGGCCTGAAGGTTCTGGCCGACCCGGTGCCGGGCCATCCCGGCCCGCTCGCCGGCGTACTCGCCGCTATGGACTGCGCCGCGCGCGAGGGGGCGCGCCACATCGTAACCGCCGCCGCCGACACGCCGTTCTTGCCCACGGACCTGGTGATTCGGCTGATGGCAGGGGCACAAGCCGCAGCGGCCCCGATTGCGCTTGCCGCGACCGCCTCGGGGCTGCATCCCACCTTTGGGCTCTGGCCGGTAAGCTTGCGCGACGACCTCAGGCAGGCGCTCGGGGCAGGCACACGAAAGGTGGGCGCCTGGGCGCTCGACCAAGGCGCGGTGCGCGTGCCATTCGACACCACGCTGCTCGATCCCTTTTTCAACGTCAACACGCCACAAGACCTCGCCGAGGCCCGTGCGCGCCTGACAGGAGACACCACATGAAGATTTACGGCGTCATCGGCTGGAAGAACGCAGGCAAGACCGGGCTCATGGAACGGCTGGTGGCTGATATCCGGGCGCGCGGGCTGACGGTATCGACGGTGAAACACACCCACCACGCCTTCGATCTCGACCGCCCCGGAAAGGACAGCCACCGCCACCGCGCGGCCGGCGCGCGCGAGGTGCTTCTGGCGTCGTATAGCCGCTGGGCGCTGCTGCATGAGTTGGGCGAGGCACCGGAGCCGCCGCTGGGCGAGTTGCTCGCCAAGCTCACCCCCGTCGATCTGGTGCTGGTCGAGGGCTACAAACGCGACGCACATGCCAAGATCGAGGTTTTTCGCGCCCCAACCGGGCGCGCGCTGATCCAGCCGGACGATCCGACCGTGCGCGCGGTCGCCTCCGATGTGCCGCTGGACGGCCTGCCGGTGCCGCGATTCGAGCTCGACGATACCGCTGCGATCGCCGATTTCATCCTCGCCGAAACCGGGCTTTCCGAGGCCGCCGCCCCGGCTTTGGCCGATGCCTGCTTCCTGCCGCAAAATGCGCCGGGCATGGCCACGGTGGCCGAGGCGCAAGCTATGCTGCGCGCCGCGCTGGGGCCGGTGACAGGGCGCGAGCAGATCGCCGTAGCCGAGGCTGACGGGCGGATCCTCGCCGAAGACGCCATTGCCCCCCGGGCCAACCCGCCGGGCACGAATTCGGCGATGGATGGCTACGGTTTCGCCCATGCGAGCCTAGCCGGCGGGCAAACGCTGCTGCTCGATCCGGGCCGGTCCGCCGCCGGCCATCCACATTCGCACGCCGTTGCCCCCGGCCACGCGGTAAAGGTGCTCACCGGCGCACTCCTGCCCGATGGCGTCGATACCGTGGCGATGCAGGAGCATGTGACGATCACCGGCGAAACGATCACCCTGCCTGAGGGGCTCAGCCCCGGCGCCAACAGCCGCGCGGCGGGTGAAGACGTGGCGGCGGGCGCGGTGGCGCTGTCGGCAGGCACACCGCTTGGCCCCGCTGAGATCGGGCTGCTTTCGGCACTGGGGCTCGCGCAGGTGCAGGTGCGCAACCGCCTGCGCGTTGGCCTGCTCTCGACCGGCGATGAGCTTGCCGCCCCCGGCACCACGCTCGACCCGGCCCGCACCTACGACGCCAACCGGCCAATGCTGATCGCGCTCGCCACGCGCTGGGGCCACGACGTGCGCGATCTTGGCCATGTGCCCGATAGCCGCGATGCCCTGCGCGCCGCGTTGGAGGCGGCCGAGGTGGACGTGCTTATCACCTCCGGCGGCGCCTCCGCAGGGGACGAAGACCACGTATCGGCCCTGCTGGGATCCGAGGGCAATTTGGCGCAATGGCGCGTGGCGCTGAAGCCCGGCAAACCGCTGGTGCTCGGGCAATGGCGCCGGATGCCGGTGTTTGGCCTGCCGGGCAACCCGGTTTCGGCCTTCGTCACCGCGCTCCTGTTCGCCCGCCCCGCGCTTTCGGTGCTCGCCGGCGGACACTGGCTTGAGCCGCGCGGCTTCGAGGTGCCCGCGGCGTTTGCGCTCTCGAAGCGGGCGGGGCGGCGCGAGTTTTTGCGCGCCCGGCTTGATGGCGAGGGCCGGGCTGAGATTTTTCGCTCCGACAGTTCGGGGATGATATCGAGCCTCGCCTGGGCCGAAGGGCTGCTGGAAATCGGCGAAGCCGCGCACGAGATCGCCCCCGGCGACCCGGTGCGCTTTTTGCCACTGGCCGGCTTCGGGCTGTAGGCGCACGGGGCGCAGGGCACAGGGCACAGGGCGGATTAACGCAGTCGCGGGTGAAGTATCATTGTCATAGCCCCATGACGTCGGGGATTTTCCTTCCCTGACACTATGATACCGGTTTTGCGATATCGCGTTGCCGAAAGGTGAAAACCGCCCGATGAAGAGGCGCGATTCCGGGCGCGTTCACTTGTCGGAACCGGCCATTCGCCTGTGGTCAGCGCAGCGTTGCCGCCGTCACCCACCAGTCGGGATGCGCCTCGGCCAGCGCTTCGGCGGCGATGTCGGCCTCGGTGCGCGCCTCGAACAAGGCAAAGCATGTCGCCCCCGAGCCCGACATCCGCGCCAGCCGCGCGCCCGGCAATGCGCCAAGCGCATCGAGCACCTCGCCGATCACCGGAGCGATCTTGCGGGCCGGCGCTTCGAGATCGTTGCGCTGCCGGGCGATCCAGTCCAAAGCCGACCACGCTCCGCGCCAGCGCGGAATGCGCTTGGGCATGGCCACGCCGTGCTTGTTTTCGAGCGCGGCGAACACCCCTGGGGTCGAGACCTCAACGCCGGGATTCGCCAAAACCGCGTAGAGTTCGGGAAAGCCCTCCACCGGCGTTACCTGCTCGCCAATCCCCTGCATCCGCGCTGCGGCCCGTGCAAGGCACACGCGCACATCTGCGCCGAGCGCCGTGGCGCCCTCGGGAATGGCGCTGGTGCCGGTCAGATCAGCCATGGCAAACAGCGTCGCCGCCGCGTCGGACGAGCCGCCGCCGATCCCGCTCGCGGTGGGCAGGTGCTTTTCCAGCGTAATCGCCACCGCCAGATCGTAGAGCCGGGCGGCGCGCACCACGAGGTTGGTCGCATCCGTGGGCACGCCTGCGGCCATCGGCCCGGTCACTTCGAGCGAGGCCGCCTCGGCAGGCATCACCCGCACCCGGTCGCCCACGTCCGACGCGAAGGCCACCAGGCTGTCGAGCAGGTGATAGCCGTCGGCGCGCTGGCCAGTGACGTGCAGCGTGAGGTTGATCTTGGCCGGCGCAAAGGTTTTCACCATCATTTCAGGATCGGCTCCCCGCCCTCTTCCTCAAGCACCGCATCGAGCCCGATCTCCAGCTTGCGCCGGATGCGGTCGGGGTTCAGCTCGTCCAGATTTGTATCGTCAATCACGAACGACAGCGCGCGCCGCCACTGGAAATTGGCCTCACGGATACGGCCGACGGCCCAGTAGGTATCGCCGAGATGGTCGTTCAGCACGGGGTCGAGCGGCTTGAGTTCCACCGCGCGCTCCATCTCTTCGGCGGCCTCGGGGTAATGTCCGAGCCGGTAGAACGCCCAGCCGAGAGAATCGCGGATGTAACCATCAAACGGACGCGCGCCGACCGCGCGCCTGATCATGTCGAGCGCCTCATCGAGGTTTTCGCGCCGCTCCACATAGGAATAGCCGAGATAATTCAGCACCGAAGGCTGATCCGGGCTGAGTTCCAGCGCCTTGCGCAAATCGGCCTCGGCCTCATCCCACCGGCCTTCGCGCTCTAACGCGATCGCGCGCGAGAAGAACACGCTCCACTGGCCTGGTCGGTCGTCTTCAAACAGGGCGATGGCGGCATCGTAATGCGGTATGGCCTCGGCGAAGCGTTTCTCGAAGCGAAGCGTGTCGCCGAGCGCGGCAGGCACGTTGGCCAGTTCCGGCTCAACCTCGGCCAGATCCGTGAGCACAGAGAGCGCCGCGTCGATCTGTCCGAGCTGGCGCAGGGCCATGGCGCGGCCAAGCTGGGCCTGAGAATAGGCCCGGTCTGCCACCGGCACGGCGGCGTAGGCCTCGGCGGCGAGCGCGTTGTTTTTCATTTTCTCGAACACTTGAGCGGTGATCAGCATGGCGCCGACATGACCAGGATCAAGGTGCAGCGCGAGCCGGGCGTAGATCAGGGTCAGCCCCGGATCGGTCTCGCCGAGGAGCGCCTGGCTGACCTCATAGAACACCTGCGCCAGCGCCTCGCGTGGGCCGGTAACGGCGGTAAACGGAATCGGCTTGCCCGCCTCCAGATCTGCCCGCAGGGCCAGAAGTTCGACGTCGGCAGTGTTGGGAAAAGCCTCGTCCAGCATCGCCGCCGCGTCGGCATTGCGTTCAAGCTGGCTCAGCACCTGAACATAGGCCTCGATCCCGGCGCGGTTGAGCTGCAAAACGGTCTGTTCGCCGCTGAAAATGCGCGCCGCGCCCTCGTAGTCGCCCACCAGCGCCAGCGCCAGCGCCTTCTGGATCAGCGCCGGTTCGCCCGCGCCCGGCGCGGTCGCCATCGCGTCGAACAGCTCCAGCGCGCGGCCCATCTTGCCGGTGCCAACCGCCGCCCAGGCCTCGATCATCTGGTCGAGAAAACCGCCGATCGACCTGCCGTCGGCCAGCATCTGCTCGACCGTTGCCCAGTCTTCAGCCTGCATGGATTCGGCCATCAGCACCAGCCCGGCCACCCGGTTCTCGGGATCGAGCTCGGCGAGACGGCGCGCCACTGGCACCGCCGAAGCAATCTGGCCAAGGTCAACCTGGGCCATGAGCAGCCCTTCCATCAGCCCGGCATTTTCGGGATCGCGCGAGAGCGCGCGGGCGCCGTATTCGACCACCGCGCGGTAATCCCCCGCCA
>MNZL01000061.1:3151-17696 GCA_001873585.1 Rhodobacterales bacterium CG2_30_65_12 | reverse complement strand
GCTGCCCGCGCCTTTTGGGCCAGCGGCAAGCGCCTCGGCGATACGCAGCGTGTGCGCGACGTGTTCGGTGAGCGGCCGGGTGCCGGATTGCGCGAGGTCTGCAAGCACCGTGCCAAGCCAGGCCACCCAATCGCGCCGCTCATCGCGGGTGGCAGCCCACGCCGTTAGGCCATAGGGCGTGGGGTAGGGCATCCCGTCGCGCAGGGCTTCCAGTTCCAGATCGCGGGTGAGCCGCAGGTGATCGCCGCGCGCGCCGCTGCCGGTGTTGGTCAGCGGGTGCTTGAGCAGGGCGAGCAGGTCTGGCCCGGTGATGGTGGCACCAGAAAGCTCGGCGACGTGGCGCAGAAGGCGGCCCGGCGCCGAGAGCGGCAGCGGGCGCCCGGCGGAATCGTCGGGCTCGATCCGCCAACGATCCAGCGCGGCGGTAACTTGCCGGGTCAGGCGGCGGTCGGGGGGGATGAGGGCGGCATCTTTTCCCTGCTCCGCCGCCTGCCGCAGAACGAGCGCGATTGCCGTGGCCTCGGCGCGAGGGGAGGGCGCTTCGATGAGCGTCATTTGCGTGGAAACAGTGTCTATTCCTGCAAAACCCGGCCCTTCCACCTGCCATTGATCCGTCACCGGCGCTGGGCGCAGGGCGAGCGAGACGAAGGCGTTGCGCCGGGGATTCGGCGGCTTGGCATCGCTCCAGGGGCGCACCTTATCCGGCGTCAGGCCGAGCGCCTTCATCAGCCGGACAAAGCGGAATTGCGGGTGATCCTCGGCACCGAGGGCACCTGCTTCGGCGGCGTCAAACAGCTCGGCCCAGACGGCGCCGGGCATATCGAAATCGAATCCGGGGAGGATCACCGCGCCATGCGGTAGCTGGGCCACGGCGCGCATGAACGCCTGCGTGGCCCCGCGCGAGCCGGTGGAGCCGGCGACGATCACGGGGCTGGGTGGTGGGCAAACGGCCCAGGTCTCCACCAGCCGGTCGATTACCCGGCGCTGACGTGCTTCAACGTCGGGAGCGGCGTCGCTGGATTCGCCGAAAAACGCTTCAACCGCGCCGAGAAAGGTGAGGCTGCGCTGCCAGTGTCCGGAGATATCCGAAACATCGAGCGCTCGGATAGCCTCCGGGCTTACGCCTTCGCCCTGCATCTCGTCCATCAGCGTGGCAAGACTGTCGGCCAGATCGTAGATCGCGGCGCGCGGGGCGAGGTCTGGCTGGGCGTCGAGCAGCCGGGATACCAGGTCTGCCAGCTCGAGCCGGCGGCGCAGGGGCGAAACAGCGGGCGGCAGATCGGCAAAGGCGGCATCCTGGCCGATGTCGGTGACAAGCCGCAGGCGGGGCAAGAGCAGCGCTGGACCGGTGTCGAACAACTCCGAAAGCCGGCGTTGCATCCGGCGGGTGTTGACGTAAAGCGCGACGCGGGCAAGCGCTTCGGGCGGCTGGCCGGTGACGCGCGCGCGCAGACCCAAGGCAACTTCGCGTGGGAAATCTACCCCCGGTGGAAGGGCGTAGAGACGCGGTGTGGTGCTCGGCTCAAACATCGGCGTGTGCCCTCGCGGCAGTGATCTTGTCGGCCCACCGCGGGCCGGCTTCCAGCGCCACATTGCGCGTTTCCGGCTCGTCGCCCTGCTCGAACGTCAGCGTCAACGCGTCGTCTGGTGCCAGCGCGCCGAGCCGGTCGGGCCATTCGACGAGGCAGATCTCATCGTCAAAGGCCTGGGCAAGCCCGAGCTCTTCAACTTCGTCGGGATGAGTGAGGCGGTAAAGATCGGCGTGCCAGAGGCCCACCTTCCCGGTTTCGTAAGCCTGCACGAGGGTAAAGGTGGGTGAGGGCACGTCTTCCTCCGGGGCGCCGTCAAAGGCCAGTCGGGCCTGAATCAGGGCGCGGGCAAAATGCGTTTTGCCGCTGCCGATCGGACCATCGAGCAAGAGCACGTCGCCGGGGACGAGCAGCGGCGCGAGGGCCTTGGCAAACCGGGCCGTGGCTTCGGGGCTGGCAAAGTGCAAACGGGAAAATCGCGCGGACATGCCCTTTTGTAACGCACGCGCCGCGCCCCGCAAGCAGCAAGCGCCTCAGGCGCCGGCCGCCACGTCCACCCTCGGTTCGAGCGCGGCAATCGGATCGGCGACGACGGCCATCCCCTCGGCGGCGTTGAACGAGATCATCATGGCTCCGCCCGCGAGTGGCGTAACGGTGCATCCGAGCGCGCGCCCGTCGTGCAGCGTTACCCGTGCCGTCCAGGTATCGCGCGGGCCAGAGCGTACGGCGAAGGCGCGCAGATGATCCCAAACCGGGTTTGGCGCGCTGGCAGAGTGCCATCCCCTGAGGGCATCGCTCAGCGTGATCTCGCCAAGCGTGGTCGAGGGATCGCGGCCCCAGAGCGCCGCGTAAGCGGTGTTCGACAGCGCCAGCACACCGCCGGGGGTGAATACCGCAATCGCCTGCGGCAGCGCATCAAGCACCGCCTGCCCGGTTTCGATTTCGGTGCGGAATCGGCGCGCAACGGAGATCTCGGCCGAGACATCCTCGAACAAAAGCGCCACGGCGCCGTCGGGGTGCGGACGGCCAGTCACGCGGTAGGTCTGGCCGGTGGGGAGCGCCCATGTTTCCTCATAGGAGCCGTTTTGCGCCGCCGCAACGAGGTCTGACATCTGCTGACGCCAGCTCTTGTAGTCTTTTGGCTCGGGGATCATCCGGGCCTCGCGCAGCTTGTCGAGAACGCTTGAAAGGCTCGGCCGCGAGATCAGGAACTCCGCCGGCAGCAGGGTGAGATCCATCAGTGCCGGGTTGAACAGCGCGAGCTCGCGCGAGCGGTCGAAGATCGCCAGACCGATGGGCAGCGCGGCGAAGGTTTTGGTGAGGGTGGTCACGAATTCCTTGTGGGTGCTCTCGGCCTTCACCAACCGATCGGCCGGGAGCGCGGAGCAGAACCGTTCACCGCCGGGCAGCAGGCCCGCGCTTACCTCGAACCAGTGCCGCATCTCGGTGCCGACCGGGGTGATGGCCGCGCGATGCAGGTCGGGCGCGGTTTCGCCGCCGGGTTTCAGCAGCGTGTCGGGGGTGGTGTCAAACACTCGTGCGGGGGGCCAGCCGGTGGCCTCGCTGGCCTCGCTGATGCTGTCAGCCAATGCGAGATAGGACTTGTTGCACCAGGTGATATTGCCTGCTGCCGTCTCGCGCCAGAGCGCGTAGGGGGTATGTTCGGCCATCGCGCGCAGGCTCTCAAGCTCCTGCGACATGGCGATGTAACTGTGGCGGTCGATCCCGGCCACGGGTGCCTCGGTGCTGTCGGTGCCGAGCGTAATCCGGGCCACGCCATCATGCCATTCGGCCTTCAGGCGGCTGGTGCCATCGGTTGAGCGAAGTTCCATTTCGCCGATGTTGGCGAGGTCTTTGATCCAGTCGGTCAGGCGCGGAAAGCGCGGGCCGAGAAGTTCGGCAAGATGGGCCCAGGCGGTGCCCGTGCGCGGCGCGGTATCGAGCAACTGGCGCGCGGCGGGAGTGGCGTCGAGCAGGGTTTCGTTCTCGAAGATGAAGACGATCAAATCGCGTTCCGCCTCGGAAAACCGGCGCAGGCGGCTGGTCTTGCGCCGGTCGATCATGCCGAAAACCATCAGCGCGGCCAGGGCGGTGAGAAACGCAGCGGCGATCAACGACAGGGCAAGAAGTGTGGTTTGCATGCCCGCAACTCCGATTGTGATCCTGGACGGCACAACCCTAGGGCATTGATGGTTAATGAAGGATTAAGGCTTCCGGGCCACAGCTCATGTCAGGTTTGGAACGGCACGTTTTCTCCCAGCGCCGGTGCGCGTTCGGGCGCTTCGATGCCTTCGGGGCCACGCGGCCAGGCCAGCTCGACGATGGCGCCACAGCGCTCTCCGGGGCGAGCGATCCCGGTATAGGGATCGGTGCCATTGGCGAAATTGAGGTCTGCCCCGGTGCGTTCAAGCAGCGTCTTGGCGATGAACAGGCCAAGCCCCATGCCCTCATACTCGGGGCGGTGCGCGTCGCGTTCCGGCTTCGGCCCCTTGCGCAGGAACGGATCGCCGATCCGGCCAAGCAGGTGCGGCGGAAAGCCGGTGCCATCGTCGAGGATGCGCACGGTAAGGGTTTCGTCGGTCCAGCAGGTTTCGATCCAGACCGTGCTCGAGGCAAAATCGACGGCATTCTGGATCAGGTTGCGCAGCCCGTGGATCAGCTCGGGGTGGCGCAGGATAACGGGTTGTTCTTCGGCAAGAGCCATACCGATGCCGGACTGGATGATGATCTGCTTGCCGCGCTCGCGGTGCGGCTCTGCGGCTTCCTCGATCACCGCGCCAAGCAGGGCCTGGCGAAGGTGCAGATCGTCCTTCCCGGTGCGCCCCATCGAGCGCAGGATATCGCGGCAACGATCGGCCTGGTCGCGGATCAGCAAAGCGTCTTCGTGCAGATCGGTGCCGGGTTCGAGATCGCCGATCATCTCTGACGAGACGAGCTTGATCGTGGCGAGCGGTGTGCCAAGCTCATGCGCCGCCGCCGCCACCACGCCGCCCAGATCGGTGAGCTTCTGCTCGCGGGCAAGGGCCATCTGCGTGGCCATCAGCGCCTGGCTCATCGAATGAATTTCGGTGCTCACGCGCCGGGTGTAGATACCTATGAAGACGATTGATACAACGATGGCAATCCAGTAGCCGATGGCGAAAAGCTCGGGCAGGCTCAGCACCTTGCCTTCGCTGTTGACCAGAGGCAGGTGCAGCCACGAGATTACCGAGAGGACGACGATGGCCGCCTGCCCGACAGCGAGCGTGGCGGGCAGCGAAAGCGCGGTGGCGGCCACGGTGACGGGGGCCAGGATCAGCAGGGCGAAGGGGTTATTGATCCCGCCTGTCACGCCCAGAAGCACCCCGAGTTGCACCGTGTCGAAGGCGAGCATCATCGTCGCTTCGCGCGCGCTTAACCGCTTGTTTTCCGGATAGACGAAATGAAACACCAGGTTGGCGATGATCGAAAGGCCGATGGCGGCAGCGCAGAGGCCGAGCTCGATCTGCAGGTCGAACAGCCGCTGGCTGATTCCGATAGCCGCGGTCTGGCCGGCAACTGCCGCCCAGCGCAGGGTGGTCAGCGTGCGCAGCTTGACCAGGCCGCTGGAGCGGTCACCATCGAATAACGAGAGACTGGGTTCGGCCATGGGCCTGCTTCGCGCCTTTGTGTTTGGTCAACCTGCCCCTTGTAAGTCGAGGGCGCATCGCGGATCAATGGCGACGCTAGACAGGAGGACACCATGCGCAACGCAATAGCCGTCGTCGCTTCCATCGGGCTGGTCGCCCTCGCCGGGCTGACGTGGTTTTTCACCCGCGCCGACGGGTCTGATCCCTATGCCCAGTGCCGCGAAACGCAGATCGGCACCGGCGTGGCTTCAATCGGCGGGCCGATGTCGCTGATCGACGAGAACGGCGCGGCGGTGACAGATGCCGACATGTTCCTCAAGCCAACCCTGCTCTATTTCGGCTATACCTTTTGCCCCGACATCTGCCCCACAGACAACGCCCGCAACGCCGAAACCATCGACATGCTGAACGCCGATGGTTATGAGGCGCAGATGGCGATGATTTCCGTTGATCCCGGCCGCGACGATCCGGCACGGCTGCGTGATTTCACCGATTTCCTGCACCCTGATGCGATCGGCTATACCGGCACGATGGAACAGATCCTTGAGGCCACCCGCGCCTACAAGGCCTACTTCAAGATAGAGGAAAACGCCGATCCGGATTATTATCTGGTCGATCATTCCACCTTCACCTACCTGGTGCTTCCAGAGATTGGGTTCGTCGAGTTTTTCAAGCGCAATGCCGCGCCCCGCGAAATGGCTGATCGGGTCGAATGTTTTGTCAACGCGGCGCGCTAGCCGTCACATTCATTCATTGCGATAAATTGACCTGCGACAACGCTGCGCATAGTGTTCCCGCAACGCGCGAACATCGGTAGGGAATCCCAAATGTCGCAAGAGCAGGTGCTGGACCTCGGCAAAGACAATACGCTCCTCCTCGTCGATGACGACGAGCCATTTCTGCGTCGTTTGTCGCGCGCCATGGAACGGCGAGGCTTCGCCCCCGAGACCGCCGAATCCGTGGCTGCCGGCCAGGCCAGCGCTGCCGCGCGCCCACCGGCTTACGCGGTGGTCGATCTGCGGCTGGGCGATGGCAGCGGGCTAGACGTGGTTGAGGCGATCCGCGAGCACCGGCCCGAGGCGCGCATCGTGGTGCTTACGGGCTATGGCGCAATTGCCACGGCAGTGGCTGCGGTGAAAGTGGGGGCGACAGATTATCTCTCCAAGCCAGCCGATGCCGACGACATCATCAATGCGCTCCTCTCCAACGGCGATACCCTGCCACCGCCACCGGAAAACCCGATGAGCGCCGACCGGGTGCGCTGGGAGCATATCCAGCGCGTCTACGAGCTGTGCGATCGAAACGTGAGCGAAACCGCCCGCCGGCTCAACATGCACCGCCGCACCCTGCAGCGTATCCTCGCCAAACGCAGCCCGAAATGAGCCGCACCGGCGCCGCGCTGCTTTTTGCGGCGCTCGCCGGTTGCGCCGCGCCGGGGGGGTTGGCTGATCGGCTCGGAGGGCCCGGTGCCACCTTTATCGCCGATGCCAATGGTCTCGCCGTAGATGGCTCATCCCTGCGGATCGACTTTGGCCGCGCGCCCTCGGGCGTGATCGCGGCGCTGGATCGTGAGCTGGGCAAGGGCCGTGTGCTTGGTGTTGCCGGATGCCCCGCTGGCATTGCTGACCAACGCGACTGGGGTGGGCTGGTGCTGAGCTTCACCACCGAGCGTTTCGTGGGCTGGCGCCGTGAGGTATCGAGCGCCGGCGAGACTTGCGCCGTAACGGGGTGATACGTCACGCAGTGAGATTGCGGAAAAACAGGCACTATTCCGCTGCGATTCAATCCAGATCGTAGCGCATGAGAACGCGGCCATCGGCTTCGTTCCAGATTCGAAAGCCGCGGCTCTGGTAATAAATCCGCGCGCCTTCGTTACCACTGGCCACGCGCGCCTCGATCCAGGCGTAACCGAGCAGACGCGCCGCTTCAGCCGTGGCCTCGAACAGGCGCGATCCCACCGCCAGCGCGACGCCAGCGCGCAAGAAGGTGGCGATCTCGCAAACGCTGCTCGTCAGTTCGGCGCTGGCGTCAACGCACTGGAAACCAAGCAGCGCGCCAAGCTCGTCTTCGGCCACATGCCAGGCGGCAATGGCGGAAAGATCGTCCATCCAGTTGGCCAGCGCCTCGGCCGTGGTGGCGCTGGTGCCGATCTCGGCCATCTGGCGGATATCGGCGCGCGTGCCGGGACGGATCGAAACAGGCACTATTCAAGCCTTTTCAGCAATTCTTCATGCCGGGCAACGAAAGCCTCCCGCACCTCGCGCGGGGGGCGCAGGTGTAGCTCCAGGCCAGCAATTACCTGGCCGTCGGGTTTGCCGAAAAACTTGTCGGCCTCGGCCACGCCAAAGCCGGCGATCTGGGTTGCCTCAAGCCAGGCCGAGATACGATCGGCTTTCTTGATTGTCTTCTTGATGGCGGTGGGCACCTGCACCGGCAGGCCAAAGCGAATATTGATCGCCGCCTGCAAGCGGGCATCGAGCTCGCCGTAAGCCGGGCCCACGGCGGCTTTCACCGGCGAGATCATGTCGCCGATCACGTATTCGGGCGCATCGTGCAAGAGCGCGGCCAGCCGCCATTTTACCGGGGCCTCGGGGCTCATCCGCGCATAGAGCGCCTCGACCAAAAGCGAGTGCTCGGCCACAGAATAGGGCCAATCGCCAAAGGTCTGCCCGTTCCACCGAGCGACGAAGGCAAGGCCGTGAGCGATATCTTCGATCTCGATATCCAGCGGTGTCGGGTCGAGCAGATCGAGCCTGCGGCCCGAGAGCATGCGTTGCCAGGCGCGGGGTGGTGCCATGCGGATCTCCTTCGTGGCCACAATGGCGCGAGCGGCGGGCAAGTCAATCCGGGGCTCATTGCCTGTTTACGCAGGTGGTGCTAACTCCCGGCCAAATGGATTGTGCACGGAGGCACCCGAGGTGACCCAGGACTATATCGTGAAAGACATCGCCCTTGCCGAGTTTGGCCGCAAGGAGCTCGACATTGCCGAAACCGAGATGCCTGGCCTGATGGCGCTGCGCGCGGAATATGGCGAGGCAAAGCCGCTCAAGGGGGCACGGATCGCCGGCAGCTTGCACATGACAGTGCAAACGGCAGTGCTGATCGAAACGCTGGTGGCGCTGGGGGCGGATGTGCGCTGGGCCTCGTGCAACATCTTCTCGACGCAAGATCACGCCGCAGCCGCGATTGCCGCTTCGGGTGTGCCGGTGTTTGCGATCAAGGGCGAGACGCTCGTGGATTACTGGCGCTACACCGACAAGATCTTCCAGTTTGAGGATGGTGCCAACATGATCCTCGACGATGGCGGCGATGCCACGCTCTACATCCTGCTTGGTGCGCGGGTGGAGGATGGTGAAGAAAACCTGATCGCGGTGCCGACCTCGGAAGAGGAAGAGGCGCTGTTTGCCCAGATCCGCAAGCGCATGGCTGAAACCCCGGGCTGGTTCACCACCCAGCGCGGCAAGATCAGGGGTGTTTCGGAAGAAACCACAACCGGCGTGCACCGGCTCTACGAGTTGGTGGAAAAGGGCCTGCTGCCGTTCCCGGCGTTCAATGTGAACGATAGCGTGACCAAGGCGAAGTTCGACAACAAGTATGGCTGCAAGGAAAGCCTTGTCGATGGTATCCGCCGCGCGACCGACGTGATGATGGCCGGCAAGGTGGCCGTGGTCTGCGGCTACGGCGATGTGGGCAAGGGCTCGTCCGCATCCTTGCGAGGTGCGGGTGCCCGCGTGAAGGTCACCGAGATCGACCCGATTTGCGCACTGCAGGCGGCGATGGACGGGTTCGAGGTGGTTCGGCTGGAAGACGTTGTGGCGGATGCGGATATTTTCGTCACCACCACCGGCAACCGTGACGTGATCCGCATCGAGCACATGCGGCAGATGAAGAACATGGCCATTGTCGGCAACATCGGCCACTTCGACAACGAAATCCAGGTGGCCGCTTTGAAAAACCACAAGTGGACCAATATCAAGGACCAGGTGGATATGATCGAGATGCCGTCGGGCAACAAGATCATCCTGCTCAGCGAGGGCCGGCTGCTTAATCTCGGCAACGCCACCGGGCACCCGAGCTTTGTGATGAGCGCGAGCTTTACCAACCAGGTGCTGGCTCAGATCGAGCTGTTCACCAAGGGCGATGCCTATCAAAACAAGGTCTACATCCTGCCCAAGCATCTCGACGAGAAGGTGGCGCGGCTGCACCTCGACAAGATCGGCGTGAAGCTTTCCGAGCTCAGCCCCGAGCAGGCGGCCTATATCGGGGTAACGGTCGAAGGGCCGTTCAAGCCCGAGCATTACCGGTATTGATGCGCGTCAGTGGAGAGGGGGGAATTGCCGGGCAAATTTCCCTTTGGTCTTCGCTGTTTTCGCCTTACCCTCTCAGCCAAGGACATATGCCTTTTCAAGACCCGGGAGTGAACAATGGGAAAACGTGATGATCTCATCGCCAAGTATGCCGATGACTTGAAGAACAAATGCGGCATGGAACCGGATATGGGCCTTCTGACCAAGGTCACTATCGGCTGTGGCCCGGCGATCTACAACGCCGACGCTGAAACTGTGGCCGCAACGCAAGCGAGCGAGCTGGAAACCGTAAAGAACAATTTCCTGATCAAGAAGCTTGGCATGGCCGATGGCCCACAGCTGATGGATGCGATCAACGCGGTGATCGAGACCTATGGTCGCTCGGAGCGCAACAAGTATCGTGCCGTGGTCTATTACATGCTGACCAAGCATTTCGGCAAGGAAGCCGTTTACGGCTGATCCTTCCTCCGTCGTTTTCTCGGGCGGCCGGTGTTCCGGTCGCCCTTTTTCATGGTTAACGCACCCGTTGCATAACGCGTTGGAATTGAAAGAAATTCATCCCATTCCGGCGTTGCCTCGGGCGGCCGATCCGCCTAAGGTCATCTCGAAGGCCAGGATGGTCGGACCCTTGATTTCAGAGACACGTGTGGTGCTGAGGGAGCACGTGGGGTGGAAGGAGGGTTCCGGCATTCGGCTGGAACCCTCCTTTTTTATGATCTTACATCTTTATGGCGCCTCGGCGATGTTTCAAAGCGCGCGAGTGTCTCGCGGGATCGGCTAAGCGGTTTCTCCCGCAAGCTCAAGCACCACGGCCCATTCCGCCGCAGTGACCGGCTGCACGGACAGGCGCGAATTGTTGACGAGCACCATGTCTTTGAGGCGCGAATCGTCCTTGCACATCTCGAGCGAAACGGGGTTTTCCAGCCCGCGCACCGCCTTGATGTCCACGCACTCCCAGCGCGGGTCGTCGGTGGTGCTGTCGGCGTGCGCCTCGCGGCAGACCTCGACGATCCCGACGATTCGCTTTTCGTTCACCGAGTGATAGAAAAAGCCGAGATCGCCGAGCTTCATCGCGCGCATGTTGTTGCGCGCCTGATAGTTCCGCACGCCGTCCCATTCCTCGCCCGCCGCGCCCTTGGCAAGCTGATCGTTCCAGCCCCAGGTGCCAGGCTCGGATTTGAACAGCCAATAGGCCATCAGCCTATCACCTTCTTGAAGTGTTCAATCCGCACCTTGGCGAAAAGCCCGGCCTTGGCATAGGGATCTTCTGCCGCCCATGCCTCGGCCTCGGCGCGGGTGGCCACGTCGAGCACGATGAGCGAGCCCGACATTTCGTCGTTTTTCCCAAGCAACGGCCCGGCGAGAACCACCGGTGAAGCCTCAAGGTAGGCGAGGTGCTTTTCGCGGTTGGCTATGCGAATCTCAAGCCCGCCGTCCTTGTCGGTGCTCATCAAAGCAAACATGTCATTCCTCCTTCAAAGGCCGCGAGAGCAGGATCTCGACGGCGTCCTTCACGGTGACCGCACCGCTCACCAGCGCGACCACAAGATTGGCTATCGGCATGTCGACACCGGCGTTTTTGGCAACGTTAGACACTGCTATTGCAGTAGCCTTGCCCTCAATCGTCACTCCGTCCGCACCGGCCTCGCCGCGCCCGAGCGCGAGCCCGAACGCAAAGTTGCGCGATTTCTCCGAGGTGCAGGTGAGTGTAAGATCACCAAAGCCTGAGAGCCCGGCAAGCGTTTCGGCCTGAGCGCCGTGCGCCTGGGCGAACCGGGTCATCTCGGCATAGCCGCGGGTCATCAGCGCGGCGCGGGCGCTTTCACCCAGCCCCGCGCCAATGGCGATTCCGCTGGCGATGGCCACCACGTTCTTGAGCGCTCCGCCAAGCTCGACCCCGATCATGTCGGTGGACCGGTAGAGGCGGATATTGGCGGTGCTGAGCGCGTATTGCAGCGGTTCGGGTTCATCGGCGGCGAGCGTGAGCGCGGTGGGCAGCCCGGCGGCGATATCCACGGCAAAGCTCGGGCCGGAAAGCACCGCTGGCGTCGCACCGGGGCAGGCGGTGCGAATGATCTCGGCGGGTCCGCGCCCGGTGGCGATGTCGATCCCCTTGGCGCAGCACACCAGTGCCTGTGCCGCAAACAGCGCCGCGTGGGTTTCGAGAAAGGCGGCGGTTTGCTGCAGCGGGAGGGCGAGCAGGATGATCGGCGCCTTGGCCGCCACGGCAAGGTCGGCCGTCACGGTGACCGCGTCGGGGAAGCGAAAGCCGGGCAGGCGGCGGGCGTTTTCGCGCCGCTCGGCCATGTCGCCCGGGTCGCGCGCCCAGAGGGTTACGTCGCGCCCGTCGCGGGCCAATGAAATCGCCAGCGCCGTGCCGAATGCGCCCGCGCCGATAATCGAAACCCCGCTCATGCCTTGGCCCCTTTCTTGCCCGATCCAAGCATGGCGGGGGCGGTGCGGTCCAGTGGCCAGCGCGGGCGGGCGGCAAGGGTCATGTCATCACGGCGGCCAGCGCGGAAGCGCTCGATCCCGGCCCAGGCGATCATCGCTGCGTTGTCGGTGCACAGGCGCAAAGGCGGGGCAAGAAACTGCGCGCCAGATTGCGCTGCTACAGTCTCTAACGCAGCCCGAATCGTCATATTGGCCGACACGCCGCCGGCAACGGCGAAGACCGGATGCGCCGGGCATCGCCCGATATAATCTTCCAGCGCGCGGCGCGATTTTTCCGCCAACACCTCCGATACGGCAGCCTGGAAGGAGGCGCAAAGATCGGCGCGATCCTGCAGATGCAACCCGCCATCGCGCTGCACCAGTTTGTCGCGTTCGCGCAACAGCGCCGTCTTCAGCCCGGAGAACGACATGTCACACCCCGGGCGGTCCAGCAGCGGGCGAGGCAGTTTGAAGCGGGCCGGGTTGCCCGTCTTCGCCTCGGCCTCAACAGAAGGGCCACCTGGCTGGGGCAGGCCAAGGAGCTTGGCCGTCTTGTCGAAAGCCTCTCCCGGTGCGTCGTCGATCGTGCCGCCGAGACGGGTGAAATCTTCCTCACCCTCGACGAGCAGAAACTGGCAATGTCCGCCGGAAACCAGCAGCATCAGGTAGGGATAGGCTGCCCCATCGGTAAGGCGGGGGGTAAGGGCGTGCCCGGCGAGATGGTTCACCCCGATCAGCGGCAGCCCGGTGCCGGCCGCGAGCCCCTTGGCCAGCATCACCCCCGCCAGCACCCCGCCGATCAGCCCCGGCCCGGCGGTGACGGCGATCGCGTCAAGCGCCGCGAGGCCAAGCCCAGCCTCGCCCAAAGCTTCTTCGACGCAGACATCAAGCTTTTCGGTATGCGCCCGGGCCGCGATCTCGGGCACGACGCCGCCGAAGGCCGCGTGCAGCTCCGTCTGCCCGGCGACGACCGATGACAGAATTTCCGGCGGTTTACCTGGCGTATGGCGGACGATGGCGGCGGCGGTATCGTCGCAGCTCGATTCGAGGCCGAGGATGGTGAGGGTGTCGGACATGGGCGCCGGTTGAAATGGGGTTCGTGCCGGGGTAACACCACCGCAGACCCCAGACAATCCCGCGAGGCGACGATGACCCCCACGCTCGTGCTCACCCGCCCCGAGGCGCAATCGCGCGAGATCGCGGCGACGCTGGACAGATCCGTGCCGGTGATCATCTCGCCAGTGATGCAGATTGTCGCGGCCGGCAGGGCGCCCGAGATCGCGAATTTCGCCGGGGTGGTGCTCACCTCGGCGAATGCCTTGGTCCATGCCCCCGATCTGCAGGGTAAGCCGGCCTATTGCGTGGGCGAGCGCACCGCCCGAGCGGCGCGGGATGCGGGCGCCGAGGTGCGGCTGGTCGCGCGCGATGCCGATGACCTTGTGGCGCGCGTCGAGGGCGACGGACCGTTGCTGCATTTGCGCGGCGAACATGCCCGTGGGAGCATTGCGGAAAGGCTTAATTCGGCGGGAATAGTAACTGAATATTTCGTGATCTACCGGCAGGAAGCCTTGCCGTTATCGGCGGAGGCGAAAGCGGCAATCGAGGGAACATCGCGGGTTGTCCTGCCGCTCTATTCGCCGCGCACAGCGCGCCTTTTGGGCGAGCGGATCGGCCAACCCGGGCCTGCTGTGCAGCCGATTGCGATGAGCGAGGCGGTGGCCAGGGCTTGGCGCGCCACAACGGGCACCGAGGCCGAGGTGGTGCCCGAGCCATCCGGCGAAGCGATGCTCAAGGCTATCGGGGTGGCGCTCAACGCCTGACTCGGGTTGAGGCAATCGAGGGGTGAGGGTAGGATTTGCGCAAGGGCATGCCGGTGCCGGGATACGAGATTCGAAAGGTGGGACAATGGCCAGAGCCCCGAACGCGTCAAAACGCAAGAAAGCGCCTCGGCCGAAAGCCGTGGCAGCGCCAGAGAGTGAAGTCGAGGATGCCGTGGTGATCGACGATACAACGGCAGAGAACCCGGACATTGCGAAAGCATCGCCCGCCGCGCCGGGGATCGAGGCGCAAGAGCCGAGCCCGGACAAGGGCGACGCGGCGTCCGGTGCGGCGGCGTCCGATGCTTCCGTCGAGGAACAGCAAAAACCCGAGACCGAACCCGAGACCGAACACGAGGCCACCACGGCAGCGGCCACCGCCCCGCCCCGGTCGCGGTCTGGCATGGGGGCATTCGTCGGTTTCCTTCTCGGGGGCGTTGCCGCCGCGGTGATCGGATTCGGGGCCGCGCGTTACGTTGTGCCAGAGGGTTGGCCTTTCCCCGGCGTGCCACCGAAGGAAGATCCGGTGGCGGCGGCGGTCGCGGTGCAGGGTGCGGAGATTGTAGCGCTTTCGGCGAAAGTTGACGGGCTCGGTGAGTCGGTCTCGGCGTTGCAGTCCGATACCGCGCTCGCCACGCTCGAGGCCGGCCTTACCGGGCGCGTGGATGGCTTGGGTGAGACGCTCGCCGCCCTGACGGCCCGGCTCGACAGCATCGAAACGCGGCTCGCGGCGATTGAGAAGCTTGCCCCCGAAGGCTCGGCGGCGGCGCAGATGGCAGCGGAGGCTTACGCGCGCGAGCTTGCTGCGCTGCGCGAGATGTTTGCGCGCGAGTTGGCAAACGTTGAAGCGG
>MNZL01000061.1:0-3135 GCA_001873585.1 Rhodobacterales bacterium CG2_30_65_12 | reverse complement strand
CGGCGATCGCGGCGCAGGCGGCGGATGGCCGCGCCGCGCTGGCCCGGATCGCGGCGGCGCTCGATACCGGGCAGCCGTTCGACGATGCGCTGCAGGATCTATCCGCCAGCACCGGGATCGCGCCGCCAGAGGCCCTGGCGGGGCTCGCCAGCGACGGCGTGCCAACATTGGCGGCGCTGCAAGAGGCCTTCCCCCAAGCCGCGCGCGCAGCGCTCGACGCATCGGTGCGGGCTGCGGTAGCGGCCGGAGACGTAAGCCGGTTTGGTGCCTTCCTGCAAACCCAGCTCGGCACGCGTTCGCTCGCGCCGAAGGAGGGCAACGATGCCGACGCGGTGCTTTCGCGCGCAGAAGCCGCGCTCAAGCAGGGCGATCTCGGCGCGGCGTTGGCCGAGCTTGATGCGTTGCCGGAGGCCGGGCAGCCGGCGATGGCCGATTGGCGCGCTCTT
Organism: Rhodobacterales bacterium CG2_30_65_12; assembly: GCA_001873585.1. Classification (GTDB taxonomy): domain Bacteria; phylum Pseudomonadota; class Alphaproteobacteria; order Rhodobacterales; family Rhodobacteraceae; genus Sinisalibacter. The sequence goes on along the minus strand of MNZL01000061.1, from coordinate 2,689 downwards.
GCCGCCACACGCAAGGCGGCGCTCGACGCGGGCGCGGCGCTTGCGCATGAATTGAACCCGAAATGAGGACGGTGCGATGCTTTGGTCTCTTCTGAAAATCGTCCTCTTCGTGGTGATCATCGCCGCTGCCGCGCTTGGTGCAGGCATGATCATGGAAACCGAAGGCGGCGTGCGCATTGCCGTTGGGGCGACCGAGTTCAATCTTGGGCCGCTGCAAGCGGTGATCTTGCTCATTGCGCTCTTGGTCGCGGTCTGGCTGTTCTTGAAAGTCGTCAGCCTTCTGGTGGCCGTGGCGCACTTCCTCAACGGCGACGAAACCGCGATCAGCCGGTATTTTGACCGCAACCGCGAGCGCAAGGGCTACGCTGCGCTTGCCGACGGGCTGATGGCGCTGGCCTCGGGCGAAGAGCGGGTGGCGATGGCACAGGCGGCGAAGGCCGAGAAATTTCTGCGCAGGCCCGAGCTGACCAACCTTATCACCGCCCAGGCCGCAGAAATGGCAGGCGACCGCAAGAAGGCCGAGGCGATGTATAAAACGCTGCTGGCCGACGAGCGCACACGCTTCGTGGGCATACGCGGGCTTTTGAAGCAAAAGCTTGAGGCAGGCGAGACCGAGACCGCAATGAAGCTGGCCGAAAAGGCCTTTGCGCTCAAGCCTCGCCACGCTGAAACGGGCAACGTGCTGCTCGCCTTGCAGGCCACGCAAAACGATTGGGCCGGCGCGCGCAAGACGATCGGCACCAAGGTCAAATCCGGCGCTCTGCCCAAGGATGTGGGCAAACGGCGCGATGCGGTATTGGCGCTGCAGGAGGCCAAGGAGATCTTTGCCGATGGCAATTCGATCCGGGCCCGCGAGGCAGCGATCGAGGCCAACAAGCTCTCGCCTGACCTGATCCCCTCCGCCGTGCTTGCGGCCAGGAGCTACGCCGAGCTGGGCAATGCAAAATATGCTCAGAGGGTGCTTTCAAAGGCCTGGCAGGCGCAGCCTCACCCCGATCTTGCCGCGGCTTTCGCAGCGATAGCGCCGGACGAAACCCCCGCCGAGCGGCTCAAGCGCTTCCGCCAGATCACCAAGCACCACCCCGATCATCCCGAAACCCGGATGTTGCTGGCTGAACTTCACATTGCCGCCGAAGACTACGATGCAGCACGCGCGGCACTGGGCGGTCTGCCCGAGAAAGACCCTACGCAACGCGCTCTCACCCTCATGGCTGCGATCGAACGCGGGCAGGGCGGGAGCGACGATGTAGTGCGCGCCTGGCTCGCGAAGGCGGTCACCGCATCGCGCGGGCCGCAATGGGTATGCGACAAATGCGGCCATGTGCATGCCGAATGGTCGCCGGTCTGCCTGGGCTGCGATGCGTTTGACACGCTGAGCTGGAAAGTGCCGGTCGAGGGGCAGATGAAAATTCCCGGCAGCGCCGAGATGTTGCCGCTCCTGGTGGGCAGCAGCGGCGTGGTGCCGCCGGCTGGCGACGCTACGCCCGGCCCTGAGATCAAGGCCGAGTCTTCTCCCGGTGAAGCGACAGAACCGCCGCACGCGGATTATGCCGATCCGAAAGTTGGCGGCGTGCCGGAGTTTGCTCCCGAGGTGGAAGCGCAACACAAAAAATAGGAATCCCAGACCGCTTTTTGGGGTGTCAGAGCACGCCCACGCGAAGCGGGCCGGTCGCGTTCGGCGCGGCCAAAGCAACGCATTCGTAAAGAATGCGCAAGCGCCCAATCAACGTAAGCATCCGGCGTAGGCCACAGCGAGGTCAACGCGCGCGGCCGCGATCCATTTCGATGAGCTCTTGCAGGTTTTCGATCCCGAACCGAGTGACTGCGATGACGCTGTCGTCGCCCGGGCCGTAGACCCAGATCACACCATCTTCGGGTTCCATACCAATGGCGAGATCGAAGATCCGATCGACGGTTTCGCCCAGTTCGTCTGCAACGCGGTCGATGGTCTTGACGGAATGCACCTTGTTGAGCTGCATGATCATGCCGCCTTGGCGAGGGGCCGGGACTTCCAGTTCCAGGGCAGAAGTTCATGGATGCGCGAGATGGGCCTGTCGGGCAGCCGGGCGAGGACATCGGCAAGCCAGGCCTGTGGGTCGACGTCGTTCATCTTGGCCGTGACGATCAGGGTATACATGGCGGCGGCCCGTTCCCCGCCGCGCTCGGAGCCTGCGAAGAGCCATGACTTTCTGCCCAAGGCCACGCCGCGCAGGGCGCGTTCGGCCGCATTGTTCGTCAGGCAGATGCGCCCGTCATCCATGAATGCCGTAAAGGCCTGCCAACGGCCATCTTTCTCGAACATGGAGTTGATCGCCTTGGCGACCGTGTTGTGCCGGGAGAGTTTCGCGCGCTCTGCCAGAAGTTATCCGTCTTGGTCAAGGGGCGGTTTTGGTCCATTTTCGGTCATCCCTGATGAGAGCGTTTGCCAGGATCACGAGCTTGCGCATGATCGCCGCGATGGCGAGTTTGGCGGGTTTTCCGGCATCGACGAGTTTGCGGTACGTTTCCGCGAGATGCAGGTTGTGGCGGATCGCGACGAGCGCTGGCATGTAGAGCGCGTTGCGCACCCCGCGCCGGCCGCCGCCGATCTTCGAACGTCCCTTCCATTTGCCGGATTCGCGGGTGATCGGGGCAAGTCCTGCGAGGCTGGCCGCCTCCTTAGGCTCCATCGTGCCGAGTTCCGGCATCT
>MNZL01000012.1:1707-16379 GCA_001873585.1 Rhodobacterales bacterium CG2_30_65_12 | reverse complement strand
TCCAACAAGGTTGAAAATCTGATCCGTCCCATTGCGCTCAATCGCAAGAATGCACTCTTTGCCAGCCACGACGAGGGCGGCATCGCGTGGGGGCGCATCGCGTCACTGATCGAGACCTGCAAGATCAACGGTGTCGAGCCTTTCGCCTACCTCAAGGCAACCCTGACCGCCATCGCCAATGGTCATCCCCAAAACCACATCGAGGACCTGATGCCCTGGAACTTCAAGCCGTCAAGCTGAAAAACCCAGTGATCTGCTGCGAACGCTTACTGTGCAACGCGGGCAGCCAGCCGGCTTTCTGCGCGAGATGGGGCTCTCGGCGATCATCGTTGCCCACGATCTTGCCGCTGTGCACCTGCTGGCCGACCGGCTTTTGGTGATGAAAGCGATCCGGGTGGCGAGCGGGAATCACCGACCGAGCGCTTGACGATTCGCAGCACACCTTTACCCCGTTCTCGTGTCTTCCGTTTCGCAGGGAAAAACCATGATCCGCGTCAAAACCGTCTCGAATTCGTTCACACTGCACAACCGGAGGGGCGCTGCGATCCGGGTGCCCCCGCGCGAGGTGGTGGCCACCCGCGAGAGCAACGTATCGGCCGTGATCCCGAGACGCACGGAATGAGCGCCGGACGCCTCTATGCCGTGGTCGGCCCGTCGGGCGCGGGAAAAGACACGCTGATGCGGATCGCCGCGCGGCAGCGGCCCGATCTGCATCTGGTCCGCCGGGTGATCACCCGGTCCGAGATGGCCGGCGGCGAGGATTTCGAGGGCGTGACCCAAGCCGAATTTGACGCCCGCCGTGCACGCGGCGATTTCGCGCTGACCTGGACGGCGCACGGGATGTCCTACGGGATACCGGCGAGCGTCAAACTTGTGCTCGCGGCCGGGAGCGACGCGATGTTCAACGGATCGCGCGCCGCACTCGCCGAGGCGCAGGCGGTGTTTCCCGCTCTCGTAGTGCTCCACATCACCGCGCGGCGGGAGGTGCTGGCCGAGCGGCTCGCCGCCCGTGGGCGCGAAGCGGCGGATGATATCGCCGAGCGCCTTGCGCGGGCGGCCATGCCCTTGCCCGGTGGCCTGCGCCATGTGATCGAGATCGACAATTCCGGCGATGTCGCCAGCGGGGTGCGGGCGCTGCTTGACGCACTCGACCGCGCCGCACAGCCGACCAATCTTGAGGCGCCCCGGCCTTGAGCCCGCAGACGAATGCCGCCCTCGCTTGCGATGACTTTCACCAATGCCCGGATCGCGTTGCCCGACGACGTGATCGACGGCACCGTCATCCCTTCAGGCGGGCGGCAGGCCGGTGGTGCGCGGGATCTGGTCGCCCCGACGGCAGGCAAAACAGGTCTGAGCCCGACCGCTAAAGCTCGAAGCGCGGCAAGCTGTCGAGCGCGCGGCGCAGCGCCTCGCCCCAGCCCTCGCTGATAGCGGAATTATAGGGATCGTCGGCCTCGATCCGGCACGGGTGGCCGAGCTTCAGGCGCTTGGCATCGTGGTAAAGGTCGTTACCATCGCAGGCGTCGGCGGTTTGCAGCACGGAGCGCCATTCGTCTACGGTCGACCCCAACCGGGTGAGGGCGATGCGCTGACCGGGCTCGATCAGACGCGCTGTGTTTTCCGCCCGCTCAAGATAGCGATACATCCAGAACAGGCCGTTTGCCCTCTTGCCCGGCATCGCATCAAGCCTCCAGCACCCAGGTATCCTTGGTGCCACCTCCTTGTGACGAGTTCACCACGAGCGAGCCTTGCTTGATCGCAACCCGGGTAAGCCCAGCCGGCGTGATGGAAATTTTGCCCGGACTGACCAGCACGAAGGGCCGCAGATCGACGTGGCGCGGGCTCAGCCCGGCGCGGGTGAAGATCGGCATGGTGGAGAGGCTGAGCGTGGGCTGGGCAATGTAATTGCCAGGGTGCGCTTTCAATTCACGGCGGAAAGTTGCGATGTCTTTCTTCGTCGCCATCGGTCCGATCAGCATGTGGTAGCCGCCGGAGCCTTGCACCTCCTTCACCACCAGATCTTCGAGATGGTCGAGCACATGGGCCAGCGCCCCCGGCTCGGAACAACGCCAGGTGGGCATGTTTTCAAGGATCGGTCGCTCGCCGGTGTAAAAATTCCACGATCTCGGGCATTTAGCTGTAAATCGCCTTGTCGTCTGCGCTGCCGGTGCCAGGGGCGTTGGTGAGGGTGATGCCCCCGGCGCGGTAAACATCCATGACCCCCGGAACGCCAAGCTGGCGCTCGGGGTTGACATTGAGCGAGTCGAGAAAATCGTCGTCAACCCGACGATAGTGCACGTCGATCGGTTGATAACCTTGAGTCGTGCGCATCGCCACGCGGCCATCGACCACGCGCAGATCATGGCCTTCGAAAAGCTCCACGCCGATCTGGTCGGCGAGAAAGGAATGCTCGAAACAGGCCGAGTTGGAGATCCCCAGCGTAAGCACGGCCACAGTCGGCTTGCCGGTGGTTGCGGTCGGGGCACGGCTCCTGTCGCGCTTTCGCATCAACCCGCGCGGCCCTGCTTGAGATCGGCAACGAAGCGGCGCACCGCAGGGTTCGAGAAGCCCGCGATGTGATCGGAGGTGAGGGTGCCAAGCACCTGGGCCAGGGCTTCGTCTTCGCTTACTGGGCGGGTGCGGGCGATCTCATCGAGATCGTCAAACAACGGACCGCCGGAAATCCCGGCCAGCCAGTCATGGATCGGGGCGAAGCGCTCGACCATCTCCGCCCGCCGCGCGGGGCCGAAGAACTCGATCTCGTCGGGGGCAGGCAGCGCGAGCATGCCAGCGATGTGCACAAGGTCGGGCCCGAGGCTGCGGGCGGCGGGGCGCGGCAGCGCGGCGTTGGCGGCGCGCATCAGCGGGTAGAACGCCCGCGGCAGGCTCGGGTTCATCACCGGAACCTCGGCCGCGCCTTCGGGCAGAGCAAGGCCCGACCGGGTAAAGAAATCGGTGATCGACCCGCCTGCCCGCATCATCGCGCGGTGGGCCCGGATGTGTGGAGCGATGCCTGGCATGCGCTCAAGCCAAGGCTCGATCATCGCGCGGTAATCGAAGTGAACCCCCTCGAACGGGTTGCTCACCGGGTTTGACAGAGCCGGGCGCGGCGCGCCGAACCAGAGCTCCTGGCCATGCCAGGCAACGAGGTGATCGTCGGGCCGGCGCAGGGTGACGTGCAGCACCAATTCGGCCCCGTCGAGCGGTTCGGCGAGCGTGTCGATCAGGTCCGGCGCGTCGATCCCGAAATGCCCCATCACCTCGGAGCAGAATACCATCACTTCCGGCTCGAGCAGCTCGGCCTGATTCCGGATCGCGCGCAGCATCATCGGCAACATCGGCGTATTGCGGTGATGCGGCGGCACGTTGCGCTCGGGCAGGGCCTTGGCGAGCATGCGGAAGGCCATGCCGTTGTGCGGTTCGCGCAGACTTGCGGGCAGCAGCTCTGGATCAACCGCTTCACCCCGCAAGAGCTGGGCCTGGCCCCAGGCGGCGCCCTCGGACTCGATCCAGGGGTACAGAATGCCGGCGGCGAGCAGGCGCGCCCAGTTCACCGCGAGAAAGCTCTGCAGCGAGGTGGTGCCCGTCTTGTGGTGGCCGATATGGATGATTGCTTTCATGGCGTATGCCCCGGTCGGTGTCGGGGCCGATCTAATCCAGCCGCACGGCGGGGTGCAAGGGCATCGGCGGCGACCAGCTTGAGGCTTGCCTTCGGCCTGCGGTGCGTTAGGTTACTCGCCTCGGCAGAACAGGAGAGCGTGTCATGGTAAGCACCCCGCTGAACGCGATCGATTGGGGCACGCGCGTGCCTGGGAACAATATGATCGAGGTCTTCTTTGCCCCTGGCGGTGCGCGGGTGGCTGACGGTTATGGCTACCGCTACACCACCGAGGCGTTCAATTCCTACGAGATCGCCCAGTTCATGCGCGCCTTCGAGTTGATCGAGGCGGTGGCCAACATTGATTTTGTCCAGGTCTCGAACCGGACTGCGGCGGATTTCGTGATCGGGCTCGATACAAACGGGGAAATGGACCGCCAGCTTGGCAATGGCACCCTCGGCTGGATGAACCCACCGGGCGAACCGGCCGCCGGCAATGCCATGTTCAACGGCCAGAACTGGGACCGCGCGCCGGGCGGCGACCTCTCAGTCGGCGGCTATGGGTTCGTGACCATCGTGCACGAGCTCCTGCACGGCCTTGGCCTTGCCCATCCGTTCGATGATGGCGGCGGGTCGACAGTGCTCGATGGCGTGAGTTACGGCTCATACCAGCTCGGCCCCGATCTGTTGAACCAGGGCGTGTTTACCACGATGAGCTACAATTCCGGCTTCTACGCCGGGCCGGTCGGCACCTCGGCCGACGCCAAGGGGTTCTGGAATTTCGGTTACGAGATCGGCCCGAGCCCGCTCGATATCGCCGTGCTCCAGAACAAGTATGGCGCCAACGCCTCTGTGGCGGCAGGCGATTCCGTCTATACCCTTCCCGGTGCGAACCAGAACGGCACCGGCTACAAGGCGATCTGGGATACCGGCGGCACCGACACGATCGAGTATCAGGGCGCGCGCGGCGTGAAGATTGATCTGCACGGGGCTACGCTGAACTACGAGCGCGGCGGTGGCGGCTTCATTTCGGCTGTCAATGGTATTGTCGGTGGCTTCACCATCGCCGCCGGGGTGGTGATCGAGAACGCCCGCAGCGGGCGGGGAAATGACAGGCTCGTCGGCAATGATGTCGATAATCGCCTTTTCGCCGGTGGCGGAAACGACAAGATCAGGGGCCATGCAGGAGACGACACCCTCATCGGACGCACCGGGCGTGATACGCTCTTTGGCGGTGACGGGGCGGATATCTTGCGTGGCCAAGGTGGCTATGACACGCTGCGTGGCGGTGCCGGCGCGGATCGGTTGAATGGCGGCAAGGGTGATGACAGGCTGTTCGGCGGCGTTGATGCCGATACATTCGTGTTCAATGCGCGCCCCGGGCACGATCGGATCGAGGATTTTTCCGTTGTCGAAGATGGTTTGCGCTTCGATCCCGCGCTTTGGGGCGGCGCACCGAAAACGGCGGCCGAGATCGTGACGATGGCGTTGGATGGCAGCGACGGCCTGATCTGGCGATTTGGCGGTGGCAACAGTGTGCTGCTCGTGGGCGTGACCGACACCGCCGGACTCGACGCTGCGATCCTGATCTGACGGGTGGGCCGATTGGCCCGGCACCGCTGCGGCGCGCTCAGCCGAACCAGATCATCGACAGGCTCAGATCGTCGGCGTCGAGCCCGAGCAGCAGCACCGAGCCCGTGTGCCAGTCCACCACCAGCCCGGCCTTGGTATCGTGCAGATCCACATTTGCTTGCCCGATCCCGGTCAGGCGCAGGGTGTCTTGCGCCGAGTCGAAGTCTACCACCCTGTCCTTGCCGGACTTGCGGAAGAACCGAAACGTGTCTTCCCCGGCGCCGCCTGCCAGACGGTCATTTCCGCCGCCGCCGTTCAGCATATCGTTCCCGTCGCCACCAAACACACGGTCGCGGCCGCGCCCGCCGAACAGCTTGTCGGCGCCATCCTCGCCATACAGGAAGTCGATCAACCGTCCGCCGCGAGCGATATCGTCGCCGGCACCACCGTTGAGCACGTTACGCCGCCCGCTGGTGGCTAAAAGCCGGTCATTGCCATCCTCACCGAAGAGCCGATCGGTGCCGGCACCGCCGACCAGAACATCGTTACCGGGGCCGCCGATAAGCAGGTCGTCACCGTCGTCGCCAAAAAGCTTGTCGTCGTCGTCGCCCCCATAGAGCGTATCGTTGCCAATTCCGCCGCGCAAAAGATCAAGGCCGATGCCACCGTCGAGCCAATCGTTGCCGTCGTCGCCGAGCAACGTGTCGTTGCCGGCTTCGCCATACAAGTTATCGTCCGCTGTGCCACCGTCGAGCCAGTCGTCGCCGTCGCCGCCGTGAAGCACATCGCGGCCCACGTCGCCATGCAGGGTGTCGTTGCCGGCATCGCCATACAAGCTATCGTCACCGCCGCCGCCGTCGACCACATCGTTGCCGTCGCCGCTGCGGATCACATCGTCGCCCGCGCCACCAAAGATCATATCGGCACCCGCGCCGGTGGTGATGTCGTCGTTGCCCGCGCCGCCATACACCGTGTCGCCGTCTTCGGGCGCGGAAGCGGCGGCATCGGTGTATTTATCGTTTCCCGCCTCGAGATAGACGCTGTTGGCACCACTACCGCTGAGGATCACGTCGTCGCCGTCGCCGGCATAGATCGTATCGTTGCCGAGCCCCGGCATGATGGTCTGGCTGCCCGGGCCGCCGAAAATCACATCATCGCCATCGGTGCCGGTGATGTCATACGCCCGGTCGTCGGGAAAGGCGGTGCCGGAAAGATCCATCGGCCGGTTGATCCCCTGCACCACGCTGGCGCGCAGGGCGGCGATATCGAGCGGGCCACCGGCAGCGCTGCGCACGATGAGCGTCTCGGTCCGCCAGGTAATTACCGCGCCATAGGACGTTGCGGCAATATCGAGGCTGCCGGGATCGTGAAACATAGGCCAGGACGCGAGATCGAGCTGGTCGAACGCCGGGTTGAAATCGGTGATCGTGTCGGTCGCACCATCGGCACGCAGCACAAAGGTATCGCGCCCAAGCCCGCCGGTCAGGGTATCGCTGCCACCGCCATCGACGAGGATATCATCGCCTTGGCCGCCGCTCAGCGTGTCGTCACCCCCTTGTCCGACGAGAATATCGTCGCCGGACGCGCCGGAAAGGGTATCGCCTCCGGCAGCGGCGAGCCCCTGCGTGCCGAGCGAGGAGAGATCGACGGCCAGATCGGTGAGCCGGCCCTCGGATTGCGAGGCTACGAGCAGGCGCAGGCTGTTGCCGATCGAGGCGCCGGCGATGGCCGAGACGTTGGCAAGGCCGGTGGACAGGCTGTCGGTAATGGTGTCGATCAGCTGGAGTTGCCCGCCGGGCAGCAGCACGAAGAGCGATAGCCCGTCATCGCCGCCGCCTGCCACCACGAAGCTCACGCCGTTATGCTCGATCACCTCCACGCTCTGCACCCCGCCAAAGCGGGTGTCGAGCATGTCGAGCACATGGTCGGTGGCGGTGAGGGTGCCATCGGCACCAAGCTGGAAAACGCTGAGCGCACCATTGGCGTTCATCGCCGTGGCGACGATGACGTAATCGACCTGGCCAACCTCGGTTGTGGCGATATCGGTGGGCACCATCAGCCCCACACCCTGCTCCGGCCCGCTCACATCGGTGCGCAAAAGGCCGCTCTCGGTCTGCTGATAGGCAGTAATCCCAAACTCGGTATCGGACCCGGCGACGATGAATTGGTTGCCAGCCACCTCGACCCCGGTAAAAGCCGAAACGCTCTCGATCAGCGCCTCGGCATCGTCGGCCACGACGCCCGTGAGGCCAAGCTCCGTGCCGCTGGCGGCGTAGCTCGAAAAGCCGCTGCCGGTGCCGGCGACGACAACCTCGCCACTTGTGCTGAGGCCAAGCGCGTCGGGGTGGGTAAGCCCGGAAACCAGCCCGTCGAGATACGTCACCATGCCGATCGTGCCATCGAGCGCAACGGAAAACGCGCCGAGCCGGGTGGCACCGGTCATCCCGAACACCGCGAGCGCACCGCCCCAACCATCGTCGATCAGCGCCAGGTCGGGGCCGATTCCTGGCCCCCAGGCCGGGTTATAGAATGCGGAATCGACCAGCGTTGCGGTGCCGGCGCCAGGCAGGGCAAAGCTCGCCAACCCGCCATTCTCCCCCGAACTGGCGAATACGGTGACGGTATCGCCCGCCTGCAAGATCTTCAGATCGCTGATCGCATGATCGAGTGCGTCGTAACCCGTCCGCACTGTTCCCCGCACCGAGAACTGCATCGCCCAAACCCCCCGGTTCGCAATGCAGAAATTCTGCCGGGGGTTTCAGCCAAAGGCCGGCGCGCCAATATGGCGAAAGCGGGGAGAGAAGGCGCAATTGTTCTGGCGGCGTTTACCGGGCGTTCACCTTGGCCGATCCGCCGAGCCTCAGGCCGATTGTCGGCGTTCGTGCTCGGCAATCGCCTTGTCGATATCATCGTAGTAGGTCAGTTGGCCTCGGTAGAGGATCAGCCCGGAATCGCAGAACTGCCGAAGCTCCCTCATGTTGTGGCTGACCATCATCGCCCCGGCGGTTTTCACCCGCTCGCGGAACACCGCCCGGCTCTTGCGGCGAAAGGCGGCATCACCAACGGCGGTAACCTCGTCGATCAGGTAGGTATCGAACTTGATCCCCATCGCCGTGCCGAAGACCAACCGCGAACGCATGCCTGCGGAATAGCTGCGCAAAGGCATGTAAAAATGCGGGCCAAGCTCAGCGAAATCGCGCACGAAGGCTTCGAGGCTTCGCGTATCGACGCCGTAGATCCGGGCCACGAAGCGCACGTTTTGCGCCCCGGTCAGATCCTGGTGCGCGGCACCGGTCAGGCCAATGGGCCAGGAGATCGAGCCATCCGACACCACCTGACCGGTATCGGGGCGCAGCGATCCGGAGACGATCTGCAGCAGGGTCGATTTGCCCGCCCCGTTGCCGCCCAGCAGCGCCACGGCCTTGCCGGAGGGTAGGGTGAAATCGAAGTTTTCGATCACCACCTTGCGCCGCCCATTGACCCAGAACCACTTGCTGACGTTCTCGAAACGGATCATCGCGCGGGGGCCTATTTCCGGTCGCGCACGGCGTAGAACATCAGCGCCAGGATCGCCCAGAGCAGCCCGAAGAACAGACCGGCCAAGGCGAAAATCACCACCCGGCGGGGAAATTCCGCTGTTTGCGGCAAGGTTGGCTGAACGTAGGTTGACAGGTAGCGGCTCTGGCGCGCGGCGTTCGAGCGGGCTATGTCGAGCGTGGCGAGGGCGATGCGATAGGTCTCTTCGGCAAATTCACGGTCGACGACCAGGCCTTCATACTCCGCCATCAGCGCCGGATAGGTTTCCGTGCTGCCGGCGTTTTCCTCTTCCGAGAAGGTGCGGCGTTCAGCGGCAATGCGGTCGCGGATCACCTCGATCCGGCGCAGCGCCTGGCCAACGCGGGGATCGTCCGGCCCGCTGTCCTGCGCGACGAGATCGTAGTCGATCATGGCCTGGGCAAGCTGTTGCTGCAGCGAGTTGAGCACCCCCATGCGGCCCTGCAGATCGCTTGCAGGGTCGACAATCTGGGTGCGGGTGCGGAAGTGCACCAGCGCCTCGCGCGCGGCCTTGAGGCGGGCGAGGGCATCTTCGAGGTCTTCCTGGGCGTATTTCAGCGAGTCGGCGCGCGCCACCGCGTTGAGCTGGTTTACCAAAAGCTGGCTTTCGGCGAGAATTTCATGGGCGAGGTTTTGCGCCATCTCCGGAGTGAAGGCGAGCACCGTGAGGTTGATCAGTCCGGTGTTCTGGTCATAGGCGATGACAACCATCCGCTGCCAATACTCGACGAGATCTTCGATCGTGCTGTCGGGCTTGAGGGCGAAGATCGGATCGGCCTGGTGGGGTGCCGTGTAGTGGGTCCGCAGATCGAGACGCGCGTCAATGGCGGCCACCAGATCCTGACTGCGGATGTATTCATACAGCATGTCGGACTCGCCCGAAGACGATCCACCCATGAATTGCGATAGCCCGCCAAGCATGTCGGTGGTGCTGGGCGTATCTTCCTGGCGCACCGAAAAGCCGGCGACGGAGGCATATTGATCGGTTGCCCGTTCCGCGAGGTAGTAGCCAACCAACGCCAACGGCAGGACCACGATCAGAAAAAAGCCGAGCGCGAGGCCCCAGTGCCGTTTGCGCATTGCGGCGCGGCGCGCCATCGGCCGAACCTCGATAACCTGTGGCTGTGGCGTGTCGGTGGCCTCAATGCCACCAGTCGCGCCAGCCCTGCCGCCAACGCGCCGCCGGGGCGCGCCTTTTGCACCGGGGTTGCCGGGTTTGCCATTGTTCGCGGGTCCGTCGCGGCGTTCCGCTTTGGCGTCTGCCGCATCCGCTTCGATCTTGCCTGCGGCCGGTTTTTCAATCTGCTTGGCCAAGCGAATGCCTTTCGCGTTCGGGTTTGAACTTGCCTCGGCTTTTCTACATAATGCGCTGACGCAACACCAGCCAAATGGAACGCGCCCCTTGTCCAGCATAGACCCGACCGCCAGCACCGAGCCGGTGCCCCCCGCGCTCGAGCCGCCGAAGGCCCGGTTCGATCTGCACAAGCGCAGTTTCGCGTCCTCGCGGGTGATCCTTGCGCTTGTCTTGCGCGAAATGTCTTCGACCTACGGACGCTCGCCGGGCGGCTACATCTGGGCCATTCTCGAGCCGGTCGGGATGATCCTGATCCTTTCGGTGGGTTTTTCCCTGCTGATGCGCACGCCATCTCTGGGCAACAGCTTCCTGCTGTTTTACGCCAGCGGTTATCTGGTGTTCTCACACTACAAGTTGCTCGAAAAGTCGGTCAGCAAATCGATCCTCTATTCGCGCAGGTTGTTGCTCTATCCCGCCGTCACCTGGTTTGATGCGATCATCGCGCGCCTGGTGCTGAACTTCCTCACCAGTCTGATGAACATCATCATCATTCTCGGCGGCATTCTCGTCTTTTCTGAAAACGTCGTCGTGCTCGATTATCCGCCAATCGTTGCCGCGATCATGCTCGCAACTTTCCTTGGGTTGGGGGTTGGCACCCTCAATTGCCTGCTTTCAGGGCTGTTTCCGATCTGGTCGACAGTGTGGAAAATCGCCATGCGGCCGCTGATGATTGGCTCTGCGATTCTCTATATCTACGAGGATTTGCCCCAGGCCGCCGGCAACGTGATCTGGTGGAACCCGCTGGTGCACATTACCGGCCTGTTCCGCACCGGCGTTTTCCCGACCTATAATCCGCAGTATATCTCCGAAGCCTATGTGTTTGGCGTGGCGGCGGTAACGTTCGCCTTCGGGATGCTTTTTCTCAGCGCCTATCACAGCGATATCATCAATCGGGAATGAACCGCGCCGCGCGCCGGGCACGCTCGGCCAGCGCCTGAATCTCGGGTAACGCAGCGGAGGTGTCACGGCGCAAGCCATCGCGGATCGCACGGCGCAGGAGCGCGCGGAAAGCGGGGGCTTCGTCGCCATAATGCCTGGCGTATCGCGACCATTTCAGCAAGATCAGCGCCATGACCGGCCAGAACAGCACCCCGGCAGCGCGGCGATAGACGAAGATGATGTTGCGGTGATGGTAATAGGCGCGCCAGACCGGATCGTAGATCTTGAGCCCGCCGGCCTGGGAACTCTCGCAATCGTGCTCGAAGCGGATCGACGGATCAAAGCCGATTTTGCCGCCGGCCTTGCGAATACCGAGGGTATAAAGCACGTCGTCGCCGTAGATGAACAGCGCCGGGTCGGGGTAGCCCACCTGTTCGATCGCCGTGCGTGAGATGAAAAGGCCAACAAAGGACGCGGCGTCGATCTGGCTCGGGGTGCCGCTGGCATAGTCGGCATCGGTGACGTGAAAGCCCTGGCGACCGCCAGAGAGCGCGCCGAAGAAGGCGCGGGGGTGCCAGAACGGATTGCGGGTGGGCCGGTTCATCTCGCACAGCCGTCCGGAGGGGTAGTAGACCGCCGCCGCCCAGGCCTTCTGTCCATCGCGCGGCACCGCGTGGAAGCGCGCCAGCGCGCCAGGCTCCGGGCGGGCGTCGTCGTCCATCACCAGGATCCAGTCGGGTTCAAGCATTTCCGTGGCAAAGCGCAGTCCGGCGGCGAAACCACCAGCGCCGCCGATGTTTTTCGACAAGGTCTGGACCACCAGCCGCGGATCGCTCTGCGCCGCGAGCCATTGGCCGGTGCCATCGGTGGAGGCATTATCCACCACCACCACCTGCGCAAGATGCTCAGGTGCGCTGGCCAGCAGGCGCGCGAGCGTGGCCCGAAGCTGAGGCAGACGCTGGTGAGTAACCACCACGGCCACGAGCCGCCCGGCACCCGGTTCTGCTTCGGATTGTGTCAAAAGCCTCGTCCTGCCGGTCTGCGATAGGCGCGTTCCTAGCGCCGGGCGCCTCAGGGAGTCAAACGCGCCGGGCAATCAGGTGATCACCTGCGGGCCCTCGCGCCCCGAGATCTCGCGGATGTGCGCCAGCGCCTCGGCCGCGTCGATTACCGGGGCGAGCGCCTCCTGCACGTCGAGGTCGAGCCCGTCGGGGCCGGCAACGTAGCGCTCAAGATAGAGCCGCAGCGTGGCCCCTTCGGTGCCGGTGCCGGAAAGGCGGATGACGAAGCGCGAGCCGTCGGTGAAGCCGATGCGCAGGCCCTGGTGCTCCGATACCGAGCCATCAACCGGATCGGTATAGGAAAAATCGTCGGCGCTGGCCACGGTCATGCCCTCCAGCTCCTGGCCCGCAAGCTCGCCAAGCCGCGCTTGCAGACCGCCGACGATCCGGTTTGCCACGTCATCCGGCAACGCCTCGTAATCGTGCCGCGAGTAGTAATTGCGGCCGTAATCGCGCCAATGCGCCGCGAGGATCTCGGCCACCGATTGCCGCCGTTCGGCGAGAATGTTGAGCCAGAGCAGCACCGCCCAGAGCCCGTCCTTCTCGCGCACATGATCCGAGCCGGTGCCGAAGCTCTCTTCGCCGCAGAGCGTAACCCGGCCCGCGTCGAGCAGGTTGCCAAAAAACTTCCAGCCGGTCGGCGTCTCGAAGCTGGCCACGCCGAGGCGCTCGGCCACACGGTCTGCGGCGGCGGAGGTGGGCATCGAGCGCGCCACGCCGACGATGCCGCCACGATAGCCTGGCGCCAAGTGGGCGTTGGCGGTGAGCACCGCGAGGCTGTCGGAGGGGGCCACGTAGGTTTCGCGCCCCACCACCATGTTGCGGTCGCCGTCACCATCCGAGGCTGCACCGAAGTCGGGGGCATCGGGGCTGAACATCGCGCTCATCAGATCATGCGCCCAGACCGGGTTCGGATCGGGGTGCATACCGCCGAAATCCGGCAGCGGCGTGCCATTGACCACCGTGCCCGGGGTCGCGCCAAGGCGGTGCTCGAGAATCTCGGTGGCATAGGGGCCGGTGATCGCGCACATCGCGTCAAACTGCATGCGGAAACCGCTGGCGAACATCGCGCTTAGCGCAGGAAAATCAAACAGGGTTTCCATCAGATCGGCATAGTCCGCCACCGGATCGACAACCGCCACCACCATCGGCCCCAGCATCGTTTCGCCGATGCTGGACAGATCGACATTCTGCGCCTCGAAGAGGCGGTATTCGGTGATCGTCCTGGTCGCGGCGAAGATTGCATCGGTCACGCTTTCCGGTGCCGGGCCGCCGTTGGCCATGTTGAACTTCAGGCCAAAATCCTCGTCGGGTCCGCCGGGGTTGTGGCTGGCCGACATGATGAAGCCGCCATCGGTCTTGTTCAGCCGGATCAGGTGGCTGGCGGCGGGGGTGGAGAGCAAAGCGTTTTGCCCGACGATCACCCGCGCCGCACCCTGGGCCGCGCACATCCGCAGGATCACTTGCGCGGCTTGTGGCGCGAAATACCGACCATCACCGCCGAGCACGAAGGTCTTGCCCGCCGCGCCGCCAATGGCGTCGAGGATCGCCTGCACGAAATTCTCCAGAAAATGCGGTTGCATGAACTGCCGCGTCTTCTTGCGCAGCCCCGAGGTGCCGGGCTTCTGGCCCTCGATCGGTTGGGTGGCGACGGTCAGGATCGACATTTCTCTCTCCTCAAATCTCGGGATGGGCAAACAGCAGCACCGATTGCTCGGCGGCCTTGTAGGTTGTCTCGACGGGCCTTTCCGGCGCGTCCGGATTGGCGCTGTCGAGCACGCGCACCCAGATGCCTGCAGGCAGAACCACGTCGCGGGCCGGGCCGGCGTTGAACACCGCAAATACCTCGCTATCGCCCGAATCCTTGATCGTTTCCGCCGAAGCGCGGACGATCACGCCCATCGTGTGCAGATGGTCGTTCCAGTCAGAATCGAGGGGCGCGCGGCCATCCGGGTGCCACCATTCGAGATCGGGCAGGCCATCGGCCGGGCGGGCGCGGGCGTGCAGAAAATTGCGTTGGCTCAGCACCTTGTAGCGGCGGCGCAGGGTCGAGAGGCGGCGCGCATATGCCAGCAGCGCCTCGTCGGCATCTTTCCAGCCCACCCATCCGATCTCGTTATCCTGCGCATAGGCGTTGTTGTTGCCACGCTGGCTGTTGCCGATCTCGTCGCCACCGAGCAGCATCGGAATGCCTTGGCTCAGAAACAGCGTTGCCAGCATCGCCCGTTGGCGACGGCCCCGGGCAGCGCGGATCACCGGATCGGTTGTGGGGCCTTCGACACCCAGATTGTCGGAGAAATTGGCGGCGTGGCCATCGCGGTTGCCCTCACCGTTGGCCTCGTTGTGCTTTTCCCTGTAGGAAACCAGGTCAGCAAGCGTGAAGCCGTCATGGCTGGTAATGAGATTGATCGAGGCGGTGGCGGGGCGACGGCCGTTGTCGAAGGTTTCGGGCGAGCCAAGCAGCGCCTTGGCAAGGCCCGGCAGCATATGCCCGTCGCCGCGCCAGAAGGCGCGCACATCGTCACGGTAGCGGTCGTTCCATTCACGAAACGGGTGCGGGAAGGCGCCGAGCCGATATCCGCCCGGGCCCACGTCCCACGGTTCGGCAATCAGCTTCACCCGCGCGAGCACCGGATCTTGGCGCACCGCGTCG
>MNZL01000012.1:0-1678 GCA_001873585.1 Rhodobacterales bacterium CG2_30_65_12 | reverse complement strand
GGGTGAGCGCGGCGCCAAGGTCGAACCGAAAGCCGTCGATGTGAAACTCCTCAACCCAGTAGCGCAAGGAGTCCATCACCAGGCGCAGCACCGCCGGATGTGCCAGATCGAGCGCGTTCCCGGTGCCGCAATCGTTGATGTAATGCCGGTTGTCCGGCGCGAGCCGGTAATAAGAGGCATTGTCGAGCCCGCGAAAGCTGAGCGTCGGCCCGAAGCCGTCACCCTCGGCGGTGTGGTTGTAAACCACATCGAGCAGCACCTCGATACCGGCGGCGTGAAACCGGCGCACCATTTCCTTGAATTCGCGGTTCTGGCCGCGGTCAAGGTAGCGCGGATCCGGGGCGAAAAAGCCGATGGACTGGTAACCCCAGTAATTGCGCAGGCCCCTTTCGACAAGAAACCGATCGTCGACGAACGTGTGCACCGGCATCAGTTCGATCGCGGTCATGCCGAGGCTGTGCAAGTGCTCGATGATCGGCTCTGCGGCGAGGCCGAGAAAGGTGCCGCGCCGCGATGGATCGACGGCCGGGTGCATCGCGGTGAGGCCCTTCACATGGGCTTCGTAGATCACCGTGTCTGGCCCGGCGTAGCCCGGCGCGCTATCGCCGCGCCAGTCGAAGCCATCATCGCCCACCACCACGCATTTCGGGATGGCAAAGGCGCTGTCGCGGGTGGAAAAGCTGAGATCACCCAATGGCGAGCCGACGTGATAGCCCATCAGCGCCTTCGACCACCTGAGCTTGCCCTCGATTCGCCGTGTGTAGGGGTCGATCAACAGCTTGTTGGCGTTGAAGCGGTGGCCGTTTTCCGGCTCATAGGGGCCATGCGCGCGCAGCCCGTAGCGGGTGCCCGGGCCGATGCCGGAGATATGGCCATGCCAGATATCGCCGTCGCGCTCGTGCAGCGCGATCCGGGTGAGCTCGGAGCGCCCGTCCTCGGTGAAGAGGCAGACCTCGATCTTTGTAGCATTGGCAGAGAATACGGCGAAGTTCACCCCGCCCGCGTCAACGGTGGCCCCCATTGGCCAGGCGCGCCCGGCCGTGAGTTCGAGACCGGCGATACGGTCGTGTGTCAACGCGGGATGGGGCTCGGTCACGCCAGGAGGCTCCTGTAAAGATCGGCGTAGGCCTTCGCCGGCGCGGCCCAACTCACCTCGGCTTTCATCGCCCGCTTCACCATCTGTATCCAGCCAGAGTGGTCGGCATGGAGGGCAATCAGTTGGCGCAAAGCGCCCGAGAGCGCGATAGTATCAACCGGGTGAAAGCTGATGCCGGTGGCGGCATTTGCAGCGAGGCTCGCGGGTGTTGCCCCGATCACGGTATCGTTCAGCCCGCCGGTAGCGGCAACCACGGGCACGGCGCCATACTTGAGGCCATACATCTGTGTCAGCCCGCAGGGCTCAAAGCGCGACGGCACGATCACTGCGTCGCCACCGCCAAACATCCGATGGCTGAGCGCTTCATCGTAGCCGATCCGCACACCCACGCGGGCCGGCCAGCGCGCGGCGGCGGCCTTCATCGCGCTTTCGAGGTGCGGCTCGCCCGAGCCCAGCAGCACCAGCCCACCACCAGCGGCGATGAAGCCGGGCAGCGCTTCGGCTAGCAGGTCTATCCCCTTCTGCCAAGTCAGCCGGCTGACCACTATGGCGAGCGGCCCCGGCACCTCACCAAGCCCGAAT
>MNZL01000127.1:4495-19085 GCA_001873585.1 Rhodobacterales bacterium CG2_30_65_12 | reverse complement strand
CGGCGCGGGCGGCTGGAGCTGACGGTTGACCTCAGCCAGCCGGTGCCCTGGCGGGTTTTCACCCTCACCGATCCCGATCGGGTGGTGCTGGATTTCTCC
This sequence comes from Rhodobacterales bacterium CG2_30_65_12, assembly GCA_001873585.1. Taxonomy (GTDB): domain Bacteria; phylum Pseudomonadota; class Alphaproteobacteria; order Rhodobacterales; family Rhodobacteraceae; genus Sinisalibacter. Next base: position 18,986 of record MNZL01000127.1, on the reverse strand, counting down.
GAGCTCGACTGGACCGGGGCCGACCCGGACGCGCTGGCTTCGTCGACCGCCCGAATCTCGGCGATGGCGGTTGGGGTCTACCGCCCGGGCTGGTCGCGGATGGTGATCGAGCTTGCCGAGCCGATGGCGGTGGCCGAAGCGGAAATGATCACCGGCGATGGCCGCGCGCGGCTCACATTGCGGCTCAACGACAGCGATCGGGCGCGTTTCGAGGCCGCCGCTGGCGCCCCCGAGAGCGCGCTGTTTCGCCCCACCGATGGCGCGGCGCTGCCGGCGCGGGCGCGGCCACGCGGGCAGGGACCACTGGTGGTGGTGATCGACCCGGGCCATGGCGGCATCGACCCCGGCGCCGAGCGCGAGGGCGAGCGCGAGGCCGATTTGATGCTCACCTTCGCGCGCGAACTCAAGGAGGCGCTGTTGCGCGGCGGCAATATCGAGGTCACGCTCACCCGCGACGATGACGTGTTCGTGCCGCTCGAAACCCGGGTAACGATCGCCCGGCGGGCCGGGGCGGACGTGTTTCTCTCGTTCCATGCCGATGCACTGGCCGAGGGCCGGGCGCATGGCGCGACCGTCTACACGCTCTCCGAAGAGGCTTCCGACGTCGCCTCGGCCAAGCTTGCCGAGCGCCACGACCGAGCCGATCTTCTGGCCGGGGTCGATCTTTCCCAGGCCGACGATGCGGTGGCGTTGGTGCTGATGGACCTCGCGCGCACCGAAACCGCGCCGCGCTCTGAGGCGCTGGCGGTGGCGCTGGTCGAGGGCATCTATTCCGCCACGCAATCGACCTACAAGACGCCGCGCATGCAGGCTGCGTTTTCGGTGCTGAAGGCGCCTGATATTCCCTCGGCGCTGATCGAGCTCGGCTTTCTCTCGTCGCCGCGTGACCGCAAAAATCTGACCGATCCCGACTGGCGCCGGCAGGCCGCGCTCGGCATCCGCGACGCGCTGCTGTACTGGGCGATCGAAGACGCGGCCACGGCTGAACGCCTACGCCGGTAGCGCGTAATCGGCGTTGGCGCCGGGTTCAGATCGCCGAGATGCGCTTTAGCCGCTCCGCCGCATCCTTGCGAGCGCCAAGGTCGGCTTCGCGCAGTTCGTGGCCGTGCGGGCGGCGCGGGTTGGCGGCCTCCGACAGCCGGCACGCCACCTCTTCGGGCAGCATCGGCCGGGTGCTGGTATCGACAAACAGGCTCTCCGCCGCGATCCCCTCGGCATAGATGATCTCGTGCTTGTCGAACAGGATCTGGTAGTAATCGACAAACCCGCCCGGCTCCTGCGTCACTGTCGTGCCGTTGACCAGCAGCCCCGCCTTGATCAGGATTTCCTTTCGCCCCGCGCGTAGCGCGTCGACCCGCTGGTAGATGAACAATCGGTGGCTCGGGCTCACCACCAGCCGGCCGGTATTGTTGAGCGTGCCGGGGGCGATGGTGATCGGGGCAAATGCGCCGGTGGCGCGCAGCGTTTGGGTGCCGGTCCAGCGCACCTCCTGCGGCCCCGAATCGCGGGTCAGCACCCGGTCGCCGGGCGCAAGCGCTTCGATTGCCACCTGTCGGCCATCGGCCATGGTGATTCGCGTGCCCCGGGTGAAGGCAACGGTGGCGGTCGCGGCGAGCCGGGCGCGGGCGCCGGTGGTGTCGATGGTGATGAGGGTGTAGCCGGTTCGCGGCAGAAGCGGTGCGAGCGGGTAGAGATAGACTTGCGCCACGGTGCCCTCAGCGGCGTCAACCTCGACGAACACCAGCCCCTCGCGGGTATCGCCAGAAGCGTCCATGAAGGTGAGCAGGCTGTCGAGGTACACCGGCGCGCCGGCCTTGCCCAGGGCGCTGTCGGCGCTGACGTGGAAGGCACCGGTTTCGTCCTGCGCAGAAAGGCCGAGCCGCATCGGCCGGGCCGCTTCGGCGAGCGTGTAGATATCTTCGTGGATCAGCTCGCGGGCGTCGGCCAGCGCCTCACCTTCGTTCGCCCCCTGGCTCACGCGAAACCCTTCGGCGCACAACACAGAAAAATGCCGAACAGGCAACTCGATACTGATCGTGTGAAACGACATGACAGCTCCGCGCTCGCGGCCCCCACCACTAGGATTTCATCATAGGTTCGGGCACCAAATTGGTCAACAAAATCTCATGTTTGCCGACAGTTGGCTGAAGCTGACGTGAACGATGGATAGACGAACAGGAGAATTGTCGCGGCTTTGTCACCATTTCCCTCGGTTGCCCGCGCACCGTCCACTGCGCCGAATCGGGCGTAGTTGGCCGGGCCGGGGGCCGATCGCGGCTGGAGGGCGGGCACCCTGGTGGGCCGCGATGCATGTGCCCTACGGGTGCGCAAGCAGCAGGTCGGTCGGCGGATGGCGCACCAGGCTCGCGGCGAAGCCGCCGAGCGCGTGCAGCGCGATCGGGCCGCGCGTATGGGCGCCGAGCGCCACCAGATCGGCGTTCACCATCTGGCGCTCCCGGTCGATCACCTCATTGAGTCCGCCGCTTTCATAGATTACGGCATCGCGGTTGGCGGGCAGTGCCTCGGTGGCGCACCAGCGCGCACAGACGTCTCGCGCCTCGGCTGTCAGTTCGCGGTCCATCACACCGCCGGGGCGCTCACCGGTCAGGCCGCGGAATGGCAGGTAGACCGCGTGCACCATGGTCATCCGGGCCTCGGGCGCGATCATGCGGGCGGCCCGCACCGCCGCTGCGCAGGCGGGCGAAAAACTGATCGGGGCGAGCACCGAAGAATAGGCATGATCGGCCGGCTCACGCACAAGCAGGATCGGTTTGCGCGTCAGCCGCACCAGCCGTTCCATCGTCGTCTCGCGCAAGTTGTCGAGGATCGCGCGCGGCCGATGCAGGCCGAGCACGACAAGATCGGCATTGTGCGCCTTGGCCTGCTCGGGGATCGCCTCGGTCGCGTCACCGACAAGGATCTCGGTGGTCACGTCGACATTTCCCTTGTTGACGTCGATGAACCGACGAAGCCGGATCCCCGTTTCTTCGCGCAGGTATTCGACGAGTTGCTCAGGCAGGGAATCGTCAACCACATGGATCGCGTGGCAGCTTGCTCCGAGTTGGCCAGCCAGCCAGATCGCGCGGCGAACGGCGCGGTCGGAGCGTTCCGACAGATCGGTTGCGACGAGAATTGTCTTCATCGGGGCCTCCCTTTCCCATATTCATACATGGGGTTGATGGGGTGGCCTTCAAGCGGATTGCGTGCGCTCTTGCCGGGCAGCGTTTCGGCTGGTATCCCCGGCAAACGGGATCAATTCCGACAGGTTTGATCGGGTATCTGGGAGCGGATCGCGCGCGGCATGGAACCTCGGCTGGAACTCAGAAACATCACCCGTGCCTTCGGCGGCCGGGCGGTGGTGCGCGACGTGTCGCTGAGCGTGATGCCGGGGCAGGTGACGTGCCTTCTCGGCCCCTCTGGCTGCGGTAAATCCACCACGCTGAGGATCATTGCCGGGGTCGAGCGCCCTGACGCGGGCGAGATCCGCATGGATGGGCAAAGTATCGTCGGCCCCGGCAGTTTCGTGCCGCCGGAGCGGCGCGGCACCGGGCTGATGTTTCAGGATTTTGCGCTGTTTCCGCACCTGTCGGTGTTTGACAACGTGGCCTTCGGGCTAACCGGGTCGCGCACCGAGAAACGTATCCGGGTGCGCGAACTGCTCGAAAAAGTCGGCCTCGTGCGCTATGTGGACAGCTTTCCGCACGAGATTTCGGGGGGCGAGCAACAGCGCGTGGCACTGGCGCGCGCGCTGGCCCCAAGGCCGCGGATCATGCTTATGGACGAGCCGTTTTCCGGCCTCGACAACCGGCTGCGCGACGGCATCCGCGATGAAACCCTGTCGATCCTCAAGGACGAGGGCACGGCGGTTTTGCTCGTCACCCACGAGCCCGAAGAAGCGATGCGGATGGCCGACGAGATTGCGCTCATGCGCCGGGGCGGGATCGTGCAGCAGGGCGCGCCCTACAATGTCTACAACGCGCCCATTGACCGCGAGGCGGCGGCGTTTTTCAGCGATATCAACGTGATAACCGGCAAAGTGCAGGGGCTGCTGACCGAAACCGCCTTCGGCAAGTTCATGGCCCCGGGCCAACCGGACGGGGCGCAGGTAGAGATCGTGATCCGCCCCCAGCACCTCAAGATCGACTTTGACCGTGGCGGCCACGGCCCGGCGCCAAGCCCCGAGGCGGGGGCCTGGGCGCGCGGCATCGTCGAGCGGGCGCGATTCATCGGCAAGGAAAGTCTGGTCGAGTTTCGCATGGAGGCCGATGGCGGGCAGCTCAAGGCAACGGTGCCCAGCGTATTTTTGCCCAAGCCCGGCACGCCGTTGTGGATCGCGATCCGGCGCGACCGCTGCTTTGTTTTCCCGGTGACACCGAAAAAGGACTGGCGCCGGCGCGAAGATTGAGCGACCGTCCGCCGGAGCAGCGTTTTATTGCGCGAGGCCGCGCATTCGGGGTTTGATCTTCCGCCGCGAGGCAATAGATACCATAGACGCAATGACAGGGCGGTGCGCCGCCCGAAAAGGGAGAGGTATCCATGCTCAACAATATCGGCCTTCCCGGCCTTCTGCTGATCGCCGTCGTGGTGCTGGTGCTGTTCGGCCGCGGCAAGGTTTCTTCGCTGATGGGCGAAGTAGGTAAGGGCATCAGCGCCTTCAAGAAGGGCGTCGACGACGGCAAGAAAGAGATCGAAGACAAGGCCGCCGACGATGCCAAGGACGTGACGCCCGAGACCGAGAAAGACAAGGTCTGAGGCGAGGCGGGCTTTGCCCCGGGGATAGGCGCCCATGTTCGACATTGGAATGAGTGAGCTTTTGCTCATCGGCATCGTCGCGTTGATCGTGATCGGGCCGAAAGACCTGCCGGGGCTGTTCCACACGCTCGGGCGGTTCACCGCCAAGGCGCGGGCGCTCGGGCGCGAGTTCACCCGGGCGATGAATGACGCCGCGCGAGAGAGCGGGGTGAACGACGTGGCCAGCACCCTCAAGGGCGTGGGCAACCCCAAGAAGTTCGGCCTCGACAAGCTTAACGAGGCCGCCGACCGGTTCGAAGGCTGGGATCCCTCCGCCCCCGGATCAAAGCCCGCGCCGAAGGCGAAACCTGAAGATCCGGAGCGCGCCGCCGACATCGAGAAAATCCGTGCCGCCACCGAAAAGGCCGGCAAGGCGCGGCTTGATCGAGAGAAGGCCGCCGCCGCATCCCCCGCAGCCGAAACCGCGCCACCGCCTGCCAAGGCACCGGCGGCAACCCAAGCGCCGAAGAAGACGCCCGCCAAGCCGCGCAAGCCCGCCAAGCCACGCAAGACTGACAAGGCCGAAACCGAATGAGCCGCAGCACCGACGAGATCGAGGATTCCTCGGCCCCCCTGATCGAACATCTTGCCGAGTTGCGCACCCGGTTGATCTGGTCGGTGCTCGCCTTCGTGGTGGCGATGGTGGTGGTGTTTTCGGTGGGCGGGATCGTGCTCGATTTCTTGCTGTTGCCGATCGAAAAAACCATGCGCGATCTCGGCAACCCCAATCCGGTGATGCAATACACCGCGCCGCAGGAATATTTTTTCACCCTGATTCGGATCTCGATGGTGGGCGGGCTGATGCTGGGCTTTCCGGTGATCGCATACCAGATGTGGCGCTTCGTCGCGCCGGGGCTCTACCGCAAGGAAAAAGACGCCTTTTTGCCGTTTCTGGTTGCCAGCCCGGCGCTGTTCCTGCTCGGCGCGGCCTTTGCGCATTATATCGTTGTGCCGCTGGCGATGGCCTTCTTTCTTGGCTTCGCCGATCTGCCCTCGGTGGTTTCCGCCTATTTCAGCGGTGGCGACACCACGACACCAACGGCCACGGAGGCGGGCATCGACATCGTCTTTCAGGGCAAGGTCAACGAGACCCTCGACATCACGCTGAAGATGATCGTGGCCTTCGGGATCTCGTTCCAGCTTCCGGTGTTGCTTACCCTGATGGGCAAGGCCGGGCTCGCCAGCGCCGCCGGCCTGCGCGGAACCCGCAAATACGCCGTGGTGGGCATCTTGCTGCTGGCGGCGCTGGTTACGCCGCCTGATGTGACGACACAGGTGATCCTGTTTGTCGTGGTCTACGGGCTTTACGAAATTTCGATCTTTCTCGTCGCGCGGGTTGAAAAGACGCGTGAGGCACGGCTGAGGGCTGAGGGGCTGTGGTTTGAGGACGACGACGATGATAAGGACGGGGCCGACGGCGCTGAGGATGGGGCCGAAGACGGGACCGAAGACGGGACGGACAAGCCGGTCTGGGACATTGGCGACGGCGGAGACAAGAAAGACTGATGCCGCCCGACGCGCTCACCCGCATCGCCGAGGCGCTCGAACGGATCAGCCCGGTGCCGCTGGCGCTGCCGGATTTCGGCGCGGCGCAGGCCTTCGTCTGGCAGGTGTCGCCTGACCGGCTGGTGCCGGTCGAAAAGGTCTCCCGCGTCGATATCTCGCTGCTGGTCGGCGTCGCCCGCGTGCGCGATATTCTGCTCGAGAACACCCGCCAGTTCGCGCGCGGCCTGCCGGCCAACAACGCGCTGTTATGGGGCGCACGGGGGATGGGCAAATCGTCGCTCGTAAAGGCGGTGCACGCGGCGGTAAATGCCGAAGGCCCTGGCCTCAAGATTGTAGAATTGCAGCGCGAGGATCTGCCTTCGGTGGGCCGGTTGCTCGGCCACCTGCGCGGCAGCAAACACCGGTTTCTCCTGTTCTGCGACGATCTTTCGTTTTCCCATGACGACGAGCATTACAAGAGCCTGAAAGCCGTGCTCGACGGCGGCATCGAGGGCCGGCCCGAAAACGTGGTGCTCTATGCCACCTCCAACCGCCGTCACCTGATGCCGCGCGAGATGATCGAAAACGAGCGGGGCTCGGCGATCAATCCCTCCGAAGCGGTCGAGGAAAAGGTTTCGCTGTCTGATCGGTTCGGGCTCTGGCTCGGCTTTCACCCCTGCAGCCAGGACGAATACCTCGCCATGATCCGGGGCTATTGCGATGCCTTCGGGATCGCGATTGACGCGGACACGCTGCACGCCGAGGCGATCGAATGGCAAGCCACGCGCGGCGCGCGCTCGGGCCGGGTGGCGTGGCAATATGTAACCGATCTCGCCGGGCGGCGCGGCGTGGCGATCCGGCGCTGAGGCCCGCCCGCCCGATCAGAGCGGACGGATACGCAGCTCGGCGATCCGGTTGGCGACGCGCTTGAGCACCTCGAAGCGGTAGCCGTGGAACGAAAATACCTGGCCTTCGCTGGGGATCATCTGCGCCTCGTGGATCACGAGGCCGGCGACGGTGTTCGCCTCCACGTCGGGCAGTGTCCAGTCCATCGCCCGGTTGAGGTCGCGGATCGTCATCGTGCCGTCGACGATGAAGCTGCCGTCGCCCTGGCGAATGAGGCCGTTCTCCTCGCCAGTGGTATCGAACTCGTCGGTGATCTCGCCGACGATCTCTTCGAGGATGTCTTCGAGCGTGATCAGCCCCTGCAGGCTGCCATATTCATCGACCACCAGGGCGAAATGGGTGTGGCGCTTGAGGAAGTTGCGCATCTGGTCGTCGAGCGGGGTGGTGTCGGGCACGAAATAGGGCTCCATCGCCACCTGCATGATGTCGAAATCGGAAAAAGCCTGCGCCGGGCCGCCCACGCCCGCGCCCGCGCCGGCGGCGTACATCGCCCGGCTGAGATCCTTGGCATGGATCACGCCAACGATGTTCTCCGGCTCGCCGCGAAACACCGGCAGCCGGGTGTGGGGTGAGGCGAGCGCCTGCTGCAGCACCTCCGGTGCCGGGCTTTCGGCGTCGATCATCTCGATCTGGGAGCGGTGCAGCATGATTTCATCGACCGCGCGCTCGCCAAGATCGAGTGCGCCGAGAATCCGGTCGCGGTCTTCCTTCAACACGGCGCCCTCACTGTGGCCAAGCGAAAGCGCCCCGGCGATCTCCTCGCGCACGGCGAGCAGGTTGGCGTTCGGGTCGGTCTCGACGCCGACCAGCCTGAGCAGCCCCCGGGTGAGCGCGCGCACGGCCGCGACCACCGGCGAAAACACCAAAACCACCAGTTTGATCGGTGCCGAGACCTGCGCGGCGGCGGCCTCGGGGCGGGTGATTGCGTAGGTCTTGGGCAGCACCTCGGCGAAGATCAGCACCAAAAGCGTCATCACCAGCGTTGCCCAGGCCACCCCCTCGGGCCCGAAGGCCCGGGTAAACAGCGCGGTGGCGAGCGAGGTGGCGAGAATGTTGACAAGGTTGTTGCCCAGCAGCACCGAGCCGATCAGCCGTTCGTTGTCTTCGGTGATCGCAAACGCCCGCTCGGCGCCCCGGTCGCCCCGGTCAGCATGCGCCCTAAGCTTGCCGCGCGAGGCGGCGGTCAGTGCGGTTTCGGAGCCGGAGAAGAAGGCCGAAAACACCAGCAGCAATGCAATCGCCCCGGCCGTGATCCAGAACGCAGTGTCAAAGAGCGAAGGGCCGGTGTCGGCGGGTGTCATGGGCGTTGTCTTTCGTGTGGTTTCGCCCTTCTATGGCGGTGACGGGCTGACGTTTCAAGGGAGGGGCCATGAAGATCGCATCGCTCGGCACCCTGACCGGCCCGGTGATCGTCTATGGTGGGACGCTGGGAAATCTCACCGCGCTCGGGGCGCTCTTGCGCGAGGCCTCGCGGGCGGGTGTGCCGGGCGAGAGGGTGTTCTCGACCGGAAATATTGCCGGCATATGCGCCCAGCCGGTGGAATGCATCGCCGCCACCCGCGCCTACGGCCACCGGGTGGTCGCCGGTAACATCGAGCGCCAGCTCGCCTCGGGCGCGGGCGAAAGTGGCGCGGGCTACCCGCCGGGCTCGCTCTCGATCCGGCTCGCGGTGCCCGGCTGGCGCCATACCGACCGCCTCGTGGACACGGCCGCGCGCGACTGGATGGAAAGCCTGCCCGATGCATTGGTGTTTGCCCACGAAGGCCGCCGCTGGGCGGTGATCCATGGTGGCTTCACCAGCCCCGCCCGCTGGCTCTGGCCGGCCTCGCCCGAGGCGGCCTTTCGCCAGGAGATCACCGCGATCGAGGCCGCCGCCGGGCCGGTCGACGGGGTGATCGCGGGCCATTCGGGGCTTGCCTTCGAGCGGGTGATCGGTGGCGTCCACTGGCTCAATGCCGGCATGATCGGGCTGCCACCGAACGATGGCCGGCGCGGTGGGCGCTACGCCCGGCTGGAGGCCGATGGCGCCCGCATCCTTCGGCTTGATTACGATCCGGCCCCGGCCTTCGCGGCGATGGTCTCTGCCGGGCTCGCGCGCGGCTGGGATCTTGCGCTGATGTCCGGGCGCTGGCCGACCGAAGACATCCTGCCGCCGGAAATGAAAACCCCCGCCTGAGATCAGGAATTCATCTCGTAGGCGCGCTCGCCATGCACTGAAAGATCGAGCCCGTTGGTTTCGGTTTCCACGTCGACCCTGAGCCGGGTGATGGCTTTGACGGCGAAGATCAGCACCACGGTCATCGCCACGGTGTAGCCGCCGACGATCGCCAGCCCGCCGAGCTGTGCCGCCCACGCCCCCGCGCCGAACACCGCGATCATGATCGTGCCGAAGATGCCGCCAACGCCATGCACCGCGAACACGTCGAGCGTGTCGTCGATGTGCAACCGGTTGCGGACAAAGTTTACCGCCTCCTGGCAGAGCACCCCGGCCAGCGCGCCGATGATGAGCGCCTCGACCGGGCTGACGAACCCGCTCGCGGGCGTGATCGAGGCAAGCCCGGCGATGGTGCCGGTGACGATACCGATCAGCGAAGCGCGGCCAAACTTGATCCGTTCCCACAGCGCCCAGCTCAGCGAGGCGGTAGCGGCGGAGATATGGGTGACGGTCAGCGCCATCGCCGCGCCGCCATCGGCCGCGAGCTGGCTGCCGCCGTTGAAGCCGAACCAGCCGACCCAGAGCATGCCCGCGCCGATCATCACGTAGCCTGGCGAGTGCGGCGGCGTGGTGCGGTTGCGCCGCGGCCCGAGGAAGACGGCGATCAGCAGCGCGGCGATCCCGGCGGTTTCGTGCACGACAATGCCGCCGGCGAAATCCTGCACGCCCACCGCGCCGAAGATGCCGCCGTCGGCGAGAAAGCCGCCGCCCCAGATCCAGTGGGTGACGGGGGCGTAGACCAGAAGCATCCATGCGCCGGAGAAGGTGAGCACGAAGCCAAAGCCCACCCGCTCGGCGTATGCCCCCACCATCAGCGCCGGCGTGATGATCGCAAAGGTCATCTGGAAGGCGAAGAACAGCACCTCGGGGATCGTGCCCGAGAGGGTTTCGGCGTCGATATTGGCCAGAAACGCCTTGCCAAGCCCGCCCCAGAGCGCCCCCTCTCCGCCAAAGGCGATGGAATAGCCAACCACCAGCCAAAGCACGCTCATCAAGGCGGCAATGGCGTAGATATGCATGAACACCGAGAGCACATTGCGCGCCCGCACCAGGCCGCCGTAAAACAGCGCGAGCCCCGGCAGGCTCATGAACAGCACAAGTGCGGTTGCGACGATGATCCAGGCGGTATCGGCCCCGTTCATTCTTTCCTCCCCGATTGTTCGAGGAGTGATGCGCGGGCCGGGCGCGGTGGCAAAGCTCAATCCGCGTGCACCCTGCAAATTTCTTGGGCAGATTCATATTTGCGGAAAAAACAGGCAAAAAAACGGCGTGCTGCGCGCCGACTGGGCAGCCCCTGCACCAGGTGGGCGGAGCAAAACGGCTGGCGCTGATCCATGTCATCGCGCGCCGCCACTCATGGCGGCAGACTTTCTCAGAGTAGAAACAGGAGGATTGGCCATGAAACGGATGTTTCGTCGCAGCTGCGCCGCCGCCCTTGGGCTCGCCTTGGCGGCGGGTGGGGCGGTGGCCGGCGATTGCACTGGCTACGTCGCCGGGATTCGGCCGAGCACGCAATACAACCATGCCGCCGGTAACGGCTTTCTCGCGGTGCGCGCGGGGCCGGGCACGGGCTACGCCCAGATCGGCGAGCTTTACCTGGGCGACGAGATCTCGGTGTGGGACCGGCAAGGCAAATGGTATTACGTCTATTGCATGGCGGGCCAGTGTCAGGCGCCGCTCTGGGGCAACCCAACGCCGCAGGGCTGGGTTTATGGCTCTTATATTCGCGTTGGCGGGGTCTGCCCGTGAGGGCTCAGGCGCGGCTCGCGGCGCGGGCGATCAGCGCCAGCGCGTGATCGCGGGCCGCAGTGCGCACCTTGGCCCGACCGCGAGCTCCGAACTCCTCTGTTTGGGTTTGGCAGCCCGACCGGGTGGCGAGGCCGAAACAGACCCGTCCCTCGGGCTTGTGCTCCGAGCCGCCGGGCCCGGCGATGCCGGTGATCGAGACGGCGATATCCACCGGCGCGGACGCGAGCAGCCCTTCGGCCATTTCCCGCGCCACCTCTTGCGATACCGCGCCATGCGCCGCCAGCGTTTCGGGCCGGACCCCAAGGAGCGCAATCTTGGCAGCGTTGGAATAGGTGATCACGCCGCGCTCATACACATCCGACGAACCGGCGATATCGGTGAGTGCCGCGCCCACCATGCCGCCGGTGCAGCTTTCGGCGCTGGCGACCATAAGCCCCTTGGCGCGGCAGAGCGCGAGCACCTGCGCCGGATCGGGGGCAAAGCTCATCCCATCAGCACCAGGTGCGAGCCGGCGGCGAGCAGAAGCGTTACCACGGCGGCGAAGATGCCGGCGAACACGTCGTCGAGCATCACCCCGAGCGCGTCGTCGCGGTTGTCGGCCCAGCGGGCCGGCCCCGGTTTGAGAATGTCGAAGATCCGGAACAGCAGGAACGCCGCGATCCAGCCGGGATAGAGCGCGAGGATTTCGGCTCCGGCGGCGGCCGCGCCGATCGAGACCGGCAGCATGGCGATCCACATCCCCACCACCTCGTCGATCACCACTTCCGACGGGTCTTCAACGCCGGTGTTCGCGGTGTGAATCCCGGTAGCCCAGAGGCCGACAAGGAAGACGACGACGATGGCGACGGCGAGCGCCCAAGGCCCGCCGAGCACATGCAGCACCCAGACGAAGGGCAGGGCGGCGAGCGAGCCCCAGGTGCCGGAGGCGGGGCGCAGCAGCCCCGCGCCGAAAAAGGTGACGATAAGCTGGATCATGCGCGCACCAAGGTCGCCACTGCGAGCGCGGCGATCCCCTCTTGGCGCCCGGTGAAGCCGAGCCGTTCCGAGGTGGTGGCCTTGACCGACACCCGGCCCGCGTCAACGCCCAAGATCCGGGCCAGTTCGGCCCGCATCGCGCCGGTGTGCGGGCCGATCTTTGGCTGTTCGCACACCAGCGTCACGTCGCAATTGGCGAGGTCATAGCCTTTTGCTCGGGCAAGGCCGATGGAGTGTTCGAGGAAGATGTGCGAGGCCGCGCCCTTCCATTGCGCCTCGCTGGGCGGAAAATGCTGGCCGATATCGCCCTCGGCCAGTGCGCCATAGAGCGCATCGGTGAGCGCGTGCATGCCCACATCGGCGTCGGAATGGCCTTTGAGCTTGCGGTCATGCGGCACCGCCACGCCGCAAAGCATGCAGGCCGCGCCCGGCTCGAACGCGTGCACGTCGTAGCCTTGTCCCACCCGGATATCCATCGCCTCTCCCATAAGTGTCTCGGCGCGCGCAAAATCGGCGGAGCTGGTGATTTTCAGGTTCACTTCGTCGCCCGCGACGATGGCCACGTCAAGCCCGGCGGCGCCGGCCACTTCCACGTCGTCCGCCGCGCCGCCGGGGTGCGCGCGGTGGGCGGCGAGGATCGCGCCGTAGCGAAAGCCCTGCGGGGTTTGCGCGCGGTAAAGCCCGGTGCGGTCGCGTGTGCCGGCCACCAGCCCGGCCTCGCCTTGCCAGAGCGCATCGGTGACGGCCAGCGCCGGAGCGGCGCCGGCTGAGCACGCCAGAGCAGCGATCACCCGGTCGATCACATCCGCGCTCACCAGCGGACGGGCAACATCGTGGATCAGCACCAGCCCCGGCGGATCGCCCGCCAGCGCTTCGAGCCCGGCTTGCACGCTCGCGTCGCGGGTCGCGCCGCCGATGGCGATGGTGACATCGGCAAAGCCCTCGGCCTGGCCAAGATCGTCGGGGTGCAACACCAGCACCACCCGGTCGATCCGCGGGTGGCGCTGAAACGCGGCCACGGTCCAGTCGGCCACGCGCCGGCCATGCAGGACGCGCCATTGCTTTGGCACGTCTCCGCCTGCGCGGGTGCCGCGCCCGGCGGCTACGATGATGGCTGCAATTTCCATGCCGCCTGTTTATGCGCTGCCGTTTTCAAGAACAATGGGGGCGCGCGTGCCGTGCTGAAATGATTAAATATTGTGCATTGGTGAAAATTCGCGCAGTCTGGCCAATCGGATTTTTGCAACCCAGGCGCTGCGCCGCTATATCTCAGGCAACTGCACAAGGATTAGGCATATGGGCGTGGCCCTGGGCGACAGCATACTCGATCCCCCGGTGTTTCTCGCGCCGATGGCGGGGATCACCGATCTGCCGTTCCGCCGTCTGGTGCAGAGCTTTGGCGCAGGGTTGGTGGTGAGCGAGATGGTGGCGAGCCAGGAAATGGTGCAGGCCAAGCCGGGTGTGCGTGAGCGCGCCGAACTTGGGTTTGGCATCGAGGGCACGGCGGTGCAGCTTGCGGGCCGCGATCCTTACTGGATCGGCGAGGCGGCGCGGATGGTGGAAGCCAATGGCGCGAAGATCATCGACATCAACATGGGCTGTCCGGCCAGGAAGGTGGTCGGCGGGCTTTCGGGCTCGGCCTTGATGCGCGACCCCGACCACGCGCTGCGCCTGATCGAGGCGGTCTTGAGCGCGGTGGGCCTGCCGGTGACGCTGAAAACCCGTCTCGGCTGGGACCACGACCGGCTGAATGCGCCCGAGATCGCCGCCCGCTCCGAGGCGGCGGGAATCGCCATGGTCACCATCCATGGCCGCACCCGAAATCAGTTTTACAAGGGCAAGGCCGACTGGGCGGCGATCGCGGCGACGAAACGCAGCGTGCGCATTCCGGTGATCGCCAACGGCGATATCGCCTCGCCCGACGACGCGCGCGCCGCGCTGGCGCAATCGGGTGCCGATGGGGTGATGCTGGGCCGTGCCACCGGCGGACGGCCCTGGCTCGTCGCCGAGATCGCCGCGGCACTCGCCGGCCGCCCGGCCCCGGTGATTCCGCGCGGCCCGGCGCTGATCGGCATGGTGGCGGGGCACTACGAGGCCTCGCTCGGCTTTTACGGGCGCGAGCTTGGCAGTCGGGTGATCCGCAAACATCTCGGCTGGTATATGGACGCGGCCAATACACCCGCCACCTTGCGCCGCGATGTGCTCTCGGCGTCCGATCCTGGCCGGGTGCTCACGCTGTTGCCCGCTGCCCTCGCGCCGCATGGGGAGGCTGGCTGATGGAAAACGATGCACTCTGGGCCACGCTGCCGGTGCCGGCGCTGCTGGTCGATTCAGAGAATTGCATTCTCATGGTGAACTCGGCGGGCGAGG
>MNZL01000127.1:3071-4487 GCA_001873585.1 Rhodobacterales bacterium CG2_30_65_12 | reverse complement strand
GCCGGTCGCTTCTCGGCAAGCCGGTGCTCGACCGGCTCAGCATCGAGGCCAATATCGGCGACACGCTCGATCGGGTGCGCCATGACCAGGGGTCGATGTTTCTCAATAACGTCGATGTTGGCGCCGGCCACGCCTCGCCGGTGGAATGCAATGTGCAGATCGCTCCGGTGGTGGGGGGCGCGGGCGAGGTGCTGCTGATGTTTGAGCCGCGCCACATCGCGGTGAAGCTGGGCCGCTCGCTTGGCGCCAAGACCGCCGCGCGCTCGGCGATCGGCATGGCCGAGATGCTGGCGCACGAGATCAAGAACCCGCTTGCCGGGATCACCGGTGCGGCGCAACTCTTGTCGATGGGGCTAGAGCCCGAGGACCAGGAGCTGACCGACCTGATCGTGGTCGAAAGCCGGCGGATCGTGGCGCTGCTCGAACAGGTGGAGCAATTTGGCAACCTGCCCCCCCCGGTGCGCCGCGCGGTCAACATCCACGATCTGCTCGACCGGGCGCAGAAATCGGCCGAGGTGGGCTTTGCCGCGCGAATGCGGCTGATTGAAGACTACGATCCATCGCTGCCCAACACCTTCGTCGACCCCGACCAATTCATGCAGGTGTTTCTCAACCTGTTGAAAAATGCCGCCGAGGCCGCCGGGCCAGAAGGCGGCACGATCCGCATTCGCACCTTCTACGATCACGCCCTGCGCTTGCGCCGAACCGATGGCACCGGCACCGGACTGCCTTTGCAGGTGGAGATCTGCGATGACGGGCCGGGCCTGTCGCCGGAAATAGCGGCGCAGGTGTTCGAGCCCTTCGTTTCGGGCCGTGAGAACGGCACCGGGCTCGGCCTCGCGCTCGTTTCCAAGATCATCGCGGACCATGACGGCTGGATCTCGGTTGACTCTGTGCCGGGCGAGACCCGGTTTCGCATTTCGCTTCCCGTCGCCCCCAAAGACAAGGAGTAACCGCCGATGGACGGCACCGTTCTCGTCGCCGACGACGACCGCACGATCCGCACCGTTCTCACTCAGGCGCTCACCCGCGCCGGTTGCCGGGTGCACGCCACCTCGTCGCTCGTCACGCTCAAGCGCTGGGTCGAGGAGGGGCGGGGCGATCTGGTGATCTCCGACGTGATGATGCCCGATGGCAACGGCCTCGACGCGCTGCCCGAGATCGCACGCGTCCGGCCAGATCTGCCGGTGATCGTGATCTCGGCGCAGAACACCATCATGACCGCGATCAAGGCTGCGGAAAAAGACGCATTCGATTATCTGCCAAAGCCCTTCGATCTGCCAGATTTGATGAAACGGGCCGCGCGCGCGCTTGCGCAAAAGCGCCGCGCACCCAGCCCGGTGCGCGCGCCGGGCGAGGCGCCGCGCGATGATCTGCCGCTGGTCGGGCGCACCCCGGCGATGCAGTCCCTCTACC
>MNZL01000127.1:0-3038 GCA_001873585.1 Rhodobacterales bacterium CG2_30_65_12 | reverse complement strand
GGTGAAAGTGGCACCGGCAAGAGCCTGATCGCCCGGGCGATCCACGATTTTTCCGACCGCCGCAACTTGCCGTTCGTGGTGGCCACGCCTGACGACCTCGCGCCGATGGAAGGCCCGGCGAAGATCCTGGCCAAGGTCGGGCAGGGCACTCTGCTGTTTGACGAGATCGGCGATCTCGACGCTGACGCCCAGGCCCGCATCACCCGGATGCTCGACAGCCTGACCGACCCGGCGCCGCGCGTGCTTTCGACCTCACAAGGCGATCTCACGCGCCGCCTTAAAGCAGGCGCGTTTCGCCAGGACCTTTATTACCGGCTCGGTGGGGTGACGATTCCGGTGCCAAGCCTGCGCGAGCGGCTCGAAGACATCCCGGCGCTGGCCGAGCATTTCCTGGCGCGCGCCGAGCGCGATGGGCTCGGGCCGCGCAGCCTCAGCGCCAAGGCCACCGAGATCCTGCGCGCCTATCCCTGGCCCGGCAACGTGCGCCAGCTCGAAAACACGATCCAGCGGCTGATGGTGACTGGCAACGAAGCCGAGATCAGCCGGGCCGAGGTGGAAGCCACCCTCGGCGCCCCCGCCGGTGGCCCGGTGGTGACAATGGACGAGGCGGAAAACCTTTCGGCCTCTGTTGCCCGCCACCTCAAGCGTTACTTCGATCTGCACGGTGGATCGCTGCCGCCGCCGGGGGTCTATACCCGGGTTCTGCGCGAGATCGAGGTGCCCCTGATCGAAATCGCGCTCGACGCCACTGGTGGCAACCAGGCCCGCTGCGCTGATCTTCTCGGCATCAACCGCAATACCTTGCGCAAGAAGATCACCGAACTGGGAATCGAGGTGACACGTCGACGCAAGTTGATGTAAAACCGCCACAGCCGTGGCATTCGCGCCGCATGTCCGGGGCGCGGCCACATGAGCCGGCCGGCCGGCTGGTCGATCGGTTTCGGGTCAATCGGGGGATCAAGGTGGCGCGTAGCGCGAACAGTCATTGGACATGGGAGCGGATCGCCCGGCTCAGACGCTTGCGCCGCACCCGCGCCGTGCTCAGTATTGGTCTGGTCACGCTCGGCCCGGTGCTGGCGGTGCTCACCTATCTCGTGCTCGGGCCGCTCGAGCAGGGCGCGCAATCGACCGAGCTTCGGCTCGTTCTGCTGGCCGATTTCGTTTATGTGCTCACTGTCGCCGCGCTGGTGCTCGGCGGGGTGGTGCGGATGGTTGCGGCGCGGCGCAACAAGTCGGCCGGCTCGCGGCTGCACCTGCGGCTCACCGGCGTGTTTGCCTTTCTAGCGCTGTTGCCCACTGTGCTGGTGGCGGTGTTTGCCGTGCTCACCGTCAACGTCGGCCTTGAGGGCTGGTTTTCCGACCGGGTGAGCCGGGTGGTGGGCAATTCGCTCGAAGCGGCGCAGGCTTATGAGCAGGAGCACCGCGAGGGCCTGCGCCAAGACGCCGAGGCGGTTGCCGCGTTTCTCGACCTTTCCAAGCAGACCAACGTGTTTCTCTCCGAGGCACAGCTGCGCCAGGCATTGGCGCAGGCGCAGACCCGGATCCAGCGCGGCTTGCGCGAAGCCTTCATCATCAACGGGCAGGGCGAGATCCGCCTGCGCGGCGATCGCTCCTATCGGTTCGACTTTGAAATGCCAGCCCTGGATGATATCGCCCGCGCGCTTACCGGTGAGACGGTGGTGATCGAAGACTGGGACATCAACGAATTCCGCGCGCTGGTCCGGCTTTCGGCCTATCCCGATCATCTGCTCTACGTCTCGCGCGATGTCGATGGCGAGATCCTGAACCTGCTCGACGAAACCCAGGAAACCGTGCGCGTTTACCAGCAGCTTGAAAGCCAGCGCGGCCAGGTTCTGTTCGAGTTCGGCCTGGTCTATCTCGGCTTCGCGGCGATCTTGATCCTCGCGGCCACCTGGCTGGGCATGTGGTTTGCCGAGCGGCTGGCGCGCCCGGTGGGCCGGCTTGCCTCGGCCGCCGAACGGGTGGGAGCCGGCGATCTTGACGTGCAGGTGATCGAGGAATCGACGGGCGACGAGATCGAGCAACTCTCGGGGCTGTTCAACCGGATGACGCGCCAGCTCAAGGGCCAGCGCGATGCACTGCTGGAAAACACCGAGCAGATCGAGCGCCGCCGCCGACTGTTCGATTCGGTGCTTTCGTCGGTCACCGCCGGGGTGATCGGGCTCGATCCGGACGGCAAGGTGACCTTTCTCAACCGCGCGGCGCGCAGCATGCTGGGGCTCGATGCGAGCGACCTGCCCCATGACAATCTGGCGCTGGTAGTGCCCGAGTTCGCGCCGCTGCTTGACCGGCTCAAAGGCGAGATCGGGGAACGGGTGCAAGATGAGCTGGGGCTGAGCCGGATGGGCCGGCAGGAGCGCCTCCTGGTGCGGATCGCGCCGCGCGCCTCCGATGCAGGCAACCTTGAAGGCTATGTGATCGCGTTTGACGACGTGACCGACCTTGTCAGCGCGCAGCGGATGGCGGCCTGGGGTGACGTCGCGCGCCGGATCGCCCACGAGATCAAGAACCCGCTCACCCCGATCCAGCTTTCGGCCGAGCGCATCAAGCGCAAGTTCTCTCGCATGATGGAGGAAGACGATGCCGCCGACCTGGAAAACCTCACTGGTGTGATCGTGCGCCAGACCGAGGATTTGCGCCGGATCGTCGACGAGTTTTCCAAGTTTGCACGGATGCCAGAGCCGGTGAAAAAGCCCGCCGACCTGGTGGCGCTGGTGCGCGGCGCGGTGACGCTGCAGAAGGCCGGGCAGGTGGGCGTTGAGATCGAGACCGATCTGCCACCCGCGCCTGTGCCCGCCGAACTGGACGAGACGATGATCGGCCAGGCGCTTACCAACCTGATCAAGAACGCCGGCGAAGCGCTGGAAAGCCTGAAGGAAAAAGGCGAAACCCCTGCGGGCTACACGGCGACGATCCGGGTGGCTCTGTGGATAGACGCAGAGACCGGGCAAGGTGTGGTCTCGATCTCCGACAACGGCATCGGCCTGCCGCAAGACCGCTCGCGGCTGTTCGAGCCT
>MNZL01000044.1 GCA_001873585.1 Rhodobacterales bacterium CG2_30_65_12 | reverse complement strand
AGGGCGGGCGCAAGCATCCGCAGCAGGAATTTTTGCAGGTCGACACCACCAACATCCTGTTTGTCTGCGGGGGTGCGTTCTCCGGGCTCGACAAGATCATCTCGTCGCGCGGCAAGGGCACCTCGATCGGCTTTGGCGCCGAGGTGAAAGATGTCGACAGCCGCGGCGTGGGCGAGATTTTCACTGAGCTTGAGCCCGAAGACCTGCTCAAATTCGGCCTGATTCCCGAATTCGTCGGCCGTCTGCCGGTGATTGCCACGCTCGGCGATCTCGACGAGGAGGCGCTGGTGACAATCCTGACCCAGCCGAAAAATGCGCTGGTCAAGCAATACCAGCGGCTGTTTGAGATCGAGAATGCCAAACTGACCTTCACCGAAGATGCGCTCAAGGCGATTTCCAAGCGCGCGATTGCCCGCAAGACCGGCGCGCGGGGCCTGCGCTCGATCATGGAAGATATCCTGCTCGATACGATGTTCGAGCTGCCGGGTATGGAAAACGTCGATGAGGTGGTGGTGAACGAGGAGGCCGTGGGCTCCGATGCCAAACCCCTCATCATCTATGCCGACGCCAAGGCAGGCAAATCCACGGCGCGTTGAAACCGGGCCGACAGCGCACCGGGGCCGCACCTGCGGGGGCGGCCTTTTTCGTGCGCGCGTTGGGCGCATTCGATCGCGCTTGCGAAGCCGGTTCAAAACGGGTTCTGTGCGGCGAGATCACTCTGAAAGATGCGGCCATGACGCGAAAACTCATCTCTTCCGGTTCCGCTTTTGAAGCGCGGATCGGCTATTCGCGCGCCGTGGTGGAAAGCGGCTGGATCTTTGTTGCTGGCACCACCGGTTATGATTACGCAAAGATGGAAATGCCCGAGAGCGTGGCGGACCAGTGCCGCAACGCGCTCGCCACGATCGAAAAGGCGCTGGCCGAAGCCGGCGCTACGATGGCCGACGTGGTGCGGGTGCGCTACCTCTTGCCCCACGGTGACGATTTTGAGCCCTGTTGGCCGGTGCTGCAGGAGGTCTTTGGCGCGGTGCGCCCGGCGGCGACGATGATGATCGTCAAGCTGATGACCCCGGAAATGAAGATCGAGATCGAGGTAACGGCGAAGCAGCCCTGAGCGGCGAAAGCGCGCCTGTTCCGCCGCCCCCGGTCGTATTGCCACTGGACCTCGCCGCCACCTTGGGCCATACGGAATACCAGAAATGCGGAGGCTTCCATGCGGTTCATTCTGTCGCTCATCACATGGTATCATGGCGAAACCCTTGGCACCCGGCTGATGACCAGGTTTCGGGGCAGCAAGGTTGGTGAAGACGAGCAGGGCAACGCCTATTATCGAAACCGCGACGATAGCCGCCGCTGGGTGATCTATGCCGGCGAGCCGGTCGCCTCGAAAGTGCCGGCAGACTGGCATGGCTGGCTGCACCGGACCTTCGACAATAACCCGGCTGAACGGCCGCTGCCGCACAAGACTTGGGAAAAGCCGCACCTTGACAACCTTTCCGGCACCGCCGCTGCCTATGTGCCGGCTGGCTCGATCCAACAGGCCCATCCGGCTGATCGGCGCGATTACGAGGCTTGGCAGCCGGAATAAAGAGCCCGTGCCGGTGGCCCCCCGTATAAAAAGCATTGCGTGGCGTTTTGCCGCTGCCCTTGGTTTGGCCCTCGCCAGTGCGCCAGTGCTGGCGCAGATCATCGTGGTGCCACTTGATCCGGTTGACCCGGGCGAAGTGCAGCCCGGCGAAATCATCCCGATCGAACCGTTGCCCGGCGATCCGCTGGCCCCTGGCGCGTTCTTCCCCGGCATCGGCGAGGGCACGGTGCCCGGGCTTGATGGCACAGAGCTTGAGCCCGCCGAGCGCAGGCCCGGTTCGGTTGTGGGCGAAGACGTAATGTCGGTGGAAGAAGACGTGGTGGCCACCGGCACCGGCGCGGTGCTGAAGGGGCTCGACAAGCTTTCCGGCACGGTGGCCGATCTGACGCTGGCGCGCGGCGAAACGGCGGCGCTTGGCTGGCTGCAGATCACCCTTGGCGAATGCCGCTACCCGGTCGAAAACCCGGCCGGCGATGCCTATGCCTGGCTCGTTGTGCATGAGCAAGCGGGTGAGGCACCGATTTTTGAGGGTTGGATGATCGCCTCTTCCCCGGCCCTGAACGCGCTCGATCACGCCCGGTTTGATGTCTGGGTGATGAGCTGCACGACCGAGTGAGGATCGGGCAGGGGCTTCGCCAGGATCTCGCCCCCCGGCCCGGTGAGCGCCTCATCGAGCGCGCGACGATACGCCGCCCGGCTGATCTCGACTGCCCCCAGCGAGGCGAGGTGTTCGGTGACGAACTGGGCATCGAACAACTCAAATCCGGTGCGGCCGAGATGGGCGGTTAGCGTGGCCAGCGCCACCTTCGAGGCATCGGTTTCGGTTGAAAACATGCTCTCGCCGAAAAACGCCCGCCCCAAAGCCACGCCATAGACGCCACCCACCAGCCGGTCGCCGTCCCAGGCCTCGATCGAGTGGGCGTAGCCAAGCCGATGCAGGGCAAGATAGGCGCGGAAAATGGTATCGTTGATCCAGGTTTCCGCGCGGTTGGCGCAGCCGCGCACCACATCCTCGAAGGCCATATCAAGGCTAAGCTCGAAGCGGTGGCGCAGGATTGTGCGCCTGAGCGAGCGCGAGAGATGAAAGCCGTCGATCGGCAGCACACCGCGCCGCTCAGGATCGACCCAGAACACACGCGGATCGTCCTGCGCTTCCGACATCGGGAAGACGCCCGCCGCATAGGCGCGCAGCAAAAGCTCAGGGCTGAGACGGGTGGTCTGCAAGGGGATCACCCCATGTTGGTTTCGAGCCAGCGTTCGAGCCAGTGAATATCGTAAGTGCCGGCGAGAATGTCGGGATCCTGCAACAGCGCGTGGAACAGCGGCACGGTGGTATCCACCCCGTCGACGATCAATTCGCCGAGCGCGCGCTGCAGCCGAGAGAGGGCTTCGGCCCGGTCGCGGCCATGCACGATGAGCTTGCCGATCAGGCTGTCGTAATAGGGCGGTATAGTGTAGCCGTCGTAAAGCGCGCTGTCCATCCGCACACCAAGCCCACCCGGCACATGATACTGGGTGATTTTGCCGGGGCAGGGGGAGAAGTTGGGCAAGCGCTCGGCATTGATGCGGATCTCGATAGCGGCGCCGTTCACCACCAGGTCGGATTGCGTGAAAGAGAGCGGCAGGCCCTCGGCCACGCGGATCTGCTCGCGCACCAGATCAACGCCAAAGATCGCCTCGGTCACGGGGTGCTCCACCTGCAGCCGGGTGTTCATCTCGATGAAATAGAACTCGCCGTCTTCATACAGAAATTCGATCGTGCCGGCCCCGGAATAGCCCATTTCGGCAATAGCGTTTGCACAAATCCTACCGATGCGGGCGCGCTCCTCGGGGGTGATGACAGGGCCTGGGGCCTCTTCAAACACCTTCTGGTGGCGGCGCTGCAGCGAGCAATCGCGCTCGCCAAGGTGCACCCCGCCTCCCTTGCCATCACCAAACACCTGGATCTCGATGTGGCGCGGCTTCTGGAGGTATTTCTCCATGTAGACTTCATCATTGCCGAAGGCGGCCTTGGCCTCGGAGCGGGCGGTGCGAAACGCGGTCTCAATGTCTTTCTCGCTCGTCGCCACCTTCATGCCGCGCCCGCCACCGCCGGCGGTGGCCTTGATGATCACCGGGTATCCCATGTCTGCCGCCGCCGTGCGGGCGGTTGCAACATCGGGCACGCCGCCGGCCGAGCCGGGCACCACCGGGATACCGAGCTTCAGCGCGGTTTCCTTGGCGGTGATCTTGTCGCCCATCTGGCGGATGTGCTCGGCCGAAGGGCCGATGAAGGTGATCTTGTGATCTTCGAGGATCTGCACGAAATTGGCGTTTTCGGAGAGGAAGCCGTAGCCGGGATGGATCGCCTGCGCGCCTGAGATTTCGCAGGCGGCTACAATCGCCGGAACCGACAGGTAACTGTCGGTGCTCGGTGGCGGGCCGATGCACACGGCTTCATCCGCCATGCGCACATGCATCGCATCGGCATCGGCGGTGGAGTGAACGGCGACCGTCTTGATCCCCATTTCGCGGGCGGCGCGGATCACGCGCAACGCGATCTCGCCTCGGTTGGCGATCAGGATCTTGTCGAACATGCGCAGCGCTCCCGGCTTACTCGATGATCATCAGTGGCGCGCCAAATTCGACCGGCGCACCGTCTTCGATCAAGATGCGCTTGACCGTTCCGGACCGGGGCGCCGGGATCTGGTTCATCGTCTTCATCGCCTCGATGATGAGCAACGTATCGCCTTCGCTCACGCTGTCGCCCACCTTCACGAAGGGCGCGGCACCGGGCTCGGACTGCAGATAAACAGTGCCAACCATCGGCGAGGTGACGGCACCGGGGTGATTGGCCGGGTCGCCATCGGCGGGCGCGGCGGGTGCTGTTGCGGCATTTGGCGCAGCCTGCGGGGCGGCTGCGGGCGCTGCGGCGATCACCTGGGTGACGGTGCCGCCCTTGCTCACGCGCACGTTGAGCTTGTCGGCTTCGCCGTATTCGCGTTTCACTTCCAGCTCGGTCAGATCGTTTTCGGCCAGGAGCTCGGCGAGCGCCTTTATGAATGCCACGTCGTTGTCCCGGATTTTGTCCGCCATGCCTTCCTCAACAGTCTCTCTTTGCCCATTCGGGCGGGGATGGTGTCGGTTTGCTTATACGGCGGCACGGGGCGAGTTGAAAGCGCCTCTTTACCGTTGGGTCAATTGATGCGGGAGGGCGCGCGCGGGCCATGCCCGGGCCGTGGCGTGGCGGCGCAGGGCGTGGCGGCGGCGCTCAGTCGTGGTCTGGAGTGGCCTGTGCGACGCTGGCACCTGGCGCAGGCGATTCGCGAGCGGAGGGGGCGGCCTCGGATGTTGCGGCAGCGCGCGGCGCGGCCTTTGGCGCCTCTGGGCGCAGCGCTGAAGCGTCGCGGTCGCGGCTGCGGGCGGCTTCGATACGGGCAAGCGCCTGGTCGAGCCCACCCTCGGCTTCGAGCAGGTTCATTTCGAATGCGGGCGGCGGGCCGGCGGGCAGGGCGCGCCGTTCAATCTTGCGGCGCAGCGCGGCGATATCGCGCGCCTCGGCGGCGGTGCTTTCCTGATCGGGGCGATGCCTGCTGTCGGTGCCCCCGCCCCGGGCGTGGTCGCTCGCGGCGATCCGGGTGACCGTGTGGGCCTTGCGCAACGGGGCCTCGACCGCCAATGCGGCCATCGACCCCAAAGGGTTTAGTCCTGCAAACTCCATGCCCTGGCTCCGCTGTTCGGAGCCCCCACCTGCATCAGTGCTCCGAGGCTACGCCCGGATGGCGAAATGTTCCATGAGATTCCGGCAAATTGGTTAAGCCCGGCTTACCCGGTGGCGGGGCCGGGTGGTGTGAGTGCGGCACGGTAGAGCGCGGTGAGAAAGGCCTCGGCCTCGGCAAAATGCACATCGCCCTTCGGCTCGAGAATGCTGCGCACCTGCACGTCGAAATCGGCGTAATGCTGGGTGGTGGCCCAGATCGAGAAGATCAGGTGGTAGGGATCGAGCGGCGCGAGCCTGCCGGCTTCTTCCCAACCCCGGATCATTGCCGCTTTCTCGTCGACGAGCACCTTGAACGCGCCGGTGATCTCTGGCCCCAGCCGGGGCGCGCCCTGGACGATCTCGTTGGCAAACAGCCGGCTCTCGCGCGGCATGGTGCGGCTCATTTCCAGCTTGCGGCGCACATAGGCCAGGATTTCCTCGACCGGGTCGCCCTCGGGGCCGAGCGCGCGCAAGGGCTCGATCCAGTCGTGGATCAGCCCGTCCACCAGGGTGGCGTGAATGGCTTCCTTGGAGGGGAAGTAATACAGCACGTTGGGCTTGGAGAGCCCGGCGGCGCGGGCAATCTGGTCAAGCGTCGCGCCACGAAACCCATGCTGCGAAAACACCTCGAGCGCGGCGTCGAGGATAGTTGCGCGGTTCTTTTCCTGGATCCGGGTTCTCGGTCTGTCTTGCCCCATCATCCCGCTCCCTCTGGTTAGTGTCAGATTGCCCGCAGTTTGGCGGCTTTTCAACCATCCGGTCGAATTTATTCGCGCCACTGGCCGGCAGGGAACAACGGGCGTAGACTGGGGCTTGACGCAGGTGATGGCGTAAGCGTGAAGACTTCGCTTTTTTCTGCAAATACCTGGAAATAATGCTGCAAATTTTGATTTTTCTTGCAGGAATCAGATATTGACGGCGAAACCATGAAGGAAAAGGCATGAGCGATCTGACGGGAAAGACGGCGCTGGTCACGGGCTCTGTGCGCGGGATCGGCTTTGGTGTGGCCGCCGCACTGGCGGCTGCGGGCGCGCGGATCGCGCTGCACGGTCTGGCCGGCGAGTTGGAGATCCACGAGGCGCGCGAGGCGCTGATGGCGGCAGGTAGCCCGCAGGTAGAGTTTTTCGACGGCGATCTGCGCCAGCCGGACCGGATCGCTGCGCTGATGGCCGCGGTGGAGGCCTGGGGCGGGGTGGATATTCTCGTTAACAACGCCGGTATTCAGCACACGGCCGGGCTTGCCGATATGGCGCCCGATGCGTGGGATCAGATCATCGCCGTGAACCTTTCGGCGGCCTTCCACACGATGCGCCTCGGCTTGCCTCAGATGGCGGCGCGGGGCTACGGGCGGGTGATCAACATTGCCTCCGTTCACGGCCTCGTCGCCTCGAAGATGAAGGCGCCGTACGTGGCGGCCAAGCACGGCCTGATCGGTCTGTCGAAAGTGGCCGCGCTGGAATACGCCACCGCCGGGAGCAAGGCTTCGGGCGGGGTAACGGTGAACTGCATCGCGCCGGGCTGGACAGAGACGGCGCTGATCGAGCCGCAGATCGAGGCGGCGGCGAAGGCCCATGGCGGCGACCGCGAGGCGGGGATTGCCGCCATGCTGGCCGAGAAACAACCGAGCCTGCGCACGTCTGACCCGTCGGAAATCGGTGCGCTCGCGCTTTGGCTCTGCGCGCGCGAGGCCCATAACGTGACCGGCGCGGCGATCCCGATCGACGGCGGCTGGACGGCGCAGTAGCGCCCCGCGCGGGCGCGGCGCAAAGCAGAACGGCCGGCGCTTTTGCCCCGGCCGCTCGCATCCCATAGCCGCAGGGATTACTTGTTCGCGCGGTTCTCGATCAACTCGTCCACCACCCCCGGGTCGGCCAGCGTCGAGGTGTCGCCGAGCGCGCCGAAATCGTTTTCGGCGATCTTGCGCAGGATTCGGCGCATGATCTTGCCCGAGCGGGTTTTCGGCAGGCCGGGCGCCCACTGGATGAAGTCGGGCTTGGCGATCGGGCCAATCTCCGTGCGCACCCAGGCGACAAGCTCGTCGCGCAGATCGTCGGTGTAGTCGTAGCCCTCGATCAAGGTGACGTAGCAGTAGATGCCCTGACCCTTCAGCGCGTGCGGGAAGCCGACCACGGCGGCCTCGGCCACCTTCGTGTGCGCCACCAGCGCGCTTTCGATCTCGGCGGTGCCCATCCGGTGGCCGGAGACGTTGATCACGTCATCGACCCGGCCGGTGATCCAGTAATCGCCGTCGGCATCGCGCCGGCAGCCATCGCCGGAGAAGTAGTAGCCCTTGTAGTCGGCGAAATAGGTTTTCACGAAGCGCTCGTGGTCGCCGAACACCGTGCGCGTCTGGCCTGGCCAGCTATCCTTGATGCAGAGCACGCCTTCGCATTCGGTTTCGGTGATTTCCTTGCCGGTCTGGGCATCGAGCACCGCCGGCTGCACGCCGAAGAACGGCTTCATCGCCGCGCCCGGCTTGGTGGCATGAGCGCCCGGCATCGGAGTCATCATGTGGCCGCCGGTTTCGGTCTGCCACCAGGTATCGACAATCGGGCGGGTGCCCTTGCCGACCACCTCGTTATACCACTCCCAAGCCTCGGGGTTGATCGGCTCGCCGACCGTTCCGAGCAGTTTGAGCGACGACAGATCGCAGCGCTCGACCGGCTCCTTGCCGTGGCGCATCAGCGCGCGAATGGCGGTGGGGGCGGTGTAGAACTGGTTGATCTTGTGTTTTTCGATCACCTGCCAGAACCGGCTCACGTCGGGGTAGGTGGGCACGCCTTCAAAAATCACGGTGGTGGCACCATTGGCCAACGGGCCGTAAACAATGTAGCTGTGGCCAGTGACCCAGCCGACATCTGCGGTGCACCAGAACACGTCGCCATCATGGTAATCGAACACATATTCATGCGTCATCGCGGCGTAGAGCAGATAGCCGCCGGCGGTGTGCAGCACACCCTTGGGGGTGCCGGTCGAGCCTGAGGTGTAGAGGATGAACAGCGGATCTTCGGCGTTCATCACCTCCGGCGCGCACTGGTCAGAGGCTTTTTCAAACATCGCAGTATAGCCAATATCCACCCCCGGCTCCATGTGCACATCACCGCCGGTGCGCTCGACCACGAGGGTTTTCACGTTGCCGGTGTGCGCGCGCGCCTTGTCGACATTAGCTTTCAGCGGCGTGTTGCGCCCGCCGCGCGGGGCTTCGTCGGCGGTGACGATCAGCGCCGCATCACAGTCTTTCACCCGGCTCGCCAGAGCTTCGGGGCTGAAACCGGCAAACACCACCGAGTGGATCGCGCCAATCCGCGCGCAGGCGAGCATGGCATAGGCCGCCTCGGGAATCATCGGCATGTAGAGCACCACCCGATCGCCCTTCTTCACGCCAAGCTCGTGGTAGATATTTGCGAACTTGTTCACGCTCGCCGAAAGCTCGCGGTAGGTGATGTGCTTGGTGTGGTTGGGATCGTCGGCCTCCCAGATGATCGCCACCTGGTCGCCGCGCGTTTCGAGATGCCGGTCGACGCAGTTGACCGCGACGTTCAGCTCGCCATCCTCGAACCACTTGATCGAAACGTCGGGGTAGTCAAACGATGTATTCTTGATCTTCGTCGGCGTCTTCATCCAGGTCAGCCGCTCGGCCGCCTCGCCCCAGAAGCCATCGGGATCGTTCACCGAGCGGGCATACATCTCGTCGTATCGGGCCGCGTCGATATGCGCGGACTTCACAAACTCCGGTGAAGGGGCGTGGATCTTTGCGTCAGTCATGTTTTCCTCCTGGGTCCGCCCCTCCCGGGCGGGTGCGTTCGGCTCTAACCGGGCCGCGCCTCACGCGCGGGATGACGGCTGGATGCCAGATTGTGCAAACTTGGCGATGATCTGGATCAGATCGCCAGATATTCGTGCCGGAGCGCCTCGTTCTCAAGCATTTCCTTGGCCGTGCCGTCAAACACCACGGTTCCGGTGTCGAGGATCACGGCACGGTCGGCCAGCGCCAGCGCGCGCAGCGCATTCTGCTCCACCAGCACAGTGGTGATGCCCTGCGCCTTGATCACATTGAGGGTTTTTTCGATCTCGTCAACGATCACCGGCGCGAGGCCCTCGTAAGGCTCGTCGAGCAGCAAGAGCTTGATGTCGCGCACCAGCGCCCGGGCGATGGCGAGCATCTGCTGTTCGCCGCCCGAGAGCGTGATGCCCTCCTGCTTTCGGCGCTCGCCAAGACGGGGGAACAGATCGTAGACGCGCTCGAACTCCCAGCCAATGCCGGGGGCGATGCGGGCGAGCTGCAGGTTTTCCTCGACGGTGAGGCCCTGGATGATGCGCCGGTCTTCTGGCACCAGCGTAAGGCCGGCCTGCGCCGCTTCGTAGGATTTCATCCGGTGCAAGGGCTTGTGGTCGAGCCAGATCTCGCCACGCGTCACCAGCGGGCTGCCGGTGCGGGCGATGGCGCGCAGCGTCGATGTCTTGCCCGCGCCGTTGCGGCCCAGGAGCGCGAGAATCTCGCCCTCGTGAATGTCGAAGCTGACGCCTTGCACGATGTAGCTCTCGCCATAATAGGCGTGGATATCGTGTGCCGAGAAAAACGCGGGCGCGGTGGCCGCTTGGTTGGCGTGCTTCGAGAAGTCGGGCCTTTCGGGTATCTTCACATCGCCCATGAGGTTTTCGTTTGCCATGTCTCGCTCCCTTTACGCGCTTTCGCCGAGGTAGGCTTCTTTCACTTTCGGATGGCCCTTGATATTATCGGGCGTGTCCTCGACCAGCGGCGTGCCCTGGGCGAGAACGGTGATCCGTTCGGCGAGCGAAAACACCACGTGCATATCGTGCTCGATGATCGCCATGGTGATATCGCGCTTTTGCTTGATCTCCTTGAGGAGGTCGATGGTGTTGTTGGTGTCCGCCCGGGCCATGCCGGCGGTAGGTTCGTCGAGCAACAAAAGCTTGGGCTCCTGCGCCAGACACATCGCCATTTCGAGGCGGCGTTTGTCGCCCCGGCTGAGCGAGGCGGCGTGCATTTCGCGCTTGTCGATCATGTTGACGTCGATCAACATCTGCTCGGCCTGCTCGATGATGTCTTTCTCATGCATCACCGTCTCGAACGGGTGCAGGCGGAAGCTGCCATCGCGGCGAGCGAAACACGAGATCATCACGTTTTCCATCACCGTCAGGTCGGTGAAGATTTCCGGCGTCTGGAACACCCGGGCAATGCCCATCTGATTGATCTCATGGGGTTTGCGCCCCAGCACCGACTGGCCGTTGAACATCACGCTGCCACTGTCGGGGATCAGCTTGCCGACGAAGCAGTTGAGCAGGGTCGATTTGCCGGCGCCGTTCGGGCCGATGATCGCGTGGACGGTGTTTTCCTTCACCGAGAGGTTCACGTCATTGAGCGCCTGGAGGCCGCCGAAGCGTTTGCTCACGCCTTTGACTTCAAGGATACCCATGGCTCAGAACTCCTCTTTCTCGGCCGCGTTTGCCACCGGGGCAGGGGGATGCGCCGTGTCGGCCCCCTTCGGCGACTTGCCACGGCGAAACAGATTGCGAATCCGCGCCCCGCCTTCGACCAGGCCGCCAGGCAGAAAGATCACCACCAGCATGAACATCAAACCGCTGGTCAGGTGCCACGATTTGCCGACAAAGAAGTGGCTCACCCCGATAATGAAATTCTCCAGCCCATCGGGCAGCGCGCCGAACCAGCCGTGCAGGATCGAGTCGTTGATCTTCGAGAAGATGTTTTCGAGATACTTGATGAAGCCGGCGCCAAGCACAGGGCCCATCAGCGTTCCCGCGCCGCCGAGGATCACCATCAGAACGACTTCGCCGCTGGCCGTCCACTGCATCCGCTCGGCACCGGAAAGTGGGTCCATCGCTGCCATCAGACCACCGGCAAGGCCAGCATACATGCCCGAGATCACGAAGGCCGCGAGCGTGTAGGGGCGGGTATTGATGCCGGTGTAGTTGAGCCGGGTCTGGTTGGTCTTGATCGCACGCAGCATCAATCCGAACGGCGAGCGGAAGATCCGCAAGGAGAGGTAGAACAGCACGATGGCGATAATCGCGGTGAAGTAGTAACCATTATTGAAGGTGAATTGCCAACCGCCGATGGTGGGTTGCCAGAAATTCTCGCGCAAGACGATGCCGAACAAATGTGGCGAGGTTGGCTCGGTGGCACCCATCAGCACTTGCGCGTCGGACGGGTAGACCTGCAGGCCGGTCTCGCCGTTGGTGATCGGGGTCAGCACTGAATAGGCGAGGTTGTAGCTCATCTGCGCGAAGGCGAGCGTGAGGATCGAGAAGTAGATCCCCGACCGCCGCAGGCTGACGTAGCCGATCAGCAGCGCGAACAGGCCGGAGGTAATAACCGCCAGCGGCAGGCCCCAGATCACGTTGTAATCGAGCAGCTTGTACATCCAGACCACGGTGTAGGAGCCGATGCCGAGAAAGGCGGCATGGCCAAACGAGAGGTAGCCGGTGAGGCCGAACAGGATGTTGAAGCCGATGGCGAAGATTCCGAAAATGGCGATCCGCTGCATCAGGTCGGGGTAGCCGGCATTGAAGGTGGCCAGTGCCGAGCCTTCGGGGAAGGGTTGCAGGAGGATCGGCGTGAACATGGTCAGCAGGATCACGATGATCAGGAAGCGGGTGTCTTTCGCAGACAGGCCGAAAAGTTTCATGGGCCCTAGTCCTCCATCACGCCGGCGCGGCCCAGCAGGCCTCGCGGACGGGTGAGCAGAATGATGATGGCGACGAGGTAGATGATCACCTGGTCGATACCGGGGATCAGGCTCTTTACTTCGTTCATCGAGGCAAAGCTCTGCAGGATGCCGAGCAGAAAGCCGGCGGCGACGGCGCCGGGCAGGCTGCCCATGCCGCCGACCACGACAACGACGAAGGAGAGCACCAGGAAGTCCATCCCCATGTGGTAGTTGGGGCTGAGGATCGGCGCGTACATCACGCCGGCGATGCCGGCCACGGCGGCGGCGAGGCCGAACATTATGGTGAAGCGCTTGTCGATGTTGATTCCGAGCAGGCCCACGGTTTCACGGTCGGCCATGCCGGCGCGCACCACCATGCCGAAGGTGGTATAGCGCAGGAAGGCAAACACCCCGCTGAGCACCAGCGCGGCGAAGGCAAAGTAGACCAGCCGCCAGTAGGGATAGATGATCGCGTTCGGATCAAAGCCGAGCAGCACGCCGAAATCGAACGACCCGGTGAAAGCACTGGGTGCCGGGGTCTGGATCGGGTTGGCGCCGAAGAAATACTTGATCAGCTCCTGCAGCACGATGGCGAGGCCAAAGGTGACAAGGATCTGGTCGGCGTGGGGGCGTTTGTAGAAATGCTTGATCAGGCCGCGTTCCAATATGAAGCCGAACAGCAGCATCACCGGAATCGCGAGCAGGATGGCGAGCGGCACCGACCAGTCGATGATGGCGGCGCCCACTTCGGGGCCGAACCAGCTTTCGGCATAGGGCACCTTGACCTTGAGCGGGTTGCCCATGAAATCGGACTTGGTCGGGTCGACCTGATCGAACGACAGGCCCAGCAGGCGCTGCAGGGTCACGGCGACGAAAGCGCCGATCATGAACAGCGCACCGTGGGCGAAGTTTACCACGCCCAGGGTGCCGAAGATGAGCGTGAGGCCCAGCGCGATCAGCGCATAAGCCGAGCCCTTGTCGAGCCCGTTGAGAATCTGAAGAATGATGGCGTCCATTGTCCCCACTCTGGATGTGTTGGGAGAACCGGCTCTCGCGGCCGGGTTTCACGCAGGGCGGGGGAAGGCCCCGCCCTGCGAAAATATTTCAGCTCAACGCATTACGCGCCCGGGTTGCATTCGCCGAGGGTCGCGTCGGCACCGCCGAACATCGGGTGATCGGGCGCATACTCGACCTGAGCGCGCGGGGTCACTTCGACGATCTCAAGGGTGTCGTAGGCCGACGTCGGGTTATCGGCCCCCTTCATCACCAGCACGTCCTTGAAGCACTGGTGATCCTCGGCGCGGTAGAGCGTCAGACCGTTGCCAAGCCCGTCGAATTCGAAGCCTTCGAGGGCCTCGATCATCGCACAGGGGTTGAACGAGCCCGCGCGCGCCACGGCGTCGGCGTAGAGAATCGTCTGGGCATAGACGGTTTGCGCGGCGTTCGACGGCGGACGACCGTATTGCGCGCCGAACGATTGCACAAAGGCCTGGCTGCCGGCGTCTTGAAGCTGCCAGTTCCAGTTCATCGAGCCGATCACGCCCTTGATGTTCGCGCCGGCACCCTCGGCCATCAACTCGGAGTAGAGCGGCACGACGATTTCGAAGTTCTTGCCGTTCACCTGCTTGTCGCGCAGGCCGAACTGGATCGCCTGGGTCAGCGAGTTGACCATGTCGGCGCCGTAGTGGTTGAGGATCAGCACGTCGGCGCCCGAGTTCAGCACCGGCGCGATGTAGGACGAGAAATCGCCCGCGCCGACCGGGGTCATCACGTTGTTGACGGTTTCCCAGCCGATCGCCTCGGTGGAGGCGGCGATCGATTCCTGCTGGGTCCAGCCCCAGGTGTAGTCCGCCGTCAGGTGATAGGCGCGACGATCGGCGCCATAGGCGTTTTTCAGCACCGGGGCGAGCGCGGCGCCCGACATGTAGGCGTTGAAGAAGTGGCGGAAGCCGTTCTTCTTGCGGTCCTTGCCGGTGGTGTCGTTGGAGTGGGTCAACCCGGCCATGAAGATGATGCCGGCTTCCTGGCACAGGCCCTGAACGGCCACGGCCACGCCCGAGGACGACCCGCCGGTGATCATCGTTACGCCGTCTTTTTCGATCATCGACTTGGCGGAAGCGCGCGCGGCATCAGATTTGGTCTGGGTGTCGCCGGTTACAAAACCGACTTTCTTGCCGAGAATGCCGGTGCCGTCGAGCGCCTTCGACGAGAAGGTGTTGAGCGCGCCGCCGTCACCCTCGCCGTTGATGTGCGCGACCGCGAGTTCGTAGCCGCGCAGCTCGTCAAGGCCCTCTTCGGCGTAGGCGCCGGTTTGAGGTACGTTGAAGCCAAAAGTTACCGTATCGCCGGTCGGCTCGTTGGTGAAGGCCGAGGCGGATGAGGTGAAGATCGTCGGCAGCGCGAGACCGGCGCCGGTGGCGGCGCCCGTCTTCATCAGCCCACGGCGGGTGATGTTTGATTTGGACATGGATATCCTCCCGTTTGGTGATGCGCAGTGCCTCCTCGCACCGCGTCGGCCCTTTTACAGGGCTTGCGTATTATGGGGCGTCGACAGAAAACTGCGCAACAAATCCTTTTCCTGAAACAATTTTTTTGTAAACAAATGAACATGGATGTGTGAATATGTGTAAAATAGTTTTCTTGCACCCGCAGAAACCGCATGGAATTGAAAGGGTTTTCCCGTGATCGGTCTCCGTCTCACCGGCTCGCGCATCCGCGAGCG
>MNZL01000073.1 GCA_001873585.1 Rhodobacterales bacterium CG2_30_65_12 | reverse complement strand
TATGACGCCGCCCTTGCGCTGGCCCCCGACACCCCCGGCCTGGCCGAAGAGCGCGCCGCGCTCGCCCAGCCCGCACCGACTGGCCTGCACTATGACGCGGGCGCGCTGATGGCTCCGGCCTTCGTGGTGACCGAAGGCGCGCCTGGGGCCGCGGCGCGCCTGGTGATCGTCCACGCCAGCAACGATATCGCCCGCGAAGAGGCGCTGCTGCCCCGTGCCACACTTGCCGCCGCGCTGGCAGCGGAGGCGCTTGAGGTCACGCATCTGTTTACCTTCACCGGGCAGGACAGCGCGATCTGGGCCAATCTCGCACTGGTATGCGCCGGGCCGGAGGGGTTTTCGCCAACCTGGAAAGCGCTCGCCAGCGAGCCCGCCCGCGCCGCCCTCGAGGCGATCGACACCGGCCGCGGGCGCGGCGCGTTCGAGGCGCTCGTTTCGGCGGCCTACACTGCGGCGGGGCTTGAGGCCGGACGCGGCCCGGACTGCGCGTTCAACCGGGGAAAAGCCCGCGCCTACCCCGCCGCATGGTCGGACAAACGCGAAACCGAGGCCTGGCGCGGCCGCACGATCTACGATGCCTGGCCGGTGTTCGTGTTTGACGGCACGGTAATGAGCGCCGCCAAGGTGCGCAGCAAAGTTGCCGCGCTCATCCCGGACGAGACCACCGAAACCGCTGCTTTGGCGATGCCGCAGGAAGCGCCGCTTACCGGGGCCGAGGTGGCTTTGGCTGTGGACGCCGAAAGGCAAACGACCGCAGATAGCGCTGCGATGCGCACGGTGGCCGACCCGGAACCGACCGCCGACGCAGAGCCGGCCCCCACCTCCGCGCCGGAAGCCTCCCCCCTGCCCGCCGGGTTCGGGCCGGTTGATACCGCCGCACGCCTCGCCGCCGAGCTTCGCGGCATTTGGGCCCCCTCGCTCGTCGATTGCATCGCCTATACCAAAGCGATTGCAGATCCCGACCGGCTCGATACCGCCCTGCCCGGGCTCAATCCGCTCGATGGTCCGCCGATCGGCACAGTGCTGCTGACCTCGCGCCGGATGCTGTTGTTCAATGCCGTGGCCACCGGCTGCGATCTCGTCTCCGTCGCCGACGACGCCGGCACCTTGCTCGCCCGGCTCGCCTGCCGCAATGGCATTGCCCCCGGGATCGTCACGCCGATGACGCTCGCCCAGGTGGAGGCTGCCGGCCCGGCACCGCGCCTCGCTGTCAAGTTCGGCGCGCAAGACCGGATCGAGCTGCTGCAATGCCGCCAACTCGGGGCGCTGGGGCGCGATTTTGCCCCACTCTGGCAACTCGACACGGAGGCGTGCAGCGTCAGCGCCCCGGTGACCGGCGCGCGCTTCGTCTTCGCGGTGGATACCGGCGCGATGGTTCTGACGATCACCCCCGACCCTGTGCCAGATCTCGCCGAGGGGGAAGCCCTCGCGCTGGCGCTCGATTCTGCCCCGCTCAAAGCTTCGGGCGCGTGGCAGGCCGGGGCCTGGCGCGGCGATCTCGGGCCATTTGCGGCGATGGCCAACCGCCTCGCCACGGGCCTGCTGCTCGAAGCCACCGCCTCTGGGCCGGGGGAAGCCGCTGCGCCCTGGCAGCGCACCTTGCCGCTGCTCGGCAGCGGTCGGGCAATGGCTGCATTAGCAGCCTGTTCAGGGGGATGACAGCGCGGGCGCCCGCGAGCCCGGCGCAAGCCGCGATCCGATCCCAC
The DNA here is from genome assembly GCA_001873585.1 of Rhodobacterales bacterium CG2_30_65_12. GTDB lineage: Bacteria > Pseudomonadota > Alphaproteobacteria > Rhodobacterales > Rhodobacteraceae > Sinisalibacter. The sequence goes on along the minus strand of MNZL01000073.1, from coordinate 3,333 downwards.
GCTCAGACCAAACTGACGTCAGACACTGCCTCTTCGGGCTCCTCCATCCCCGGCGCGTGAAACGAAAAACAGGCCCGCCCCCGCGCCTTCGAGGCGTAAAGCGCGACGTCGGCGTCGTGCATCAGTGTGGCCGCGTCCACCGCGGTGTAGTGGGTCGAGACGGCCATGCCGATCGAGGCTGAAATTCGAGCGGCGCAATCGCCATAGGGCACCGGCTCCTCGAGCCGACGGATCAGCCGACCGGCGATGGCGCGCAGCCGAGAGTAATCCGTCAATCCATTGGCAATGATAACGAACTCGTCGCCGCCGACGCGCGCCACCACATCTTCATCACGGGTTTCGTCAAGCAGGATTCGGGCCACCTCCTTGAGCACCAGATCGCCGGCCGCATGGCCCAGCGTATCGTTTACCTGTTTGAAAAAATCGAGATCGAGATGCATCAGCGTAAACGGCATGCCGCGCGCGATCATGCGCGACAGCATCTGATCCAGCGCGCGGCGATTCTGCAGGCCGGTGAGCATGTCAGACAGCGCCTCGGCCTCGGCCTCGATCTTGGCACCGTGCAGCCGTTCGTTGAGCATCCGGCTTTCGGCCATCGCCGCGGCATTGGCTTCGACCAGGTAGAGCATCTCGAGGGTGAGGTCGGTGGCGGCAAAATCGGAGCCTGCGAGGCGGAACCGCGCCACCGCCTCCACCACTGCGATCCCGAACGAGAGGTTGACCAGAACGCCCGCGCCCGAGGCCGGGCAGACAGCCGTGGCGATCAGCGGCGTACTGGCGGCATCGCACATCCGCAAGGTGAACTTGCCACCGGCGAGAAAGCAGATTTCTTCAAGGTCTTCGGTGTGGCGCGGACGGCGCGGCGCGAACACGTCGAAAAACCGCCGTCCGATGAGCCCCTGGCCGGGGTGGATCTTGGCCACCGTTGGCCCAGCATGGGCGATGATCCCCTTGCCATCGACCAGCACGTGCATCGGCAAGAGCCTGTTGAGGGCCTCCGGCGCGAGGCTGATCGAGCCGGGGGGAAGCTGCGGGTGAGGTGTCATCTGCCCCCCCTGTGCGCCGCGCCCGTGCCGTCGTCGGCCAGCGCGAAGCCCCGCCCTTGCGCGAAATCGGCCTTGAGCAGGCGGATCGACAGCCGATCCGCACCCTTCACGTGCCCATCGGGCTCAATCACCACCAACGCGCCGTAATCGTCGGCCAGCGCCCGCAGCAGCCCGAGATAGACCGAGGCCGCGCCGATCAGCGGGGTGAACAGGCTCAATCGGTAATCGCCGACACCGAGATCGACGAGCTCGAGCCGGGGCAGATCGAGATCGGGCACCGCCAACCGCGCCCGCCCGGCAAGGTCTTCAAGAGAGCCGAGAAAATCCTCGTAATCCACACCGCCGAAACGCAACAGCCGACGCACCCGCTCGGAAGCCGGGTGGGCGACGAGATAGGTGCCATAATCCTCGAACAGCCCGTCGGCGGGCTTACCGAGCCGGGCGCTGGCCACGTCGACGAGCCGCGCCGCAAGCGCATCGTCATAATGAAACATCGGCTCGAACCGGTCGATCCCGGCATCAAGCGCACTTACCATGTCTTCCCAGAATGCCGCGCCGTAGGTGTTGCGCAGAAACCCTTCGAACGACCGTATGATCAGCCCGTGCATGTTGCCGCCTTCGTCAATCCTTTCCTCACGGTAGCGAACATTTCTTAACGAAGCAAAAACGTCTGACCAAAAGGATGATTTTTCGCGCTCCCCAGCAGGCTCAGTCCGCAAGCCAGCGCGGCAAGTGGCCGATGTCGGGCAGCACCGCGTCGGCCAATGGCGCCAGCACCTCGGCCCCGGCGAGGCCGGTCAGCACCGCCACCGTCTGCATCCCCGCCGCGCGCCCGGCGGCGAGATCATGCGGGCTGTCGCCAACCATCACCACCCGGGCCGGCGCGAGCCCGGCGGCGGCGGCAAACCCGAGGCACATGCCGGGGCCGGGCTTGGCGCCGTGGCCCGAATCGAACCCGGCGATAAAATCAAATAGCCCGATCACCCCGACCGCCGCGAGATGGGCGCGCGCCGGGGCCTCGCCATCGTTGGTGGCCAAACCAAGCTTGAGCCCCTGCCCGCGCAGGCCGTTGAGCAGAGGCGCGAGCGGCACCGCCTCGGCCATCGGCGCAGCCGCACTATCGCTGTTGAGCCGGTCGATCAGGGCTTCGGGCGCGCCACCAAGCACCGGGGCGATCGCGCAGGCCACCTCCGCAGGTGTGCCGGCGATCACCACCGAGTCTGGCTCGAAGGCGTGCGCGGCAAGGTCGAACCCCACCGCCCCGGCCAGCGCCCGGGCAAGGCCCGCATCGGCCCCGGCCCAACGCGCGATCAGCGCCTCGACCCAGGCCACCCAGGTGGCGTTGAAATCAAACAGCGTGCCGTCCTTGTCGAACAGAATGCCCTCGGCGCGCATCGGCTCAGGTCCAGTGCATCTGGGCGCCGCCGGGCAGCGCCTGGCGGGCGGAGAGCGGAACGGCGTAGTCGAGCCCGGCGCCATCGCAGAAGGCGATCACCCAGGTGTCGTCCATCGTCAGAAAATCGAGCACCGAGCCAAGAAAGGCGGGGTCCGAGGCACCGGCGCGCAGGTCGGCCTCGGTCGCGCCGGTGGCGCCGAGGAACACCGGGAGAAGCTCTTCGTTGCCGGCGAGCCAGCCAAGCGCCTGGAGGCCAATGGTTTCGGCATAATCGTGCTGCATCGGCGGACCTTTCGCGGGTTTGGAAACCCTTTGTTAACGAATCTGATCCATTGTTTAACAAAATAGACGCAGTTGAACAGGTTTCCGGCACAGCACCATGGCAGGCCGCATACTCATAGCCGATTCCACCGCCACGAACAGGATTATCCTGAAAGTGAAGCTGGCGGCGGCGCGCTACCAGGCGCTGCAGGCCGCCGATGGGCGTAGCGCGCTGGCGCTGGCGCGATCGCAGCGGCCGGATCTGCTGATCCTCTCTTCCCAATTGGCCGACACGAGTGCCGCCACGCTCTGCGCAACGCTCAAGCGCGATCCGCTTACCCAAGCCATCCCGGTGCTGATCGTCGACGCGCTCGGCAACCGCGATAGCCGGCTCGCCGCGCTGCGCGCCGGGGCCGACGATTACCTTGCCAAGCCGCTCGACGAGATGAACCTGCTCGCCCTCGTGCGCCACCTGATGCGCACCCGCGCCACCTTCGATGAACTCGCTCGGCGGCAGGACACGATCGCGCAGCTTGGCTTTGCCGAGGCCCGGCCCGGCTTTGCCCGGCCCTCGCGAGTGGCGGTGATCGCGCCGAGGGCGGAAACCGGGCTGTCTTGGCGGCGCGATCT
>MNZL01000113.1 GCA_001873585.1 Rhodobacterales bacterium CG2_30_65_12 | reverse complement strand
CGTGGGGGCAAAACTGCCGGCCTGGAAGCGCTTGTAGGAGTTCACGAAGGGCGCCATGAAGAAGGTGATATCCGAGGCGTATTTGAGCAGCCCGCCAAGGTAGTGGCGGCCCAGCTCCGACAGGCCCAGATCGGCATCCGGATCGTGGAAGGCGGGCTTGCCTTGCGTTGTCCAGAGCGACTGGTGCACATGGCTGGCAGATCCGACGCGGCGGTGATCCCATTTCGGCATGAAGCTCACCGCGTGGCCGGTGAGAAAGCCGATCTCCTTGGCGGCATGTTTCGAGATCGTGTGATATTCGGCGCAGGCCTGGGCCGGGCCGTAGCGGATGTTGAGCTCTTCCTGCCCGGCTTCGGCCTCGCCCTTCGAGCCCTCGACCGGCACACCCGACGCAGCCAGCCCCATCCGCAAGGGATGCATCACCGGCTCGTCCTTGGTGGCGAGCAGAATTGCGTAGTCGGCGTTGTAGTCGGTGAGCGGGGCAAGATCGCGATAGCCCTCCTGGTGCACCGCCTCGAAGCTCTTCTTGAAGATGAAGAACTCCAGCTCGGTGGCGGTGATCGCCTCCAGCCCCATCGCCGCCAGCCGGTCAATCTGGGTTTGCAGCATCGCGCGCGGCGAATGGGCAATCGGCGCGTGGCCATGGTGATCGAGCACATCGCAGAGCACCATCGCGCTGCGCTCCAACCAGCCGGCGCGGCGCAGGGTGGAGAGATCGGGCTTCATCATGTAATCGCCGTAGCCCGCGCTCCACGAGGTGCTCTCGTAGCCCTCCACCGTCGACATTTCGAGATCGGTGGCGAGCAGGTAATTGCAGCAATGGGTTTCTTCCCAGGCGGTCTCGACAAAGTGCTGCGCGAGGAACCGCTTGCCCTGCAACCGGCCCTGCATATCGACCATGCAGGCGATCACGGTGTCGATCTCGCCGGAGGCGGTCAGGTCTTTCAACTGCGCAAGCGTCAGGTTTCCGGTCATCTCTCGGCTCCGTCAGGATCAGGCAGGCCCGGGCAAAACGCCCGGGCCAACAGCGGTATGGGCCGGGCGCCGGGGGAGGTCCGGCGCCCGGGGGTGGCTCAGCCGTAACGATACGGCCGGCCTGCTTTGGCCATGTCGGCGTTGTATTGCTTGAAGATGTTAACCACCTTCGCCTTGGTCTCGGACTCGGCCGCGATCTCGTCCCAGAAGCCTTCGGCAGCGGCCTCGACCTGGGCCCATTCCTCGTCGGGGATCGAGGTCAGCTTCATTTTCGGGCCGTTCACGCGCAGGCTCGCCTCGCCGCCCCAATACCACCACTGCCGGTAGTAGTGCGATTGTTCCATCGCCAGCGTGAGCAGCTGCTGGAGATCAGCGGGCAGCTCGTTCCAGCGGTCCATGTTGGCAAAGAAGTGGCCGATCCAGGCGCCGGAAATGTTGTTGGTGAGGAAATAGTTGGTCACGTCGGCCCACCCCACGGTGTAATCCTCGGTGATCCCCGACCAGGCAATGCCGTCAAGCTCGCCGGTCTGCACCGCCACCTCGATATCTTCCCACGGCAACGTTACCGGCACCACGCCGAAGCGGGTGAGGAAGCGCCCGGCGGTCGGGAAGGTAAACACCCGCTTGCCCTTGAGATCTTCGAGCGAGTTGATCGGGTCCTTGGTGGCAAAGTGGCACGGATCCCACGAGCCGGCCGAGATGTGCTTGACCCCCACCTTTTCGTATTCGGCCTTCCAGATCTCATCGAGCCCATACTGGTTGAACAGCACCGGCACATCGAGCGAATAGCGCAGGCCAAGCGGGAAATAACCGCCAAATACCGTTACCTCGGTGGGCGAAGCCATCGAATCGTCGTCCGACTGCACCGCATCAATGGTGCCGCGCTGCATCGCCTGAAACAGCTCGCCGGTGGGCACAAGCTGATCGGCGAAGTACAGCTCGATCTGCATCCGGTCGCCGGCAATGGCGTTGAAGGTGTTGATCGCGGGCACGATCACATGTTCGGCCAGCGCCGGGCCGGCATACGTCTGCATCCGCCACTTGATTGTGCCCTGCGCCAGGGCGGGGGCGGCGAGGGTCGCGGCCGGAATGGCGGCGGCACCGGTGAGGAACTTGCGTCTCGAAGTCATCTTGATTTACTCCTTATTGGTGAGATTTTTCGCTCCGTCGAGGAGTTCTCCTTGGTTATTTTCCGTAAACGTAATTGGGCAGCCAGAGCGCGATTTCGGGGAAGATCATCACGATCGCCAACGCGGCGATCATCACCGCCACGAATGGCAGGATCGAGGCATAGATGTCCTTCAGGGTGATCTCTGGCGGCGCCATCGCGCGCATCAGGAACAGGTTGTAGCCAAACGGCGGCGTCATGTAGGCGATCTGGGTGGTGATCGTGTAGAGCACGCCATACCAGACCAGATCGAAGCCGAGGTGGCCCACCAGCGGCACGTAAAGCGGCGCCACGATCACCAGCATCGCGGTATCGTCAAGGAAGGTGCCCATGACGATGAAGCTGAGCTGCATCAGGATCAGGATCATCCACGGATCGAGCCCGAGTTGTTCGGTAAACAGGTTCTCGATCGCGCGCACCGCACCGAGCCCGTCGAACACCGCGCCAAAGCCCAGCGCGGCAAGGATGATCCACATGAACATCGCCGAGATACCCAGCGTGTTGCGCACCGAGTTCTCAAACACCTCGCGCGTCATCCGGCGTTTCAACACGGCGGCAAGAAAGGCGGCGATAGCGCCGATCGCGGAGCTTTCGACAAGCGAGGTCCAGCCGTTGACAAAGGGCACCATCATCACCGCGAAGATGCCGAGCGGCAACAGCCCGGCGCTGAGAAGGCGCAGCTTTTCGCGCATCGGAATATCGCGGTCTTCCGGCGGCAGGGCGGGGGCGAGCTTGGGGTTCATCCAACTGCGAACGATGATGTAGAGAATGAACATCGCCGCCATCATCAGCCCGGGAAACACGCCCGCGAGCCAGAGCTGGCCCACCGGCTGGCGCGCGATCATCGCGTAGAGCACCAGCACCACCGAGGGCGGCACGAGAATGCCGAGGCTTGAGCCGGCCTGGATCACGCCCGTCACCATGCGCTTGTCATAGCCACGCTTGAGCAGTTCGGGCAGCGCGATGGTGGCGCCGATCGCCATGCCGGCGACGGAGAGCCCGTTCATCGCCGAGATCAGCACCATGAGCAGGATCGTGCCCACCGCGAGCCCGCCTTTGACCGGCCCCATCCAGACGTGAAACATCTTGTAAAGATCATCGGCGATCTTCGATTCCGACAGCACATAGCCCATGAAGATAAACATCGGCAGGGTCAGCAGCGGATACCATTTCATCAGCTTCATCGCCGCCGAAAAGCCGATGGCACCGCCACCGTTGCCCCACAGCAGCAGCGCCGCCGCAACGCCAACAAAGCCGATCGCGCCAAACACCCGCTGGCCGGTGAACAGCATCAGCATCATGGTCGAGAACATCACGATGGCGATCATCTCGTAAGACATCAGGCCGGCTCCTCGTCGTCTGCCGGGCAGGGCTCAAGCCCCCGCACCCTGAGAATGTCCTTGAACAACTCCGAGATCGCCTGCAGCAGCATCAGCAGAAAGCCGATCGTCATGATCATCTTGATTGGCGAGAGATAAGGCCGCCAGGCAGTGGGGCTGCGCTCGCTGTATTGAAACGCATAAGCGGTGCTGTCGATCGCGCCCCAGAGGAGCACCGCGAGATAGAAGATCAGGAAAAACACCGTGAAAGCATCCACCAGCGCCTTGGTGCAGGGCTTCCAGGCGCCATAAAACAGATCCATCCGCACGTTCGAGCCCATCTGGATCGAATAGGGCCCGCCGAGGATGTAATAGGCCACCATGGCAAACTGCGCCATTTCCAGCGTCCAGAGCGAGGGCAGAAAGAAGGTTTTCGAGATCGACGACCAGAGCAGGATCGCCATCATCACGAAAATGCCATACATCATTATCCGGCCCAGCCGATAGTTGACGGCGTCGACGATGCGGATATAGGTGCGGGCGAATTTCAGCATCACGCTGCCCTTTCCAGCGCCACGCCGAACCGGGCCAGCGCTTTTTCCAGGTTTGATCGCAGCGCGTCAAACACCGCGTCGGCCCGCTCTGGCGAAGCCAGAAGATCGTTGCGGATCTCGACCATCACGTTGGGCAGCCCGCGCGAGAGCGCGTGCCGCTTGAGCGAATGGGTCACACCATCCTCGGGGCCGTAAGGTTCGTTGCCACGCACATCGAACCCGCCCCAGTCCTGCGCCAGCAACGCTTCGGCCAGCCGCGCGTCGGCGTCAAAAAGCACACCGATCTCGACCGCACGAGGGGTGCCGAAATACACTGGAGTAAAACTGTGGATTGTCACCAGCGCGCCAGGCCGGGCCGCTTCGATCGCGGCATCGACGGCGGCGACAAAGGGGTCGTAGACCGCCTTGGTCCGCCGCGCGCGCTCCTCGGGCAAAAGATCGCGGTTGCCGGGGATGTCATACATCTCGCTCCTCGCCGGCATCGCGTCGGCTGCGCCGGGCGGGCGGTTGCAATCGTAGATCAGACGCGAAACGGTGCTCTGCACCACCGGCACGGCCCAGGCGGCCGAGAGCCGTTCGGCCATCGCCAGGGCACCCGGATCCCAGGCCACATGGCTTTGGCGCACAGCCTCATCCAGCCCCAGCGTGCCGAACCGGGGCGGAAAGACGTTGGCGGCGTGCTCGCACAATAGCACCACCGGGGCCGGGCCCGATGGGCCTTGGGTTTTCACCGCGTCACCTGGCGATCCGGTTTCGCTCATCTGTCCCTCGATCCCATCACACCGCAAGCGTCACCTTCAAAACCACCACCTGTCAACAGATTTCTGAAAACTTTTCTTCGCTCGCATTCTTGATGAAGATATGTTTACATTATCGGCGTGGCCGCCAAAGGAATGGGCACTTGGCCGAAAGCGTGCAGGACAAGTTGAAAACGCTGTTTGCCTCGCTAACGCGGGCCGAGAAGCAGCTCGCGGGTGTTATTTTGCAGAATTACCCGGTCTCCGGGCTCGGCTCGATCACCCGGCTGGCCGAGGCGGCGGGCATCTCTACCCCTACCGTGGCGCGGATGGTGCAAAAGATGGGCTATTCCGGCTTTCCCGATTTTCAGGCGGCGCTGCGCGATGAGCTTGCAGCGCGGATGTCGAACCCGATCGAAAAGCACGAAGCCTGGTCGCGCCATGCCCCCGAAAGCCACATGCTCAACCGCTTCGCCGATGCCACGCTGGCCAATATCCGCCAGACGCTCGCCCAGGTCGACCCGGCCAATTTCGACGCCGCGACGGCGCTGCTGGCCGATCCCGGCGCGCAGGTGTTCATCACCGGCGGGCGCATCACCCGGGCGCTGGCGGATTATCTTGAGCTGCATCTGCAGGTAATCCGGCGCGGCGTGGTGCACATGCGCGAGACCTCTTCGGGCTGGAGCCATGCCCTGCTCGACATGAACCCGGGCGATGTGCTGGTGATCTACGATATCCGCCGCTACCAGAACGCGGCGCTCACGCTGGCTCGGATCGCCGAAGCGCGCGGCATCCGAATCATCCTGTTCACCGACCAGTGGCTCTCGCCGGTGCAGGCCCATGCCAACCACGTCTTTGCCGCCAAGATCGAAGCCCCTTCGGCCTGGGACAGCGCCGCCGCGCTGATGCTGCTGACCGAAACGATGATCGCCGCCGTGCAGGAAGCGCTGTGGGACGAGACCACCCGCGATCGCATGGCCGAGCTGGAAGAGATATTCGACCGCACCACGGTCTTTCGCAAGTTTCTCTAGGCCGGGGGAGCGGTCGCGCACAACAGAAGGGAACCGGAGAGCAAAAACGCAAAGCCAAAGCGATTGACTCTCGCTCATCATGCATCCCATGCTTTTGATCGAGAGGACAAAACCGGGGGCGACCGAAATACACCCCCAACGCCCGGGCACAACGGGCACCTGTCATGTTCGTGTTACCTCCCCGGATTAGGGCGGCGGCACGGATAGACCATTTGATCAAAACTGGGAGTAGTTCCATGAAAACCATCCACCGCCGCACCGCCCTGCTGCTGTCGGCCGCCAGTATCGCCACCCTTGGCTTTGCGACCGCCGCCAGCGCCGAAACGCTGCGCCTGCTCACCTGGGGCGGCTACGCGCCCGAAAACGTGATCGCCCTTTTCGAGCAGGAGACCGGCCACAAGGTCGAGGTGACGCTTTCGAACAACGAGGAAATGATCGCCAAGCTGCGCGCCACCGGCGGCGGCGGTTTCGACCTCGCCCAGCCGAGCCAGGACCGCATCGCCGGGCCGCAGGCAGAGTTCGGCATCTACAAGCCGATTGATCTGTCGAAGATCGACGCGGGCCAGTTCATCGGCTCGATGCTGGAAGCCACCAAGGCCAACACCACCGTGGGCGGTGAAGTCTTTGGTGTGCCGCATGTCTGGGGCACGAGCGGTCTGGTGGTCGACACCGCAAAAGCGCCCGGCGTGAAGGACTACACCGATCTTTGCAACGCCGAGATGGCCGGCAAGGTTTCCTATCGCCTCAAGCGCCCGACCCTGATCGGCTTCGCCTACGCGATGGGCCTCGACCCGTTCGCCGCTTACGGCGACGAAGCCGCCTACAAGGCGATTATCGACCAGGTTGAAGCCAAGCTGGTCGAGTGCAAACCGGGGGTGAAAACCTACTGGTCGGGCGGCGACGAGCTGCTCAACCTGATGCGCTCGGGCGAAGCCGTGGCGGCAATGGCCTGGGATACCGGCGGATGGAAACTCAACGCCGACAACCCCGATATCACCTTCGTCGCCCCGGCATCCGGCGCGCTGGGGTGGATCGACACCTTCGTTCTGCCGGCCAAGGGCAAGGCCGATCAGGCGGCCTATGACTGGATCAACTTCGTGATGCAGCCCGAGGTGGCGGCGATGATCACCGAAGTGGCGGGCAACTTCACCGCCTCGAAGGGGGCCGACGAATTTGTCTCGGCCGAACTCAAGGCGCGCTACCAGGCCAGCTTCCCGCCGGAAGCGGTGGACAACATCAAGTGGTATCCGCCGGTGCCGGCCGGCCTTGAAGTGCTTGAAGGTGCCGCGCTCGACCGCGTGAAAGCGGCCAACTGATCCCATTGAGACAAACCTTGACGGCCTCCGCGATCGCGGGGGCCGTCTCCCTGCCCCGGACCGCCCCATGACCGACCCGATTCTCGAAAGCGTCTCTCTCAGCAAACGGTTCGGCAATTTCGTCGCCGTAGACGATGTATCGTTCAGCGTGCCGGAAGGCTCTTTCTTTTCGATCCTCGGCCCCTCGGGCTGTGGCAAGACCACGATCATGCGGATGATCGCGGGCTTTCTCGAGCCGACCTCGGGCGATATCCTGATCCGCGGGCGCTCGATTCTCGACGTGCCCCCCAACAAGCGCCCGGTGAACATGGTGTTTCAGCACCTCGCGCTGTTTCCGATGATGAATATCGAGGGCAATATTGGCTACGGTCTGCGCCGCAAGGGCATGGAAAAGGCCGAGATCGCGGCCCGCGTCGGCGAAGTGCTTGAACGCATCGGCCTGCCCGGCATCGGCAAACGCAAGGTTGACGAGCTCTCGGGCGGCCAGAAGCAGCGTGTGGCAATCGCCCGCTGCATGGTGATGGAACCCGACGTGCTCTTGCTCGACGAGCCGCTCGGCGCGCTCGACCTGAAGCTGCGCGAGCACATGAAGATCGAGCTGAAACAGCTCCAATCCGATTTCGGCACCACCTTCATCTACATCACCCACGATCAATCCGAGGCGTTGGTGATGTCGGACCAGATCGCGGTGATGAACCAGGGCCGTTTCGAGCAAATCGGCTCGGGCCGAGATCTTTACTATCGCCCCGGCACCGCCTTCGTGGCGGGCTTTGTCGGCGAGGCGAACCGCTGGCGCGGCAAGGTCACACGGGCGCAAGGCGGCGGCTTGCAGCTCACCACCGAAGCCGGACTGGTGATCACCGGGGCCGACCATGGCCGGGGCCTGCGCGTGGGCGAAGAGGCCGAGATCTTTGTGCGCCCCGAGGCGATCCGCATCGGCCACGCCGTTAGCGATGTGGCGCATTTTTCAAATCAAATGTCGGGCAGCGTCGGCTCGCTCCTGTTCAACGGTGCCGCGTCCCGCGCGATGCTGCGGCCTGCGGGCGGCGGCGACGAGATCGAGGTGGCGCTACCGCAGTCGGGCGAATTTTCCGCCCTCAAACGCGGCGACGAGGTGCACATTGGCTGGGAAGCCGAGCAGGCCAACGCCTTCGCCTACGATCCCACCGCCGCCGCTGCCACCGCCAAGGCCTCCGGCACGGGGGGCACCTGATGCGGGCGGGGGCGAAACTTGGCTTCTTCCTTCTGTTCGCGCCGCTTGTGCTCTGGCTCGGGCTGCTGATCGTCATCCCGCATATCGACATGTTTCTGGTGTCGATCCGCGAGCGCATCGGCGTGGCTGAATACCAGACCAGCCTTGCCAACTACCTCACCTTTTTTACCGAACCGCTCTACCTCGTCACCTTCCTGCGCACAGCGATGATGTCGATCCTCGCCACCGCGCTCACACTGGTGATCGGCTTCCCGGTATCGTTCTACATCGCCAAGATCGCCAAGGGCCGGCTGCAATCGGCGCTGTTTTTGCTCACGCTGGTGCCGTTCTACGTCTCGGAGCTGGTGCGCACCTTCGGCTGGATGATCCTCTTGCGCGAAACCGGGCTGTTTTCCACCCTGCTGCAATGGCTCGGCCTCGCCGATCAGCCGGTGGAAATGCTTTACAACGATGTCGCCATGATGGTGGGCCTCGTCTACACCTCGATGCTGTTCATGGTGGTGCCGCTGATCACCACGATGGAAAGCCTCGACGACAGCGTGATCGAGGCGGGATATGATCTTGGCGGCAGCGGGTTTTCGGTCATGCGCGAGATCATCATTCCGCACGCGATGCCGGGGATCGTCTCAGGCTCGATCATCGTTTTCATGCTGTCGCTTGGCAACTACCTCACCCCGACCATGCTCGGCGGGAAAGACAGCTTGTGGTTCACCGAGCTGATCTACTCGCAGTTCATCGTGCGCTTCAACTGGGAGCTTGGCGCAGCCTTCGGCTTCATGCTGCTGTTCTTGTCGTCGCTCATCGTCTGGGGCACGCTGAAGCTCACCGGCCAGACGCTTGAAAAGACGATGGGGTGACGCGATGATACCTTCAATCCGCCAACCCCGCGCCTTCCGCATTGCCTACCGGGCCTATGTGGCGCTGTTTTTCCTCTACCTCGCGCTGCCGCTTACTGTGGTGGCCGTGTTTGCGTTCAACAACAGCCAGTTCCCCTCGCTGCCCTGGAAGGGCTTCACGCTTGAGTGGTTTTTCGGCGATTCCCGGCCAATGATCGGCGTGTTTCACGAACGCCCGATCCTGCGCGCGCTCGGCAATTCGGGCTTTATCGCCGTCTTCGTCTCGGCTCTGTCGGTGGTGGTGGGCACGACCAACGCCTTTCTGTTCAACCGCTACGAGTTCCGCTTCAAGGGGCTGTTCTATGTGCTGATGCTGCTGCCTCTGGTGATCCCCGGAATCGTGCTCGGCATCTCGATCCTGGTATTTTCCTCCACCGTCGCCAACGGGGTGTGGGATGGGATCGGCTATGATATCGAGGCGCTGCGCCCCGGGCTCACGCTGGTGATCCTCGGCCAGTTTTCCTTCATCACCACCATCGTCACGCTGGTGATCGCGGCGCGCTTGCAGAAGTTTGACCGCACGTTGGAGGAAGCGGCGCTGAACCTCGGCGCGAACCGGATGACCGCCGTGCGCACCGTCACGATCCCCTACCTTGCACCGGCGCTGATCGGCGGTTTCGTCGTCGCCTTCCTGATGAGCTTCGAGAACTTCAACACCACGCTGATGCTGGTCGGCTCCGACGCGCCGCTGACCATCGCCATGTTTGACCGGCTGAAGGAAGGCTCCACGCCGCTGCTCAACGCCGTCTCGCTGCTGCTGATGCTGGGCTCAACCACGCTCGCGCTGGTGATGGTGCTGTTTCAGCGCAAAAGCTAGCGCAGCACCATCGGCAGGTCCATCCAGGCCCTGAGTGCAAGGATGACCTTCACGGGCGTCTCCAGCGTCGGCAAATGCCCGGCCTCCTCGATCACCGCAAGCTCGGCGTATGGGATCAGCTCGGCCATGAACTCGTGGCGGCGTGGCGGCGTGAGCTTGTCGAGCCCGCCGCAGAGCACCAAGGCAGGGGCGCGGGCCATGCGCAGGGTTTTCTGCGCGTCGGGCCGGCGCTGCAGCGCGCGCGACTGGCGGATGAACTCCTGCGCGCCAATATCGGCGGCCATCGCATCGACGATCTCAAGCACCCGCGCCCGCCCCGGCCCCGGCGCGAGGCTGTCAGGCGGGAGCGCCCCGCGCAGCGCGTCGAAAAGATTGCCCGCCAGCGCCTTGACGATCTGCGGCTCGCGCCAGGCCGCCTGCTCGGGCGTCTCAGCCAAGGGCGTGGTGGAAATGAGCGCGATCCGCGTCACCCGCTCGGGCACCCGGCGCAAGATTTCCATCGCCACGATGCCGCCCATGCTGTGGCCAACGAGCGCAAAGCGCGCCGGCGCGTGGTGGATCGCCTCGGCGGCCATCTCGCGGATGCTCTCGGCCTTCGTCACCCGCGCGAGGTGGATTGCGTAATCCCGGCTCAGGTCTTCGATCTGCGGGCCGAATACCCGGGCATCGCTCATCATGCCGGGCACCATCAGGATCGGCTCGCTCATTCGAGCACCTCTTCCACCGCGCGCATCACCAACGCAAGGCAGGCAGGCGTCGAAAACCGGTGGTCGGCCCCTTTCACGAAGGTGAGCTGCACGTCGGGTCCGTCGATATGATCGAGCAGCCTGAGCGCCACATGCCGCTCCACCGCCTCATCCTCGGTGCCCTGCAACAGCCGCACCGGAAACGGCATCGGCAAGGCCGTGCGCAGCACGAGATGGGCGCGCCCGTCTTCGATCAGACGGCGCGTGATCGGGTAGGGATCGCCGTAGTCGGAGGGCAGAAGCACCTCGCCCATCGCCATCAGCCGTGCCCGCTCATCGTCGGAAAAATCGCGCCACATGCTGTCTTCGGTAAAATCCGGCGCTGCGGCGATTCCAACAAACCCGGCCAGTTTTTGCGGAATAGTGCGGGTGAGAATTGCCGAAATCCAACCACCCATCGACGAGCCCACCAGCACCTGCGGCCCATCCGTGAGCGCCTCGATCACGCTGCGCGCGTCTGCCGCCCAATCGCCGATGCAGCCCTCGGTGAAGGCGCCCAAGCTTTGCCCGTGGCCGGAGTAATCAAACCGCACAAAGGCCCGGCCCTGGGCCTGCGCCCAGGCTTCCAGCGCCAGCGCCTTGGTGCCCTCCATATCCGACATGAAACCGCCGAGGAACACCACGCCGGGCCCCTGCCCTTCGGTTTGATGATAGGCGATCCGCCGCCCTTCGGCCGTGTCGTGATAGCTCGGCGCGCTCATGCTTGCCCCCTGTTTTGGCGCGATCCTGCCGCAACGCCTGGGGATTGGAAAGGGGCCATTGGACGGGGCGCGCGCTTTCGCCGGGCGCGGTCTGCACAGCTTGCGTTGACATCGCCACGCGCGGCGGGCAAATGGGAGCAAACCATACCCGCAACCGGGCGTTTCGTGGGCGCCAAACCGACGAGGAGAGAGCCGATATGGCCCAGATTTCCCTGACCTTCCCCGATGGCAATTCCAAAGCGTTCAAAGCTGGCGTGACGCCCGCCGACGTGGCCGCAGACATTTCCAATTCGCTGGCCAAGAAGGCGATTTCGGCCACGGTCAACGGCAAGCATCACGATCTGCAATGGCCGATCACCGAAGACGCCGAGATCGCCATTCACACGATGAAGGACGAGGCCCAGGCGCTTGAGCTGATCCGCCACGATGCGGCGCATATCATGGCGCGGGCAGTGCAGGAGATCTGGCCCGGCGTGAAGGTGACGATCGGCCCGGTGATCGAAAACGGCTGGTATTACGATTTTGACCGCGAACAGCCGTTCACGCCGGAAGACCTCGGCGCCATCGAAGCCAAGATGAAAGAGATCATCAACCGCCGCGATCCGGTAACCACCGAGGTTTGGGACCGCGACCGCGCGATCAAGTATTACGAGGCCAACAACGAGCCTTACAAGGTCGAGCTGGTGAACGCGATCCCCGACGACGGCCAGCCGATCCGGATGTATTGGCACGGCCATTGGCAGGATCTTTGCCGCGGCCCGCATTTGCAAAACACCGGCCAGATCCCCGCTGACGCCTTCAAGCTGATGAAGGTGGCGGGGGCCTATTGGCGCGGCGATTCCAACAACCCGATGCTCCAGCGCATCTACGGCGTCGGCTTTCTCAACCGCGATGGGCTGAAGAAATACCTCACCTTTCTCGAAGAAGCCGAGAAGCGCGATCACCGCCGGCTCGGCCGCGAGATGGATCTGTTCCACCTGCAGGAAGAGGCCCCGGGCCAGATCTTCTGGCACCCGAACGGCTGGCGCATCTACACCACGCTGCAGGACTACATGCGTCGGCAACAGGAAAAGGGTGGCTACGTCGAAGTCAACACGCCCCAAGTGATCGACCGCAAGCTCTGGGAGCAATCCGGGCATTGGGAAAAATATCAGGACAACATGTTTATCGTCGAGGTCGACGAGGAGCATGCCCGCGAGAAAACGGTGAACGCGCTCAAACCGATGAACTGCCCCGGCCACGTGCAAATCTTCAACCAGGGCCTCAAGTCCTACCGCGATCTGCCGCTCAGAATCGCCGAGTTTGGCTCGTGCAATCGCTACGAGCCCTCCGGCGCGCTGCACGGCATCATGCGGGTGCGCGGATTTGTGCAGGACGACGCCCACATCTTCTGCACCGAAGACCAGATCGAGAGCGAGACCAAGCGCTTCATCGACTTTCTCGCCAAGGTCTATGCCGATCTCGGTTTCGACGACTGGAAGGTGAAGTTTTCCGACCGGCCCGACAAGCGCGCGGGCTCCGACGAGGTGTGGGACAAGGCCGAACGCGCGCTGGCGCAGGCCACCGAGCACGCGGGCTACACCTTCGAGGTCAACCCCGGCGAGGGCGCGTTCTATGGCCCGAAGCTCGAGTTTGTCCTGACCGACGCGATCGGCCGCGATTGGCAGCTTGGCACGTTGCAGGTGGATTTCGTCCTGCCCGAACGGCTCGATGCCAATTACATCGGCGAAGACGGCGCCAAGCACCGCCCGGTGATGCTGCATCGCGCCACGCTGGGCAGCTTCGAGCGCTTCATCGGCATCCTGATTGAGGAGCACGCCGGGCGCCTGCCGTTCTGGATCGCTCCGCGTCAGGTGGTGGTGGCCTCGATCGTGTCCGACGCCGATGGCTTCGTTCACGAAGTGGTTACTGCGCTCAAGGCGCGCGGCGTGCGCGCCGAGGCCGACGTACGCAACGAAAAGATCAACTACAAGGTCCGCGAACACTCCGTGAGCAAAGTGCCGGTGATCCTCGCCATCGGCATGAAGGAGGTGGAGGAGCGCACCGTCTCGATGCGCCGCCTTGGCGACAAGCACAGCAAGGTGCTCGCCCTCGAAGAGGTGGTCGAGGCGCTCGCGGCCGAGGCGCTGGCGCCGGATCTGCGCTGAGGCGCGCCACCTTTTTTGGCCGCAAATAGCTCGGGGGTCCGGGGGGAGGGGTCCGGGGGCAGCGCCCCCGGCCTTGGTGGCCCTCGCCCGCCCGCGAAATCTTATGCCATATTGCCGCAGCCCGGCTCGACCGAGACCGGGGCGTGTCTGGCTCAACCAGTACCACGCCGACCCGGCGCATGCGGCGTTCGGTGGCTACACGCAATCGGGCTTCGGCCGCGAGACCCATAAGATGATGCTCGACCATTACCAGCAGACGAAAAACATGACGGTGAGCTACAATCCGGGCAAGCTCGGCTTTTTCTGAGCCCGGCTTGAATAACGACAAGGCTGGGGGACGCTGCCCCCCAGACCTCCCGGAGTATTTCGCCCAAGAAAAAGGGGGCGCGATGCGGTCAGAAATGCGCCTTGGGCTCGTCCGGCTTGCCCGCCGCAAGCGCCAGAAGGCCGGCCAGACCGGCCATCACGATGGGAAACATCGTGGCCGTGTTGAAGCTGAAGGCTTGCTGCATCAGCACCGCCGAAACCAGCAGGAGCACGCCGCCCCAGAGGGCACGCACCTTGGCCATCGCGCCGCCGGCAATCGCCAGCACCGGGGCGGCCACCGAGACAACGCGCACGAGCCCGGGATTGTCGAAGTTGCCAAAGATCGTGGCCACGTCGGGCTCACGGTCGACGAGTGAGGTCCAACCGTAGCCGAACAGGCCGACAAACATGCCGATCACCCCGCCGATGATACCCAGAACCAGTGCCGCGTTGCGCATATCCGCCCTCCGTTGCGTTCCGCTCAGATAGGCACGTCAGACCGGTTTGCCAAGCCACTCGGCCTGCACGACCTCATCCCACCCGAGCGTGAGCCGCCCATCCGCCTCGATAACCGGGCGTTTCATCAGCGCCGGATGGGCTGAAATCTGCCGCACCGGCGGCTCGGCCCGTTCCGCCTCGGACAGTCCGCGCCAGGTGGCCGACCGCCGATTGACCAGCGCCGCGCCGAAAGCCTCGAAAAACCGCTCCAGATCAGCCAGTCCTAACCCGTCGCGGCGAATATCAACGAGCTCGGGCGCATGCCCCGCCGCCGTGAGCGCCCTGATCGCCGCGCGAACGGTATCGCAATTGGAAATGCCAAAAACCTTCATTGCCCTCCCTCCATTGTTTCACGACCGTTTCACTTGATTTTCTTGCCGCCTATCGCGGCCTGACATCGTGACAACAGGCCTCGCGGACGACCGATCCTTCGTGACGACTGAAGACTGGATGCACCGCCACGGCAAGAGCTCAGCCCGGCGGGCGCAAGCCCTCGACGCATCTTCATGCCAAGGCGCGCGCCGCCAACACGCCCAGCCATGCCGAAACCCCGGTGAGCAATGTGCCCCAGATCACATCGACCGCCACCATCTGCGGCGCCCAGAGCTTGAGCGTGGCGTAATTGGTGAACTCGTAGGTGCCA
>MNZL01000040.1 GCA_001873585.1 Rhodobacterales bacterium CG2_30_65_12 | reverse complement strand
ACGCGGTTTTTGCCGGCGCGGGTGGCCTGCCGGGGGCGGCGATGAGCCCGCTCCTGATTGACCGGCTGGGCCTTGCGCCGGGCGATGCCTTCCGCCTTGGAGATCAGAGCTTCATGCTGATGGCCGCGCTCGTCTCGGTGCCCGACAATGCGACCGCCGGGTTTGGTTTCGGCCCGCCAATGCTGGTGCGCAGCGCTGATCTTGCCGCGTCCGGTCTGCTCCGCGAGGGCACTTTGTTCGATGCCGAGTATCGGCTGAAACTGCCCGAGGGGGCCGATCTGGAGGCTGTGAAGACCGATGTTACCACGGCTCTTGCCGAGAGCGCGCCACGCTGGCGCGATGCGCGCAACGGCGCGCCGGGGGTGAGCCATGCGGTTGAACGGCTCGGCAGCTTCCTCGTCCTGGTGGGGCTTGCCGGGCTCGCGGTTGGGGGTGTTGGAATCTCTGCGGCGGTGCGGGCCTATCTTGACGAGAAAACCGAAACTATCGCCACGCTGAAGGTGCTGGGTGCAACGCGCGGCACGATCTTTGCCGTCTACGCCTTGCAGATCGGCGCGCTCACCGCGCTGGGTATCAGCCTCGGGCTCGTGCTTGGTGCAGGTCTGCCGCTCGCCTTCGCGCCGCTGATCACCTCGGCTTTGCCGGTTCCGGTGGATCTGGGCGTTGCCCCCAGGCCGTTGATCGAGGCGGCGCTCTACGGGCTGCTTGCGGCGGCGCTGTTCACGCTCTGGCCGCTGGCGCGCGCGCAGGAGATCCATGTGGCGGCGCTCTACCGCGATGCGGCGACGGGGCTCCGGCGCTGGCCCCGGCATTGGGTGTTGTTCGCTACTGCGCTCTTGCTGGCGCTGCTTGTCGGGCTGGCCGCGCTGTTTTCCGGCACGCCGAAGATCACGCTGGCGGCAGCGGGTGGTATCTTTGGCGCGTTCCTCACGCTGGTTCTGGCAGGCCAGGCCGTGCGCCGCTTCGCAGCCTGGGCGGCAGGGCGGCGGGCTTTGCGGGGCCGGCCCACGCTGCGCATGGCGTTGGCCTCGGTCGGCGGCCCGGGGGGTGAGGCCGCCTCGGTGGTGCTCTCGCTTGGTCTGGGCCTTTCAGTGCTCGCCGCCGTTGGCCAGATCGACAACAACCTGCGCGGCGCGATCCAGCGAGAACTGCCCGCCGTCGCGCCCAGCTTCTTCGTGGTCGATATCCAGCCCGACCAGATCGGCGCGCTGCGCGACCGGGTGGAAACCGACCCGGGCGTGAGCCGGATGGATACGGCGCCAATGCTGCGCGGCAGGATCATCACCATCAACGGCCGCCCCGCCGAAGAGGTCGCGGGCGATCACTGGGTGGTGCGCGGAGACCGGGGCGTGACCTATTCCGAGGCGCTGCCCGAGCGCACCACGCTCACCGCCGGTGCGTGGTGGCCCGAGGGCTACACCGGCCCGCCGCTTATCTCGTTTTCGGCCAACGAAGCGGAAGAGATCGGGCTGCGGATTGGCGACGAGATGGGGGTAAACATCCTCGGACGCGAGATCACTGGCACCATAGCGAGCTTGCGCGGGGTGGATTTTTCAACAGCCGGCATGGGCTTTACCATCGCCATGAACCCCTCGGCGCTGGCCGGGGCGCCGCACAGCTGGATTGCCACGATCTACGCCCAGCAGGAGGCGGAAGCCGCGCTTATGCGCGATCTCTCGAAGAGCCTCCCCAACATCACCGTGATCTCGGTGCGCGAGGCGATCGGCGCTGTGACTGACCTGATGGGGCAGGTGGCGGCCGCGATCACCTATGGCGCGCTGGTGACGTTGGTGACGGGCGCGGTGGTGCTGATCGGCGCGGCGGCAGCGGGGGAGCGAGCGCGCACCTATGAGGCGGCGGTGTTGAAAACGCTTGGCGCGTCTCGCGGGCTCGTGCTCGCCAATTTTGCGCTGCGCTCGGCCGTGCTGGGCGCGGCGGCGGGGCTGGTGGCGGTGTTTGCCGGCGGGCTCGCGGGCTGGGCCGTCTCGCGCTTCGTGATGGACAGCGAATTTACCTTCGATCTCGCCTCGGCGCTTCTCATCGTCGCCGGCGGGGTGGTGTTGACCACGTTCGCCGGGCTTGCCTTTGCCTGGGGCGCGCTTTCAGCCAGCCCGGCGCGGGTGCTGCGGGCGCGGGAATGACCGGCGTCAGATCGGCGACTGCGGCAGGGCGAGCCGGAGCGCCAGCCAGCGCTCGGTGAGTTGGCAAGGCGCGGCGGGATCGAGCGCACATTCGCCGGCGAGGATGCGCACCTCTCGCTCGGTCAGGTCGGACGGCAGGTTGGCCCCGAGCGCGGGCCAGCTCACCCAGACCGCACCGCCGGGCGCAAGGCGTTTGCGCGCCTCGGGCAGCTCGGCCTCAAGCACGCCCTGGCTCATGGTGAAGATGTGAATCATGTCGAACGGCCCGGGCGAGAGATCGCGCCCGCGCGTGACCAGTTCGGAGCGCGCGAAGCGGCGCGCGAGGGTGAGCACGCCAAGCGTGGTGGGAAGGCCCACCCAGGCCGCACGCATTCCATGCACGAGCCCCAGCGTTTCGCCGAACCGTGATACCGGGCTGGGTGCCATCGTGCCTCCCCGAAATGACAAAAGCCCGGCGATGGTCGCCGGGCTTTCGCGTCGGGTCAAGGGCTCAGAGCGTGCGCTCGACGTGCAGCTTCTTGATCTCGGCAATCGCCTTGGCCGGGTTCAACCCTTTCGGGCAGGTTTGGGTGCAGTTCAAGATGGTATGGCAGCGGTAGACCTTGAACGGGTCTTCCAGATCGTCGAGCCGCTCGCCGGTGGCTTCGTCGCGGCTGTCGATGATCCAGCGGTAGGCGTGCAGAAGCGTGGCCGGGCCAAGGTAACGGTCGGGGTTCCACCAGTAGCTCGGGCAGGAGGTGGAGCAGGACGCGCACATCACACATTCGTAAAGCCCGTCGAGCTTCTTGCGGTCTTCGATCGACTGCTTCCACTCCTTCTCAGGCGTCGGGCTCTCGGTGATGAGCCAGGGTTTGATCGAGGCATGTTGGGCGTAGAAATGGGTGAGATCGGGCACCAGGTCTTTCACCACGTCCAAATGCGGCAGCGGATAGATCTTCACATCGCCCTTTTCCTCGTCGATCCCATGGATACAGGCGAGACGGTTTTGCCCACCGATATTCATCGAGCAGGAGCCGCAGATGCCTTCACGGCAGGAGCGGCGGAAGGTGAGCGTGGGGTCGATCTCGGTCTTGATCTTGATCAGCGCATCCAGAACCATCGGCCCACAAGTGGCGAGATCGACGAAATAGGTGTCGACACGCGGGTTTTCGCCGTCGTCTGGGTTCCAACGGTAGATATGGAAGGTCTTGAGCCGGGTCGCGCCCTCGGGCTTCGGCCAGGTCTTGCCAGTGCGTATCTTCGAGTTCTTGGGAAGCGTAAACTCAACCATCGGATTTTCCTCAATAGACCCGTTTTTTCGGCGCGATCTTGCGGGGATCAATGCCGCCGTCTTCGTGGCTGGTCAGCGGCTCGGTATGCACCGGGCGATAGCTGAGCGTGACTTTCGGCCCATCGACACGCGCGATCGTGTGCTTGCGCCATTCTTTGTCGTCGCGCTCGGGGTGATCCTCGCTGGCATGCGCGCCACGGCTTTCCTTGCGCGCTTCGGCCCCGTTGATCGTGGCGAGCGCATTGGGCATGAGGTTGGTCAGCTCAAGCGTTTCCATCAGATCGGAGTTCCAGATCAGGCTGTGGTCGGTCACCCCAAGGTCGCCGAGCTTGGCGGCAACGGCTGTCATCTTTTCCACGCCTTCGGCGAGTGTCTTGTCGGTGCGGAACACGGCGGCGTCGTTCTGCATCGTGCGCTGCATCTCCAATCGAAGCTCGGCTGTGGGGATTTTCCCCTTGGCATGGCGCAAACCATCGAACCGGTCGAGCGCTTGGTCGATCGAGGCGGTGTTCAGCGTTGGGTTCGGCGCGGCGGGGTCGACAACCTGCCCGGCCCGGATCGAGGCAGCGCGGCCAAGAACCACAAGGTCGATCAGGCTGTTGGCACCAAGGCGGTTGGCCCCGTGCAGGCTGGCGCTGGCCGCTTCGCCCGCCGCCATCAGCCCCGGCACCACCGCATCGGGGTCGGCGTCGGTCGGGTTAAGCACCTCACCCCAATAGTTCGTCGGGATGCCGCCCATGTTGTAATGCACCGTTGGCAGAACCGGGATCGGCTCTTTCGTCACGTCGACACCGGCGAAGATTTTCGCGGTTTCGGAGATGCCAGGCAGGCGTTCGGCCAGCAGCTCGGCGGGCAGGTGCGACAGGTTGAGGTGAATGTGGTCCTTGTTCGGGCCAACGCCACGGCCTTCGCGAATTTCAATTGTCATGCAGCGGCTGACCACGTCGCGCGAGGCGAGATCCTTGAAGGTCGGCGCGTAGCGTTCCATGAACCGCTCGCCCTCGGAGTTGGTCAGATAGCCGCCTTCGCCGCGCGCGCCCTCGGTAATGAGCATGCCGGGGCCGAAAACGCCGGTCGGGTGGAATTGCACGAACTCCATGTCTTGCAATGCAAGTCCGGCGCGCGCGACCATGCCGCCGCCATCGCCGGTGCAGGTGTGGGCCGAGGTGCAGTTGAAAAAGGCGCGGCCATAACCGCCCGTCGCCAGCACCGTCATCTTGGCATTGAAAACGTGAATGGTGCCATCGTCGAGCTTCCACGCCACGACACCCTGGCATTGCCCGTCTTCCGACATGATCAGGTCGATCGCAAAATATTCGACGAAGAACTCGGCGTTTTGCTTCAGGCTCTGGCCGTAGAGCGTGTGCAGCATCGCGTGCCCGGTGCGGTCGGCGGCGGCGCAGACCCGTTCCACCGAAACGCCCTCGCCGTATTCGGTGGTGTGGCCGCCGAACGGGCGCTGGTAAATCTTGCCGTCTTCGTTGCGCGAAAACGGCACGCCGTAGTGTTCGAGCTCATAGACCGCCTTGGGCGCCTCGCGGGCGACATATTCCATCGTGTCCATGTCGCCGAGCCAGTCGGAGCCCTTCAGGGTGTCATACATGTGCCACTGCCAACTGTCCGGCCCCATGTTGCCGAGCGACGCGGCAATGCCCCCTTGCGCCGCCACGGTATGTGAGCGCGTCGGGAAAACCTTGGTGACATTAGCGGTGCGCAGGCCCTGTTCGGCCATGCCCAGCGTGGCGCGCAGACCAGCGCCGCCGGCGCCAACCACAACAACGTCGTATTCATGTGTTTCGTATTCGTAGGCTGCCATCATCTTCTCCTCACGCGCCGAGCCATATCTTGACCACCGCCATCACCGCCGCCAGGCCCATGCCCCAGCAGAAGTACATGTTGGCGAGCAGAAAGCGCAGCCGCCGGCCCTTGCCGTGTACATAATCCTCGATCACCACCTGAACGCCCAGCTTCAGATGCCAGAAGGTGAGCACGAAAAAGTTGATCGCGATAAAGGCATTCCAGCCATTGCGATAGATCGCCTGCGCGGCCTCTGCGCCCTCGCCAAGGGCGGCCGCGAACGGCCAGATAAACAACAGTCCGAGCGGAATGAGCGCCACGGCGGTGACCCGCTGGATCCAGAAATGATGCGTGCCCTCGTGGGCGGAACCCAGACCACGCGCCCGTTTGTAATCGGTCATATAGCTCATTGCTCTCTCCTCAGATGATCGCGATCAGGATGACCGACAGCACCATCAGGACCGGTGCGCCAAACAGCACGATGCGCGCGCCCTTCTCGACAGCGGGGATATCCAAGAAGTACCCCTTGTCCCAGAAAAGGTGGCGAATGCCGTTCATCAGGTGATGGAAGAAGGCCCACAGCGACCCGATCATCACCAGAAGGCCAATCCATGTGGTGAGAAGCCAATCGACCTTGGCGAAATAGTCGGGCGAAACCGCCAGCGCGATAAACCACCAGACAATCAGGATGGCGGATACGATCATGCCCACGCCAGTGATCCGGTGCAGGCCTGATACGATCATCGTTAGACCAAGCTTGTAGACTTGAAGATGCGGCGAAAGCGGGCGGCTGCCCTGTTCCACGTCGGCCATGCGAAAGACCTTTCGACTGGTTGTTGTCATGCGTCTGCATAATCAAAATCACCCGGCTGTCACACCCTGTTGCAGCGAAAATGTCGCGTATATCTGGAAACGTGAACGAATTTTTCTATTGCGTGATCACAAGAATGGTCAGTGTGATCACAAAATATCGCTCGGTCCAAGCCCCCCGCATCATCCCGGCTCGACGAATCTGCTTTTCCGGTTTGCCGGAAAGGCGGAAAACCATATATCTGAATATGTTGTTCGGGTGTTTGTCTCGCGTGTGGATGTTCGGGGGGCCGCCGTCATCGTGCGGCTGCCGCCGTTCAGCGCGCCAGCTCGGCCAGCTGTGCGGCCATCTCGGTGCAGATGAGAATCTCGCGTGGGCCGGGGTCGTAAAAGGCGTTGGCCTCGCCACAGGGAATCACGCTCACCGCGATCTCTTCAGGCAGGGTCAGCACCGCGTTCAGCCGCGCCACCTCGGCGGCAACGTATTGCGTCACCGGGCTTTCGGCGTCGAGCATCCAATCCATTTTCAGGGCGTCGCCAGGCGCGCCCACGGCGATGCCATCGAGCACCTCGCCCCAGGCGCGCGCGGCGCGCGCGTATTCCTCTTGGCAGGTTTCGATCCGCGCCTGAGGCAGGCCGAGATCTGTCGCAATGTCTTCGCGCGCGTCCGGATCGGCACCATACATCAGGCAAGCGAGGTTGTAGTAGCGCTGCCGGTCGAGCCCGTGCACGTCCCACAGCGCCGGAGCGTCGCCGGCATCTCCCTCCTTCAGCGTTCCCGCGTCGTAGGCGGCGGCGACGTCGTAGGTCATCCGCACCACGGTGTCTTCGTCATGCATCCGGTTCATCAAGACGATGGCGAATAGATCGACGGCAAATTCCTCGGGGCCGAACACTGGCAATTCGAGCACGTCGATCAGCACGTGGCCGAACTCGTGGTAGAGCGTTTCGGTGATGTTGCTCTCGACGAAGCGCTGCACCGGGTCTTCATGTTGAGCCGTGGCGCGGCCGGGCGCGACGTTTTCCGCGCGGGCGGCTACATAGTCGCCCTTGCTGCCGCCCGCCGTGGCTGGCAGCGCAACGGCCGAGGCAAAAAGGGGCAGGGCGATCAGAGGCAGGGTAAGGCGCATGGCCCGATCAAACTGGTATCAGCGCCCAATAGTCAAGATCGAGCAGCACGTCGGGATGATACTTTCCATCCTCACCCTTGAGCGCGAAGGCGGGCGCGCCATGTTTGACAGCGACGAGGCGAAGGCGGATCGCGCCCACGCCGGGGTGGCTCGTCGCGGCCTTGTCGAGCACCTCGGACCAGGCCCGCACGGTATCGCCGGCAAAGCAGGGGTTGGCGTGGGCGCCGGCATTGAGGCCAACGATCATCTGCGCGTTGGCGAGCCCGTTGAAGCTGAGCGCCCGGGCAAGGCTGATCACATGCCCGCCGTAGATCAGCCGCTTGCCGTCGGGGCGGTTGGTGGCGTCGAAATGCACCTTGGCGGTGTTTTGCCACAGCCTGGTGGCCAGCATGTGCTCGGCTTCCTCGATCGTCACGCCATCAACGTGGTCGATCTTCTCGTCGATCTCGTAATCGCCAAGCGTGTGCCGCTCTCCGGCGAGGGTGAAATCGTAGCGGGCAAAATCGAGCCCTTCGGGGATCACCAGATCCGCCGCCGCCAGCGCTGGCTTGAGTTCGGGGATCAGCGTATCGGGCGCTGGCGTGGCCGCGTCGCGTTTGCGCACCATCACCCAGCGGATGTAGTCAAGCACCGCCTCGTCATCCTGGTTGTAGCCTTTGGTGCGCACCCAGACGACGCCGGATTTGCCGTTGGAATTTTGCTTGAGCCCAATCACCTGGCTTTCCGAGCGCAGCGTGTCGCCTGGCCAGACCGGCTTCAGCCAGCGGCCTTCGGCGTAGCCGAGGTTGGCCACCGCGTTGAGCGAAATGTCCGGCACGGTCTTGCCGAAAACGATGTGAAAGGCGGCGAGGTCGTCGATCGGGGCAGCGTCGAGGCCGCAGTTGCGGGCAAATTCATCGGAGGAATAGAGCGCATGGCGGGCGGGGTAGAGCGCGTGGTAAAGCGCCCGCTCGCCGCCCGAAACGGTGCGCGGCACGGCGTGCGCAATCACCTCACCGATACGGTAATCCTCGAAGAAACGGCCCGGGTTGGTCTTGGCCATCTGCGGCTCTCCTTGCGCGGTTGGGGCTATCCGTAGGTGCCGAGGAAGGGATTGTAGCCCAGCCACCAGTGGATGCCGGTGATCGCGGCATAGAGCACCAGCGTGGCGACGATGAGGATGATTTCCTGTCGCGCGCCCTTGGGCTCGGGTTTCTGCCACGGCACGGTTCGGCTGATCAGCCACATCGAGGCGAGCGCGTAAAGGCCGAGGCCGCCGAACAGGATGATCGAGGCGAGATCGCCGTTCACCAGCAGGTGCGAGAGCGCCCAGATCAACAGGCCCATCAGCATGTTGTGGCGCACTTTGGTGGCGATCCAGGTGTTCATCCCGCCGGCACCGAGAAAATAGATCGCCGCAAGCATGGTGAGGTTGACGAGATGGCCCATGCCGGGCAGCGGGGTGTAGACCGGCACCACCTCCGCCCCCCGGTAGCCGATCACCATTAGCACGATGCTGGCCAGCGCGAGCAGCGCGACGAGGCCCTTGCCGCGCTCTTGCCCAAGGGTGGCGCGCAGGCCGGGCGCGATGCGTTTGAGCGTGTGCGAGAGCACCCAGAGCAGCAGGCCGATTATGAGAAGTGTCATGGTCTATCCTTCGAGGTCTGCAATGGCTTCGGCCTTGGCGATCAGGGCGTTGGCCGTCACGATATGCAGGTTTTCAACGATCTTTCCATCAACAACCGCCACACCCTTGCCGTCGGCTTTGGCCTCGTCAAAGGCGGCGATCTGCCGGCGGGCGAGGTCGAGATCGGCGTGCGACGGGGCAAACACAGCGTTGGCGATGGCGATCTGGGCGGGGTGAATGAGGGTTTTGCCATCGAAGCCCAGATCGCGGCCCTGTTCGCACTCGCGCCGCAGCCCGTCTTCATCCTTGAAGGCATTATACACACCGTCAACAATCGGCACGCCGTCAGCGCGGGCGGCGATCAGCGAGAGTTGCAGCGCAGCCATGATCTCGGCACGGTCGGGGCCGGGCCGCGCGCCAAGTTCTTTCACCAGATCGTTGGTGCCCATGACGATCCCGGCAAGGCGTGGGTGGGCGGCAATGTCCTTGGCGTTGAGCACACCCGAGGCGGTTTCCATCATCGCCCAGATCGCCACGTCCGACATCATCTCGGACAGGGTCTCGATATCATAGGCGGAATTGACCTTGGGCAAGAGGATGCCGTCGATCTCGGCGTTGCGGAAGGCCTGGATATCGGCGTTGCCCCAGGGGCTTTCAAAGCCATTGATCCGCACCAGCTTGGCGCGGTGGCCG
Organism: Rhodobacterales bacterium CG2_30_65_12; assembly: GCA_001873585.1. Lineage (GTDB taxonomy): Bacteria > Pseudomonadota > Alphaproteobacteria > Rhodobacterales > Rhodobacteraceae > Sinisalibacter. The sequence goes on along the minus strand of MNZL01000040.1, from coordinate 5,722 downwards.
TAACCGCCCTTGTCGAGCTCCTCCCGCAGCGTGGTGCGGGCTTCGTCCTTGGCGTCAGGGGCCACGGCGTCTTCCAGATCGAAGATGATCGCGTCGGCGGAGAGGCTGCGGGCCTTGTCGAGCGCGCGGGCATTGGAGCCGGGAATATAGAGCACCGACCGGTAGGGGCGCATCGACTGGGTCATGATTCTCTCCGACAGCAATTTTATTGCGCAAGGGACCACAGGCACGAACGATCAGGCAAGCAAAAAATGCCGCGATGCAGCAGAAACCGGCCGCACCCCGCGCGCGCATGGTTAACGCAGAATTTGCCCCACTGCACCAGCCTTTCCCCATTGCCCCGAGGGCGGGGCGAGGCAGGGAGAGGCGCGCCATGATCCGTGATTGTCTTACGCTCGGGCTTGGGATCGGGGCCATTCTCCTCGCCACGCAAGGCGCGGCACGGGCCGATGATGCGGCCTGCACCGAGCGCGCGGCGCTGGTGGAAAGGCTCGCCGAGAACTACGGCGAAAGCCGACAGGCGGCTGGGCTTGCCGGGGCCGACCGGCTGGTAGAGCTGTTCGCCGCGCCTGAAACCGGCAGCTGGACGATCATTGTGACCACGCCCGATGGCATCGCCTGCCTCTACGCGGCGGGGGAGTATTTCGAGCGGTTCGAGGGCGGGCCGGTGGCCGCGGGCGATCCGGCCTAGCCGCTGATCCCGTCCCAAACCAGCTTCAGTGAGAGCACGAACAGCATGCCGAGGATCAGGCGGAAATAGAGCTTTTCGCTCATCACCTTCACCAACCAGACCCCGAGATACACCGCCGCCGCCGCTGGCACCGCGAGCACGGCAGCGATCTTCAGGCTTTCAAGGTTGATCTGGCCAAGTGCCACGTAAGGAATCAGCTTGACCGCATTGATATAGGCAAAAGCGATCGTCGAGGTGCCGGCAAAGACCACCCGGCTCATTTTCAGGGGCAAGGTATAAACCTGATAGGTCGGCCCGCCGGAGTGGCTGACGAAGCTGGTAAAGCCCGTCAGCGTGCCCCAGAACAGGCCGGGCAACAGGCGGGCCGGCTGCGCCTCGCGCCGGGTGCGGCGCTGCACCACGCGGGTGACGACGAAAGCCAGGCCGACCAGGCCGACGATCAGCGTTACCCAGCGCTCCTCGACCCAGGCCGCCGTGGCCCAGCCGATGCCGACGCCCAGCGTGGCGCTGGCGCCGATGATCCAGAGCACCCGGGCGTTGAAGGCCTTGCGGTAGGCATAGAGCCCGAACATGTCGGAGACCACGTAGACCGGCAACAACAGCCCGGCAGCGGCGACCGGGCTGATTTTGAGCGCAAGAATCGGCACAGCGATGGTGCCGGCCATCGGCAGCCCGCCCTTCGACATGCCAACGAAAACCGCCGCCAGCGCTGCCAGTAGCCAGAATGCCGTGCCTTCCATCCGCGCGCCCCGGAATTTGCGGGGCTTTCCCCGCAGCGCTGACCGGCTCGAACCGCGTGTTCGGGCGGCGTTGCGCCATTCGGGGCAGATTTAGCGCAAACACCGGGGGGCAGAAAGCCCGCAAAACCGATGCCGCGACGCAGCGGACTTGCGCGAGCGGTGCGACAGGTTTACCCAGTCGGGCGAAACCAACCAGACCTGGAGACAGTTTTCATGGCCCGACCCAAGATTGCCCTCATCGGCGCTGGCCAGATTGGCGGCACGCTCGCCCATCTCGCTGCGATCAAGGAACTCGGCGACGTTGTGCTTTTCGACATCGCCGAAGGCACCCCTCAGGGCAAGGCGCTCGACATCGCCGAAAGCGGCCCCGTCGAGGGCTTTGACGCACACCTGAAAGGCGCCAACGATTACGCCGATATCGCCGGGGCCGACGTTTGCATCGTCACCGCCGGGGTGCCGCGCAAGCCCGGCATGAGCCGCGACGATCTGCTCGGCATCAACCTCAAGGTGATGAAGTCGGTCGGCGAGGGGCTCAAGGAACACGCCCCCGACGCCTTCGTGATCTGCATCACCAACCCGCTCGACGCGATGGTCTGGGCGTTGCAACAATATTCGGGGCTGCCGCCTGAAAAGGTGGTCGGCATGGCCGGGGTGCTCGATGCGGCGCGATTCCGCCACTTTCTTTCGGTCGAGTTCGACGTGTCTATGCGCGATGTCACCGCCTTCGTGCTCGGCGGCCACGGCGATACGATGGTGCCGCTCACCCGCTATTCGACCGTTGCCGGCATCCCGCTGCCCGACCTCGTTGAAATGGGTTGGACCACGCAGGACAAGCTCGATGCGATCGTGCAGCGCACCCGTGACGGCGGCGCCGAGATCGTTGGCCTGCTCAAGACCGGCTCGGCGTTCTACGCCCCCGCCGCCAGCGCCATCGAGATGGCCGAAGCCTACATCAAGGACCAAAGACGCCTGATGCCTTGCGCCGCCTGGGTTGACGGCGCACTTGGCCTCGAAGGGCTCTACGTCGGCGTGCCGACGGTGATCGGTGCGAGCGGGATCGAGCGCGTGGTCGATATCCGGATGAAGAAAGACGAGCAGGAAATGTTCGACAAGTCGGTCGATGCCGTCAAAGGCCTCGTTGCCGCCTGCAAGGCGATCGACTCGAGTTTGAGCTGACCGCGGGGTTTTGCAGATAACGGGGCCGTCCTTCGGGGCGGCCCTTTTCGGTGCACGACGGTGGAAACAGCGGCCGACTCGCGCAGACTGCCTGCGACAGGCCGCCGCAGACGGCATTTGTGACCACAAAAATTCGGCCCGTGATCACAAACAGACATTTTCTGGCCGCAAACGCGCCACGGCGCAGAAAACCGTTTCTTCATCGGCTCATGTTGTGCCATGACGCGTGCAATCGCAAGCAGACGGATGAGGTTCATGAACATACATGAATACCAGGCGAAGGCGCTTCTTCGCAGCTATGGCGCGCCGGTTTCCGACGGCCGCGTCGTTCTCAAGGCCGACGAGGCCAAGACCAAGGCCAGTGAGCTCGACGGGCCGCTTTGGGTGGTGAAGGCACAAATTCACGCCGGTGGGCGCGGCAAGGGCCACTTCAAGGAGGCCGAGGCCGGCGAAAAGGGCGGTGTGCGCCTTGCCAAATCCGTTGAGGAAGCGGCCGACGAGGCGCGAAAGATGCTCGGCCGCACCTTGGTGACGCACCAGACCGGCGCCGCCGGCAAGCAGGTCAACCGGATTTACATCGAGGATGGCTCCGGCATCGAGCGCGAGCTTTACCTCGCGCTGCTGGTGGACCGGAAAACCTCGCGGATCTCCTTCGTCTGCTCCACCGAGGGCGGCATGGACATCGAGCAGGTGGCCGCCAAGACGCCCGAGAAGATCCTGAGCTTCTCCGTCGATCCGGCGACCGGGTACCAGGGCTTCCATGGCCGGCGCATCGCCTTTGCGCTGGGCCTCGAAGGCGGCCAGGTGAAGCAATGCGTGGCTCTCATGGGCACGCTCTACAAGATCTTCACCGAGAAAGACATGGAGATGCTCGAGATCAACCCGCTGATCGTGACCGACGCGGGCGATCTCAAGGTGCTCGACGCCAAGTTTGGCTTTGACGGCAACGCGATCTACCGGCACCCCGATATCGCCGAGCTGCGCGACACATCGGAGGAAGACCCGAAAGAGCTCGAAGCCTCGAAATACGATCTCAACTACATCGCCCTCGACGGCGAGATCGGCTGCATGGTCAACGGCGCAGGCCTCGCCATGGCGACGATGGACATCATCAAGCTCTATGGCGCCGAGCCCGCCAACTTCCTCGACGTGGGCGGAGGCGCGACCAAGGAAAAGGTGACGGAAGCCTTCAAGATCATCACCTCCGACCCGCAGGTGAAAGGCATCCTCGTCAACATCTTCGGCGGCATCATGCGCTGCGACGTGATCGCGGAAGGCGTGATCGCGGCGGTGAAGGACGTGGGGCTGCAAGTGCCGCTGGTGGTGCGCCTCGAAGGCACCAACGTGGAAGAGGGCAAGGCGCTGATCAACAATTCCGGTCTCGACGTGATCGCAGCCGACAATTTGTCGGACGCGGCCGAAAAGATCGTGAAGGCGGTGAAGGGGTAAGCGCCCCCGGGCCGCTGAGCATGACCGTCATCCTGCCCACATACCGCGTTGCCTACACGCCGATCCCCAAGGTCGCCTGCTCTTCAATCAAGCGGGCGCTCTACGAGGTGAAGTTTGGCGCGCCTTACCATCCGCGCCACTTGCGGGTGCGGCTCGCTGGCGGGCGTGTGCATGGGGTGTTTCCGAGCCGCAAGTTCGATTCTGCGGCATTTGCCCGGCTCGATGGCTACTGGAAGTTCGCCGTGGTGCGCGATCCGGCGGCGCGGATCATCTCGACCTGGGCCGACAAGGTGATGGGCCGCGAGGGGCTGGCGCGCGCGCAATCGCCGCGCGGGCGCGGCTTTCGCAGCCTTGCGTTGCGGCTGCGGGCACGGGGCGGAAGGATGCTCCAGCGCGGGCGGGTGGCGCAGACCTTGCCGCTCAAGCCCTCGCTTGACGACTTCGTGCTGCGGCTCGACGCCTACCAGGCCGGCTTTCACGTGATCGAAGAGCACACACGGCCAGCGGCCTATTACCTTGGCCCCGATCTCTCGGCGCATGACGCGATCTACCGGATCGAAGACCTCGACGAGATGCAGACTGAACTGTCGGCCCGGCTGGGCCGGCGTTTCGACCTCCCGCGGGTGAATGCCTCGCACAACCGGCTGAAGCCGACGGTCGATGACCTGTCGGACCAGGCCTTTTCCGCATTGATGGCGCGGCTCGCGCCCGAATACGCACTTCTCGCGGCGTATTACCCGCGCCCGAGCCGTCCTGCGACCCACATGAACCACACAGGAACCTGACCCCATGGCAATTCTCGTTGACGAAAACACCAAGGTCATCTGCCAGGGCTTTACCGGCAGCCAAGGCACCTTTCACTCCGAGCAGGCGATTGCCTACGGCACCAAGATGGTTGGCGGCGTGACCCCCGGCAAAGGTGGCCAGACCCACCTTGGCCTGCCGGTGTTCAACTCGGTGCACGAGGCCAAGGCGGTCACGCAGGCGAACGCCAGCGTGATCTACGTGCCGCCGCCCTTCGCCGCCGACTCGATCCTCGAGGCGATTGACGCCGAGATGGAGCTGATCGTCTGCATCACAGAAGGCATTCCGGTGCTCGACATGATGAAGGTCAAGCGCGCGATCGAGGGCTCCAAATCGCGCCTGATCGGGCCTAACTGCCCCGGCGTGATCACCCCCGACGCCTGCAAGATCGGCATCATGCCCGGCCATATTCACAAGCGCGGGAGCGTGGGTGTTGTGAGCCGCTCGGGCACCCTAACCTATGAAGCTGTGAAACAGACGTCAGATCTCGGCCTCGGCCAATCCACCGCCGTCGGCATTGGCGGCGACCCGATCAAAGGCACCGAGCATATCGACGTGCTCGACATGTTTCTCGACGATCCGGAAACGCAGTCGATGATCATGATCGGCGAGATCGGTGGAACGGCGGAAGAGGAAGCGGCCGAGTTTCTCAAGGATCAGAAGAAGAAGGGCCGCTGGAAGCCGGTTGCCGGTTTCATCGCCGGGCGCACTGCCCCTGCGGGCCGCCGCATGGGCCACGCCGGCGCCATCGTTTCGGGCGGGCAGGGCGACGCGGAAAGCAAGATCGAAGCCATGCGCGCGGCTGGCATCGTGGTGGCCGAGAGCCCGGCGACGCTGGGCGAAGCGGTGATGCAAGCGATCG
>MNZL01000083.1:18185-19626 GCA_001873585.1 Rhodobacterales bacterium CG2_30_65_12 | reverse complement strand
GCTGGTGGCGGCCGGCTACGACGTGGTGATCCTCGACAATTTCTCCAATTCCCGGCCCGATGTGCTCGACCGGCTGGAGGTGATCACGGGGGCGCCCGTCGTCTGCTACACCGGCGACGTGCTCGACCACGCAATGCTCGATCGCATCTTTGCCGAGCATGAAATTGCCGCCGTCATCCACTTCGCCGCGCTCAAGGCGGTCGGCGAGAGTGGCGAGAAGCCTTTGGAATACATCCAGACCAACGTCGGCGGGTTGATCAATATGCTCGACGCGATGAAAGCGGCGGGGGTCTGGCGGCTGGTGTTCTCTTCCTCCGCCACGGTGTACGGCGATCCGGAAATCCTGCCGATCCCGGAAGACGCCCCGCGTGGTTATACCAACACCTACGGTTTCACCAAACTGGTATGTGAGCAGACGCTCGAACAGGTTGGCGCTTCCGATGCGCGCTGGGCCTTCGGCACGCTGCGCTATTTCAACCCCGTCGGCGCGCACGATACCGGGCTGATCGGTGAAGACCCGAACGATATTCCAAACAACCTCATGCCCTATATCGCCAAGGTCGCCACCGGCGATCTGGACAAGCTCCGCGTGTTTGGGGACGATTACGATACCCCCGATGGCACCGGGGTGCGCGACTACATTCACGTGGTCGACCTTGCGCGGGGGCATGTGCAATCGGTGCGCCTGCTGATCGAGCAGGGCGAGAGCCACACAGTAAACCTTGGCACCGGCACCGGCTATTCGGTGCTCGACATGCTGCATGCCTACGAGCGCGCCTGTGGCCATCGTCTCGCCTACCAGATCTCGCCACGCCGCCCGGGCGATGTAGCCGCGAGCTATGCTGATCCGACCAAGGCGGGTGAGGTGCTCGGCTTCACGGCCACCCGCGATCTCGACAACATGTGTGAGACAAGCTGGAACTGGGTTTCGCGGCTGAAAAACAGCTGATCCAAACAGGCCCGAATCAAACCGGGGGGGCATCGTGGCTGGCGAGATCATAACGCCGATGATGGCACAGTATCTGGACATCAAGTCCGGCTATCCGAACGCGCTGCTTTTCTACCGGATGGGCGATTTCTACGAACTGTTCTTTGACGATGCGAAGGCGGCGGCAGAGGCGCTCGATATTGCACTCACCAAACGCGGCAAGCACCTTGGGCAAGATATTCCGATGTGCGGCGTGCCGGTGCATGCCGCCGAGGGCTATCTGCTCACCCTTATTCGCAAAGGCTTTCGCGTGGCTGTCTGCGAACAGATGGAAGACCCGGCGGAAGCGAAGAAGCGCGGCGCGAAGTCGGTGGTGAAACGCGACGTGGTGCGCCTCGTCACCCCCGGAACGCTGACAGAGGAAAGCCTGCTTGATGCGCGGCGGCACAACTTTCTCGCCGCCTGGAACGTGGTGCGCGATGCGGCGGCGCTGGCCTGGGTGGATATCTCGAC
>MNZL01000083.1:2965-18174 GCA_001873585.1 Rhodobacterales bacterium CG2_30_65_12 | reverse complement strand
TCGGGTGATGGAAACCACGCCCGCCCGCCTCGGCCCGGAGCTTGCCCGCCTCGCCGCGCGCGAGGTGGTCGTGAGCGAGGCGGTAGAGGCGAAAACAGGCGAAATCGTGTCTGAGCTTGGTATTTCTGCCACCCCTCTCGGGCGCGCCGCGTTTGATTCTACGGCGGCCCGTGACCGTCTTACGACGCTTTTCGGTGTGACGACCCTTGATGCGTTCGGCAGCTTCAGCCGTGCCGAGATGGGGGCGATGGGCGCCATCGTCGAATATCTCGATATCACCCAGAAAGGCAAACTCCCCCTCCTGCGTGCGCCGGTAAAGGAAAGCGCCTCCAGCGTGATGCAGATCGACGCCGCCACGCGGCGCAACCTCGAAATCACCCACGCGCTATCTGGCGGGCGCGAAGGCTCGCTTCTCGCCACCATCGACAGGTCGGTGACAGCAGGCGGTGGGCGGCTTCTGGAACGCCGTATTTCCAGCCCCTCGCGGGACGTGGAAACGGTAGCCACCCGGCTAGAAAACGTGCGCTTTCTGCTGGAACAGTCTCGATTGCGTGCCGATCTGCGCGCGGTCTTGCGCAAGGCGCCCGATATCGACCGCGCGCTCTCGCGCCTCTCGCTCGATCGCGCCGGCCCACGCGATCTTGCGGCGATTCGAAGCGGGCTTGAAGCGGCAAGAGAGCTTGCCGTCGCGCTGGCGGGACAGACGTGCCCGGCCTCGCTGACGCAGGCCGTCGGCACACTTGCCGGCCACGAAGATCTTCACGCACTTCTCGACGCTGCGCTGGTGGCAGACCCCCCTTTGCTTGCACGCGAAGGCGGTTTCATCGCCTCCGGCTACGACCGAGACCTCGGCGAAACGCGGCTTCTGCGGGATCAAGGCCGGGGCGTTATCGCCCGGATGCAGGCCGAGTATGCCCACCTTGCCGGGGTGCAAAGCCTCAAGATCAAGCACAATAATGTGCTGGGGTATTTTATTGAGACTACGGCGACCCATGCCGAAAAGATGATGTCGGCTCCGCTCAACGAGACCTTTATCCACCGCCAGACCACCGCCAACGCGGTGCGCTTCACCACGGTGCCGCTGAGCGAAATGGAAACCAGGATTCTCAACGCTGGCAATCGGGCGCTGGAGATTGAAAAGCGGCTGTTTGAGATGCTGCGCCGGGCAATTCTCGATCACGCCGGCCCCCTTGGCGATGCCGCGCGCGGCATGGCCGAGATCGACGTGGCCGCTGCGCTTGCCGAAATTGCCGCCGAAGCCGACTGGTGCCAGCCTATAGTGGATGATGGCCGCAGCTTCACAGTGATCGGCGGCCGTCACCCGGTGGTAGAAAAGGCACTGCGCGCACAGGGCGGCGCGCCGTTTATCGCCAACGATTGCACCCTTGCCGACGGCTCGGATGGTGCCGATATCTGGCTACTCACCGGCCCGAATATGGCCGGCAAATCCACCTTTTTGCGTCAGAACGCGCTCATCGCGCTGCTGGCACAGGCCGGAAGCTATGTGCCCGCCCGCTCGGCGCATATTGGTCTCGTCTCTCAGCTATTCAGCCGCGTCGGCGCGTCAGACGATCTTGCCCGGGGCCGCTCTACCTTCATGGTCGAGATGGTCGAAACAGCCGCGATCCTCAATCAGGCCGACGACCGTGCGCTGGTGATTCTCGATGAGATCGGCCGCGGCACCGCCACCTGGGATGGGCTTTCAATAGCTTGGGCCACGTTGGAACATCTGCACGAAACGAACCGTTGCCGTGCGCTCTTTGCCACCCATTACCACGAACTGACTCAGCTCGCCCAAACTCTTGATGGCGTCGACAACGCCACCATTGCCGTGAAGGAGTGGGTCGGCGAGGTGATCTTTTTGCACGAGGTGCGCAATGGCGCTGCGGATCGGTCTTACGGGGTGCAGGTGGCAAAGCTGGCCGGCTTGCCCGCCTCGGTGGTGGAACGCGCGCGAATCGTTCTCGAAGCGCTGGAAAAGGGTGAGCGCGAGGGCAAGCCCGGACCGAAAGCCCTGATCGACGATCTGCCGTTGTTTTCCGCTGTCGCCGCGCAGCCTGCGGTGAAACCTGCCGGGCCCTCGCCGCTCGAAGAAAAGCTCGCCGGGATTCACCCCGACGAGCTTTCACCGCGCGATGCGTTGGCGTTGATTTACGAGCTCAAGGCGCTCGAAAAAAGCTGATCTCTCAGCCTGGATTGGACGAAACGCCCACTTGCGCCGGACGCAGGAGACGGTCGTGTAACATGAATCCTTCAGCCATCACCTGGATAATCCGGCCAGCCTTGGTGCCGGGCACCGGTGCCTCGAACATCGCCTCGTGGATTTGCGGATCAAACACGTCGCCCACCTCCGGCGCGAGCACTCTGATCCCGTGCTTTTCAAAGATGTTGCGCAGCTCTCGCATAGTCAGCTCGACGCCTTCGATCAGACCAGAAACCGGCCCGCGTTGATCGTCGGTTGCTACCTCCAGGGCGCGCTTCATGCTATCATAAACTGGCAACATATCGCGCGCGAGCTTGGAGCCGCCGTAGTTCTCGGCCTCGCGCCGGTCGCGCTCGCTGCGTTTGCGGGCATTTTCCGCATCGGCCAGGGCGCGCATGAATTTATCGCGCAGATCGTCGCGCTCGGCCTCCAGCGCCGAGATCTCATCCGGCGCGGCCGACACGCCGCTTTCCTCCGATAGATCTACCGGTTCTTCCGCGCCATCAAGGATTTCCTGGATTGCCGCTTCCACGTTGGAAAGGTCGGTGTGCTGTTTTTTCGCTTCTGCCATTTCTCTACCCTTTACCCCGGTCGGAGATAAGCTTGCCCACAAGTTGCGCTGTGTAATCGACAATCGGAACGATACGGCCATAGTTCAGCCGGGTCGGACCAATCACGCCCACGGCGCCGATGATCTTTCGGTCAGCGTTCATATATGGAGAAACCACCAGAGAGGAACCGGAAAGTGAAAAAAGCTTGTTCTCCGAGCCAATAAAAATGCGCACCCCATCTGCTTCGTCCGCGAGTTCAAGAAAGTTTGCGATATCGCGTTTGCGCTCCAGATCGTCGAACAACGATTTGATTCGCTCGAAATTGTCGGTTTCGGATTCGGAGGCCAGCAGGTTTGACCGGCCGCGCACAATCAGCCGTTCGTGCCGACCCTCCTCATCGCCCCACAGCGCGATCCCCGTGTCGATGAGCTGCTGCGCCAACACATCCAGTTCGCGCCGCCGCGCGACAATCTCGCGCTCGATCGTCGCCCGGAGCTCGCTCAGCGTTTTGCCCTCGGCAAAAGCGTTGAGAAAGTTGGCGGCCTCGCGCATGGAAGAGGGCGTTTGCCCAAGGGGCGGTTGAAACAACCGGTTTTCCACATGACCATCGGCAAACACGATCACGGCAAGCGCCCGGTCAGACCCGAGCGGAACAAACTCTATGTGGGTAATCGGCGCCTCTTCGTGCTTGGGCGTCAGCACCAGGCTCGCCCCGGCGGTAATCCCCGACAGCGCCGCGCCCACGCGGTCCATCATCGAGCCCACATCGGCGCTGTTGGATTGCACCGTTGCGTCAATCTTGGCGCGGTCGGTGGCATCTAGATCGCCCACTTCGAGCATACCATCGACAAACAGCCGCAATCCCGTCTGCGTTGGCACCCGTCCCGACGACACATGCGGGCTATTCAAAAGGCCCATAAATTCAAGGTCTTGCATCACATTACGCACCGTCGCGGCAGAGACCTTTTCCGCCATCGTTCGGGTGAGTGTGCGTGAGCCCACCGGCTCGCCGGTTTCGAGATACGCCTCCACCAGCCGGCGAAACACTTCGCGTGTTCGTTCGTTCAATTCTTCAAGCACCGGGCTACCCACTATCTGCCTCTCGTGTTCGCCTCGTTCAGGCTTGCGTTTTTGCGGGTGCCGTGAGACTCCACCGCAAAGCGGAAAGGAAGGACATCACATGCGCCCATCTGGTCGGAAGATAGATGAAATGCGGCCGATTTCAATCGAGACCGGGGTGACAAAGCACGCCGAGGGCTCGTGCATGATCAAGGTAGGCGATACCCACGTGCTTTGCACCGCCACGCTCGAAGAGCGCGTACCCCCCTTCATGCGCAATTCCGGCCAGGGCTGGGTGACCGCCGAATACGGAATGCTGCCGCGCGCAACCAACACACGGATGCGCCGCGAAGCGGCTGTCGGCAAGCAAGGCGGGCGCACGGTAGAAATTCAGCGGCTGATTGGCCGGAGCTTGCGCGCGGGCGTTGACCGGCAGGCGCTTGGTGAACGTCAGATCACGATTGATTGTGATGTGATCCAGGCCGATGGCGGCACCCGTTGCGCGGCGATCACCGGTGGCTGGGTGGCGCTTCGGCTGGCGGTGAACAAGCTGCTCAAGGCCGGCGATGTTACCACCGATCCGCTAGGCGATCCGGTGGCGGCCGTTTCCTGCGGCATCTATGCGGGCCAAACCGTGCTTGATCTCGACTACCCCGAAGACAGCGAAGCCGGAGTTGACGGCAATTTCGTTATGACAGGGGCCAGCCGGTTGATCGAGGTGCAGATGTCGGCCGAGGGGTCGACCTTTACCCATGAGCAGATGGGGCGATTGATTGAGCTGGCCGATAAGGGCATTTCGCAGTTGGCCGAGGTGCAGAAGGCGGCTGTGGCATGACCCGGAAACTCACCGCCGACAGGATCGTTCTGGCCACGCACAACGCCGGCAAGGTGCGCGAGATCCGCGCGCTGCTAGAGCCTTTCGGGGTCGCGGTCGTATCCGCCGGTGATCTTGGTTTTGACGAGCCGGAGGAAACCGAGCGCACGTTCGCCGGAAATGCCCGCATCAAGGCGCATTATGCGGCGAAAAAGTCCGGCCTGCCCGCGCTCTCCGATGACAGTGGCATCATCGTCGATGCCCTGGATGGCGCGCCCGGTGTCTACACTGCCAATTGGGCGGAAACGCCTGAGGGCCGAGATTTTGTCATGGCGATGACGAAGGTCTGGGCCCTGCTCGAAGAAAAGCACGCACCCGAACCGCGAACCGCCCGGTTCAACGCCACGCTGTGCCTCGCCTGGCCGGACGGACACGACGAGCTGTTCGAGGGCCAGGTCGAAGGCCGAATCGTCTGGCCGATGCGGGGCGCAAATGGCTTCGGATTCGATCCGGTGTTTGTTCCTGAGGGGAAAGCACAGACGTTTGGCGAGATGGACCCGGCGGAAAAGCACGCGATGAGCCACCGCGCGGTAGCCTTCGCCAAGCTTGTCGAGGGCTGCTTTGGCTAACGATTGGCGCCACGGCGGCTTCGGACTCTACATGCACTGGCCTTTCTGCGCCGCCAAGTGCCCCTATTGCGATTTCAACAGTCACGTTGCCCGACAGATCGACATGGATGCCTGGCAAAAGGCATATCTTTCCGAGCTTGATCGGTATGGACGCGAAACCAAAAATCGGGTTCTCAACAGTGTCTATTTCGGCGGCGGAACTCCTTCCTTGATGGATCCGGTCGTTGTCGGGGCGATTCTCGACAAACTCTCAGATCACTGGCGTTTGGCTAATGATCTTGAGATCACGTTGGAGGCGAACCCCTCCTCCGTCGAAGCTGGCCGGTTTGCGGGGTATCGCTCCGCCGGCGTGAACCGCGTTTCGCTTGGCGTTCAGGCCCTGTCCGACCTTGATTTGCGGGCTCTCGGCCGGCTTCACGATCTGGCCCAGGCCTTGACGGCACTCGACACCGCCAGATCGACCTTTGATCGCGTTAATTTCGACCTGATCTATGCGCGGCAAAATCAATCGCTCGACGATTGGCGGGCGGAATTGCAGCGCGCCCTCGGGTTCGAGCCCGACCACCTCTCGCTTTACCAACTGACCATTGAAAACGGTACCGCCTTCGGTGAGCGCCATCGGCGCGGCAAACTGCCCGGCCTGCCCGATGAAGATCGCGCCGCCGACATGTTTTTCTTCACCCAGGACGCTTGTGACGCCGCCGGACTTCCCGCCTATGAAGTCTCTAACCACGCCAAACCCGGGCAGGAATCGCGCCATAACCTGATCTATTGGCGGGGGGGCGATTATGTCGGGATCGGCCCAGGCGCGCATGGGCGACTCACCTTGAACGGCAGACGCCACGCGACCACAACGCCCCTGAACCCCGTTGCATGGATGGCCGCCGTCGGCGAGACAGAAACCGGCGAGCTGCAGCGCGAGGCGCTGAGCGCGGTCGATCACGCAGGCGAATATCTTATGATGAGCCTCAGAACCACCGAAGGCACCGACATGAAACGCTTTGCCGCGATCCTTGGCAAAAACATAAATCGTAATAAAATCAATGATATGGCTGATCTTGGTCTGGTGAAAACCACGCCCGACCATCTGATCACCACGCGCCGCGGGCGCGCGGTTCTCAACGCACTGATTACCGAGCTTCTTCCAGACTGATCATCCGCCGAGTTTGGCGCACAAATCGTCCAACGCATCGAGGGTCGGATAGCGGATCGTGAGCGCGCCATTCTCGGCCCCCGGCTTGTGGTCGATGTTCACCTTCATACCCAAGGCTGCCGAAAGATCGCTTTCCAAGGCTAGGGTATCGGCGTCTTTTTCGCGGGGTTTTGCATTGTTGGGGTCTGGTTTCGGTGCAGATGCCTTTTTCGCCAAGCGCTCGACCTCGCGCACCGACATGCCTTTGGCAACCACCTGACGGGCCAGCGCCGAAGGGTCTTCTGCGGTAATCAGAGCGCGGGCGTGCCCTGCGGTAAGCTTACCCTCTTCAAGGAGCGCCTGAACGTCAGCAGGCAATCCGAGAAGGCGCATCATGTTGGCGATATGCGAGCGGCTCTTTCCCAGCGCTTCGGCGAGCTTTTCCTGGGTGTGTCCGAATCGTTGCATGAGATCGCGGTATCCCGCAGCTTCCTCGACCGCATTGAGATCGGCGCGCTGGATATTTTCGATAATGGCAACTTCCAGCGCCTCGGTATCGGAATAATCCCGCACCAGGGCCGGCACCTCGTGCAATTGCGCCATTTGGGCTGCGCGCCACCGCCGCTCGCCGGCGACAATCTCAAAGATCCCCCCGCCCTGGCTCGACGGGCGCACGATGAGGGGCTGGATCACGCCCTTTTCGCGGATTGAAGCAGCAAGATCTGCAAGCTGGTCGGCCGTAAAGCGGCGGCGCGGCTGATCCGGGTTTGGCACGATCCGCTCGATTGGGATCAACTGATCGACACGCCGCGGAGCAGCCTCCGAGCCTGCCGGCGCTTGCTCCTGCGTGTTATCGGCCACGTCTGCCATCAAGGCCGAGAGGCCGCGGCCAAGGCCACGATTCGGTTTCTTGCTCATCTCTTTTCCCTCATCCCCGCTCAATCAATTCCTGCGCCAGCGCAGCATATGCCAAGCTGCCTTTGGACAACGGATCGTATGTCAGTACCGGCATCGCAAACGATGGCGCCTCGCTCACCCGCACATTACGCGGTATCACCGTCTTGAAAACGACATCGCCAAGATTTTGCCGCGCATCGTTTTCAACCAGTTTGGAAAGATTGTTCCGACTGTCATACATCGTTAACGCCACCCCCTCGATCCGCAATTCAGGGTTTGCCGTTTGCCGCACCTCGCGGATCGTCAACATCAGTTGCGAAAGGCCTTCGAGGGCGAAAAACTCGCTTTGAAGCGGAACCAGCACGGAGTGCGCCGCCACCATGGCGTTGATCGTCAACAGGTTTAACGACGGTGGGCAGTCGATCAGGATGTAGTCGAGCCCCATATCCGCCACGTCGGGGGCACGCAAGGCGTCATGCAACAGGTGGATCCGCTTTTCGTTCGAGACAAGCTCGATATCGGCGGACGACAGATCGGTTGTTGCGGGCGCGATCCATAGCCCTTCGATATGGCTTGCGCGTGAAACTTTCTGCAGCGGCGCTTCATCGAGAAGAAGATCGTAGGTGGTGAAATCGCGGCTTTTTGCGTCAATCCCCAGCCCTGTCGAGGCATTGCCCTGCGGGTCCAGATCGACAAGCAGTACATTCAATCCTTGTGCCGCGAGCGCCGCACCGAGGTTGATGGCTGTCGTCGTTTTGCCGACCCCACCCTTTTGGTTTGTGATCGCGATAATCTTGGGGCCTTGCGGCCGAGTCGGATCAGACACGCTGGATATCTCCAAGTTTCAGGATGGTTGCGCCCGGGTCGGTCTTGCTGGGGTATGTATCCAATCGGAACGCAAAGGTTTCAAGAGATTCGGCAATTTCAGCTTCATATCCGGCACCTTTCAAGAAGATGGCACGCCCATCGGGTGCGAGATGGCGCTCAGCATAGCCAAGCAGCTTGGCGAGCGGAGCGAGCGCCCTGGCTGATACTGTTTTTGCCCCAAGCGGCGGCATGATTTCGGCCCGTTCGGAGGCCACCTTCGCCGATAGTCCCGTTTCGCGCAGCACCGTTCTCAAAAATGTTGCTTTCCGGGTGTCGCTCTCGACACAGATAACGTCAATATCCGGGCGCTGCTCCGCCGCGAGGATCGCCACGATCAAACCAGGAAAGCCGCCGCCGGTGCCTAAGTCGGCCCAGATGCCCGGCAAAGGGTCGGCGAGGATGAAGATCTGCGCTGAATCGAGGAAATGTCGCGTCCAGTGGTCTCGCAGTGTGCTCTTGGCAACAAGGTTGATCGACGGATTCCATTTTTCGATGAGCGCCGAGTAGATATCGAGGCGCTCTTGCGTTTCACGTGAAACATTGAATTCCGCCAGAAAGGCTTCCCGCCCATTCATTCGGGTTTTGCCCGCGCAGCTTGGCGGATCTTGGCCAGGATCAACATCATTGCTGCCGGCGTCATTCCTTCGATACGCCCGGCGTGGGCGATGGTTTCCGGGCGCACCCTTGTGAGTTTCGTTGTAAGCTCATGGGTGAGTCCGTCGAGCGCGGAATAATCAAATTTCGCTGGGATCCTCACCGCCTCATCCCTTTGCAGCGCCTCCACCTCCTTTTTCTGGCGGTCGATGTAGGTGGCATAAAGCGCGTTCTTGGCAATCTGCCCTCGAATGTCCACGGGAATCGCCGCGACTGCCTCGTTGCTGTCTGCAAGCCGGTCGAAACACACACCACGAATCGAAAGAAGCTGGTAGGCGGTGCGCCGAGCCCCATCTTCTGAAACGTTCGCGCCAACTGCGCGAGCTTCGCGCGGAGTGTAGGTTACAGAGTCCAAAACTGTGCGCCCCGCTTCCAACGCCTCCATCTTGGCCTCGAACGCACCCTGACGCCTTTCCGCTACCGCACCCAGCGCTATCGCCAGCGGGGTCAACCGCTGATCGGCATTGTCTGCCCGCAAGGAAAGCCGAAATTCGGCCCGCGACGTAAACATGCGATACGGCTCTGTCACCCCCCGCGTCACCAGATCGTCAAGCATGACCCCGATATAGGAGTCCGTGCGACTGAACAGCACCGGATCGCGCCCGAGCGACGTGTGCGCGGCATTGAACCCCGCCACCACACCCTGGGCCGCCGCCTCTTCATAGCCGGTGGTGCCGTTGATTTGCCCGGCCAGAAACAACCCCGGAACGTCTCGCACCTCAAGCGTCTGCGAAAGCGCGCGCGGATCGACATAATCATACTCAATGGCATAGCCGGGCTGGAGAATTGTTACGTTTTCCAACCCCCGGATCGAGCGCACATAAGCTTCCTGCACGTTAGCCGGAAGCGACGTTGAAATCCCGTTCGGGTAAATCGTATCGTCGTCCAGACCTTCCGGCTCGAGGAAGACCTGGTGCGAGCCCTTATCAGCGAACCGCACAACCTTGTCTTCGATAGAGGGGCAATAACGTGGCCCTACCCCTTCGATGAAGCCGCCATACATCGCCGACTTGTGCAAGTTTTCTCGTATTATTTCATGCGTTTGGCTATTCGTGTGGGTGATCCCGCAAGACACCTGCCGCACCAAAGGGGAACTGTTGAGAAAAGAAAACATTTCCGGCGTCTCGTCGCCCGGCTGCGCCTCGAGGATGCTCCAATTGATCGTCTTGCCATCCAACCTTGGCGGTGTGCCGGTTTTCAAACGGCCAAGCGGCAGACCGAACGAGTCGATCTGCTCAGCCAATCGCACAGACGCCCGGGCGCCGATCCGGCCAGCTGGCGTTCGGGTGTCGCCAATGTGGGTCACGCCACGAAGAAAAGTGCCAGTGGTAAGGATCACCGCCCGGGCTGGAATTGACGCGCCATCAGCCATCACAACGCCATGCACGGTCCCGGAGCGGAGGACCAATTCAACCGCCTCACCTTCAATCAGGCGCACCCTGTCGGCCTGAGAAAATTCATCCGCCATCGCCGCGCGGTAAAGCTTGCGATCAGTCTGTGCCCGTGGGCCTTGTACAGCCGGCCCCTTGCTCCGATTGAGAAGGCGAAACTGGATACCAGCCTTGTCCGCCACCCGGGCCATGGCCCCATCGAGTGCGTCGATCTCGCGCACAAGGTGGCCTTTTCCCAAGCCGCCGATTGCCGGATTGCACGACATCACGCCGAGATCGTCCGCACGCAGGGAGATCAGCGCCACCTGCGCGCCGATCCGAGCGGCAGCAAGGGCCGCCTCAGCCCCGGCATGCCCACCGCCTATCACGATTACATCGTACTGCGCATGTTTCACGTGAAACACCTTCTCCTGCATTTACTTCCCGAGACAGAAACTCGCAAAAATCTCGTCGAGTATGTTCTCCACGTCGATACGCCCGACAAGAGAATCAAGGGCGCGAACTGCCGCCCGAAGTTCTTCTGCCGCCAGCTCCGCCCGTTCCGCACCCCCCAATACCTCGATTCGCGCCTGCGCCAAAGCCTCCGCGGCTTTTCGGATCGCCACCGCGTGCCGGGTGCGAATAGCCGTTCCAGCATGCGCCGCCCGCCCCGCCAAAACACATTGGATCTGATCTATCAAATGGTCGAGCCCCTCCCCGGTGAGGCCCGAAACGGCCGGGCCATCGGCCCCGAGATCGGCTTTGCCTGCCACCACGATGTCTTCGTTTCCCGGCTCGAGACCAACCCCCTTATCGCCATCCTGCAGCAACAGGAAAATCCGAAGATCCGCCGCTTCAGCTCGCTCAACCGCTCGTCGGATTCCGATCCCTTCGACGATATCCTGGGTGTCGCGCAGACCTGCCGTATCGAGAAAGGTTACGGGCAGCCCGCCAAGGTCCATCCTCACCTCGATCACATCGCGCGTTGTTCCTGCCACTTCAGAGGTAATCGCCGCTTCGCGCCCGGCAAGAGCATTAAGCAGCGTTGATTTTCCCGCATTCGGAGGGCCAACGATTGCCACTTCGAATCCATCGCGGATTCGTTCGGCAATGCCTACACCGTCGCGTTCCACCGCAAGGCTATTCTCGACCCTGTCAATCAGCGCAAGCACCTCCGGGGCAACATCCGCGGGCACATCTTCGTCGACAAAATCTATCGTGGCTTCCAGAAGCGCCGCCGCGCGGATCAAGTCGCGCCGCCAGCCTTCTGCCTTGTCGCCCAGCGCACCGGACAGAACCCGCAGCGCTTGCACCCGTTGCGCTTCCGTCTCGGCGTCGATCAGGTCTGCGAGGCCCTCCACCTGCGCCAGATCGAGCACCCCGTTTTCAAGCGCCCGCCGGGTAAACTCGCCGGGCTCCGCCAGCCGCAGACCGTCAAGTGCGCCAAGCCTGCGCAGCACCGCCTCGATCACTGCCGTTGATCCATGAACCTGGAATTCAACAACCGCTTCGCCGGTGAAACTGTGGCCCTCTTCGAATACCAGCACCAACGCCTCGTCGAGCGCCTGCCCCTCAGCATCGCGCAGAAGCCGCAGCCCACGCGGTTTAGGAACGGCCCCGCACAGCGCCACGCCGGCTCCCAAAGCGCCAGGCCCCGACACGCGAATCACAGACACGCCCGCCCGCCCACGGGCCGATGCCAGTGCAAAGATTGTATCCATTACTCCAAACCTTTGAAAACGTTTATAAAGTTACGTATTCATCGAATCGAAGAAATCGGCATTCGTTTTGGTCTGCTTGAGTTTGGAAATCAGGAACTCAATGGCGTCCGTCGTGCCCATCGGGTTCAAGATCCGGCGCAGCACATACGTTTTCTGCAAGTCCTTCGGCGAGACCAGAAGCTCTTCCTTCCGTGTGCCAGACTTCAGAATATCCATCGCCGGGAAGATCCGCTTGTCTGATACCTTGCGGTCAAGCACGATCTCGCTGTTACCGGTGCCTTTGAATTCCTCGAAAATCACCTCATCCATCCGGCTGCCTGTGTCGATCAGCGCGGTGGCGATGATCGTGAGCGATCCGCCCTCTTCGATATTACGCGCAGCCCCGAAAAAGCGTTTTGGCCGCTGCAGGGCGTTGGCGTCGACACCACCAGTAAGCACCTTGCCCGAGGAAGGCACCACCGTGTTGTAGGCCCGGCCGAGCCGGGTGATCGAATCGAGCAAGATCACCACATCGCGCTTGTGCTCGACGAGGCGCTTGGCCTTCTCGATCACCATTTCCGCCACCGCAACGTGCCGCGTTGCCGGCTCATCGAAAGTCGACGAGACCACTTCGCCTTTTACCGAGCGCTTCATATCGGTCACCTCTTCGGGGCGTTCGTCGATCAGCAGCACGATCAGGTAGCATTCGGGATGGTTCGCCGAAATCGAATGGGCGATATTTTGCAGCAGCACGGTTTTGCCGGTGCGCGGCGGCGCCACGATCAGCGAGCGCTGGCCTTTTCCAGTTGGCGCCACAAGGTCGATAATCCGGGCCGAGTGATCTTTGATCGGCGAATTTTCTACCTCCATTTTCAGCCGCTCGTTGGGATGCAGCGGCGTGAGGTTATCAAAGGCCACCTTGTGCTTGGCCTGTTCAGGATCGGTGAAGTTGATCTTTTCCACCTTGGTGATGGCGAAATAGTTTTCGTTCTCCCCCGGTGCCGACATCACGCCCTCAACGGTGTCACCGGTCCGCAGCGCAAACTTGCGGATCATTTCCGGCGACATGTAAATATCATCCGGGCCTGGCAGGTAGTTGGCTTCCGGCGAGCGCAGGAACCCGAAGCCGTCCTGCAACACTTCCAGAACGCCCTCGCCGCCAATTTCCCACCCCTCTTCCGCCCGCTCCTTCAAGATCGAGAACATCATCTCGCCCTTGCGCATGGTGGAGGCATTCTCGATCTCCAGATCCTCGGCCATGGCCAACAAATCCTTGGGGCTATGCGCCTTGAGGTCGGAAAGATTCAAACGTTCAGTCATGATGGCACCCGTTGACGGCACTCGCGCGCGGTCTTGTCATGGTTTGGGAAACAGCCTTGGCCGGACGGCCCGCTTGCTGCGCGAGATAGCGCCACAGACCCAATGAGTCAATCAGCTTCAGAATTTGACGATCACTGCGAAGACGATGATCAGCATGAGGATCGTCGGCACTTCGTTCATCATCCGGTAGCGCCGGCCGGGCAACAGGTTTTCGCCGGCCACGAAATCCTTCCGCCGGGCCGCGAGCCACATGTGAAACAGCGTCATCAGGACGACAGATATCGTCTTGGCCCAGGGCCAGACCGCCGACCAGTCGACGATCCCCGGCGTAAACACCAGCACCAGCCCGAAGATCCACGTTGCGATCAGCGAGGGGTTCATGATCGCTTTGAGAAGCAGCCTTTCCTGCCGTTGAAACAGCAAGTCCATCTCGCTGCCCGGTTCCACTCCACGCTTTTCATAGCCTTCGACGTGATACACGTAGAGCCTCGGCAGATAGAAAAGCCCAGCCATCCAGGTGATCACCGCGATCACGTGCAGGGATTTGACCCAAAAATAGATGTCATTGAAAAAGCCCAGCATGGTTTCGCCTTTCGAAGTGCCGCTCGATCCACCCTCTCTTTAAATAAAGATAAGAAGATTGAAAGAGTTGATGTTTTTAGTAGGGCCTGTGCAGCGTGGGGATTACAGAACAGTCCCCGAACCACCCACAAAAGTGAGCCCCTGTGCATGGATTGCCCACAAAACACGAAATACAAGATTTTATCGCATGTTATCAATTATGTAGAGAGAACCACGACGGGGAAAACCGGCGAATAGGCGGATTTGGTCCACCGAAACCGGCCCAGCGTGCAAAAGACCTCCACATGTGGACTTTCCACCGCCGTCCGCGCGGGTATCATGCCGGTTGTCGGCACTGCGCCCGAACGGCGTGATCCACGCCCAACCCATGCCACGGATCACACCGGAAAAATCCACAAGGCTATCAACATGCCGAAACGATTTATCCTTGCTTCCGGCTCGCAAATTCGGGCCACCGTCCTGCGCAATGCCGGTTTGGCGATAGAGGTTCTGCCCGCACGGGTCGACGAGACCGCGATCAAGGCTGCGCTCGAAGGCGAAGCGGCCCAGCCGCGCGACGTGGCCGATACGCTGGCCGAATACAAGGCGCGGCGGGTGGCCAACGGCAACCCTGAAGCGCTGGTGCTCGGCTGCGATCAGGTGGCAGAGTTCAAAGGCACGATCCTGTCAAAACCCGCCACCCCAGAAGAGGCGCGGCGCCAGCTTTCTCTCCTGTCAGGAAATACGCACCGGCTCCTCTCCGCTGCCGTGATCTACGATCACGCCGAACCGGTCTGGCGGCACATTGGCGTGGTGCGGATGACGATGCGCGACCTGTCTCCGGGCTATATTGACGATTATGTGAGTCGCAACTGGCAAAGCATCCACCACGCCGTCGGTGGTTATAAGCTCGAAGAGGAAGGCGTGCGCCTGTTTTCGCTCATCGACGGCGATTATTTCCACGTCTTGGGTTTGCCGCTGACCGAGCTGTTGTCATACCTCATCGAAAAGGGTGAAATCCGGATATGACAGCCCACATCATCCCGCTGGCCGGCGTTCTTCAAAGCGTCGACGAAACCAGTGCTGCCCCCGCGATCTACGATCACTGGCTCGCGGCGATGGGGCTACCCGGCCGATATGTGCCGCTCACTGTATCGGGTGCCGATCTGGGCAAGGTGATCCGGGTCCTGCCCAAGGCGGGCTTCGTCGGCCTCAACGTAACCCCGTCCTACCAGCACCGGGTGCTCGATCATGCCGATATCATCACCGACCGCGCGGCGCTGATGTCGGGCGCCAACACGATCATTTTTCGGCGCGATGGCAAGATCCACGCGGATAATACCGATGGCTACGGCTTTATCGAAAATATCCGCCAGGGTGCGCAGGGATGGAACCCGAAATCGGGGCCGGCGGCTGTTTTTGGTGCGGGCCGGGCGGCGCGTGAAGTGGTTA
>MNZL01000083.1:0-2953 GCA_001873585.1 Rhodobacterales bacterium CG2_30_65_12 | reverse complement strand
GGCGTGGACGAAATACGCATCGCCAACCGCACCCGCCCGCGCGCCGAGGCCCTGCGCGCGGAATTTGGCGCGCGGATTGTCGTCTACGACTGGGTGAAGGGCGGAAATATCGTTGATGGCGCCACTACGGTGGTCAACGCCACAACGCTGGGCTCGCCTGGGGCGCAAGATTTCCGCGTACCGCTCGATGCGCTCAGGCCGGGAGCCGTTGTGAGCGACCTTGCCATCGCCCCGCAGATGACCCGGCTTTTGCGCGTGGCGATGGAAATGGGCTGCTACCCGATCGACGGTATCGGCATGGTGCTCTATCAGGCCGCGCCGGCGTTCGAGCGCTGGTTTGGCCGGCGCCCCGAGGTGAATAGCGCCGCGCGCGCCGCCGCTGCCGAAGCGTTCACACCGTGACTCGGCCTTTTGTGATCGGCCTTACCGGCTCTATCGGCATGGGCAAGACCACGACTGCGGGTTTGTTTGCCGAGGCCGGTGTTCCCGTCTGGGATGCCGACGCCGCAGTGCACCGCGTTTATGGCTCAGGTGGCGCGGCGGTGGTGCCAATCGCGGCGCTCCACCCCGAGGCGGTGGTAAACGGCACGGTAGACCGCGCCGAGCTCAAGCGCTGGATCGCCCAAGATGAAACCGCGCTCGCCAGGATCGAGGCTGTGGTTCACCCACTGGTGCAGGCCGACCGAGAGGCATTTTTGTTTGGATTAGAGACGGATATTGCCCTAGTCGACGTGCCGCTCCTGTTTGAAACCAACGCCTCGGGGTCTGTCGATGCGGTTGTGGTGGTCTCCGCGCCTGCTGATATTCAGCGCCAGCGCGTGCTCGACCGTGGCAGCATGGACACGGCAACGTTTGCGGCAATCCTCGCCAGGCAGATGCCCGACGCCGAGAAGCGCGCGCGGGCCGATTACGTGATTGAAACCGTCAGCCTTGAAGCCGCGCGCGCGGGCGTGCACTCTGTTCTGACCGACATTCGCAGGAAACTTCCCGATGCGTGAAATCGTGCTCGATACCGAGACCACCGGCTTTGATCCCCAGACCGGCGACCGGATGGTCGAGATCGGCGCCGTCGAGCTCTACAACCACATGCCGACGGGCCAGACCTACCACCAGTATATCAACCCCGAGCGCGACATGCCCCAAGGGGCTTTCGATGTGCATGGGCTTTCGGAGGAATTTTTGCGCGATTTTCCGTCGTTCCGCGCGATTGCCCGGGATTTTCTCGATTTCATCGGTGATGCCCGGCTGGTGATCCACAACGCGAAGTTCGACGTGCCGTTTCTCAACGCGGAACTTGGCTGGTGCAACTTGCCGCCAATCCCGATCGAGCGCGCGCTTGACACGCTGATCATCGCCCGCAAGAAGTTTCCAGGCTCGCCCGCTTCGCTGGATGCGTTGTGCCGGCGGTTTGGCATCGACAATTCACACCGAACCCGTCACGGCGCGCTGCTCGACAGCGAGATTCTGGCCGAAGTCTACCTGGAGCTGATCGGTGGGCGGCAACCTGGCCTGGTTCTCGCGCCAACGCCGGCGAGCGCAAGGACCGGCGCGGAAGACCCCGGCGAATGGCGGCCCCGCCCCCGCCCGCAGCCGTTGCCCCCGCGCATCACAAAACAGGAAGCCGCCGCCCATGCCGCCTTTGTCGAGGCGATGGGCGACGGCGCTCTTTGGAAAAAGGTCCGCTCTTAGTTGCTCAGGGTGCCCGAAGGCTGATCTGCCTCCGCGCGCCGTGCGAGTTCCTGCCGGTAGAGCGCGAGAAAATCGACCGAATCAAGGTTGACCGCCGGGAAGCCCCCATCGCGCGTGATATCGGAAACGATCCGTCGCACGAAGGGAAACAGCATGCGCGGGCACTCGATCAGCAAGAACGGGTGCAGCTGCGCCTCGGGCACATTCTCGATGTGAAAGATGCCGGCATAGTCCAGCTCAAGCAAAAACAGCGGCTCGTCACTTTCGTGGTTGGCCGAGTTGACCTTGAACTTGGTGGTCACCTCATACTGGTTTTCGACGCTGCGCTTCTTGGCGTCCAGCGCCACTTCCACTTTCAGCTCCGGCTTGACTTCGCCCTTCGCACCCTTCTGGGCGAGAATGTTTTCAAACGACATGTCGCGGATAAACTGCCCCAGCACCTGCATTTTCACCTGCGGTTGCGGTTCGGGGGTGGCGGTGCTTTCCGGCGTGGTGGCTTCGTCGGCCATGAAACTCTCCTGGGTTCACAAATTCGCTCTGTACTTAGCAGGTCCACGCCCGGGCCTCAACGCCGGTAAATCAGAGTTTGGTCCAGCCCGACGGCCCGCGCGCGGGCGGGTGTGTGAGCCGCTTGCCCGGCGAAAGCTCTTCAAATTCGCCCTCGATCACGTCGTCGCCCTCACCGGAAAAGCCGCGTGGAGGCTGCGCCTCTTCCTGCGGGCCCATGGTAAAGCTCTGCACGGTCACGCGAGCGCGAAGTTTGCGAAACACCCAGCGCCGCACAGGTGGCAGCAACAGGGCAAACCCGATCGCATCGGTGAAAAACCCCGGTGTCAGCAGCAGCGCGCCCGAAAACAGGATCATCGCGCCATGCGCGAGTGGTTCGGTCGGGTCATTCAGCGCGTTGAACGAACGGCGCAGATCGTTCAGCGCCAGGGCTCCTTGCTTGCGCACCAGCCATGAGCCGAGCACAGCCGTGGCGAGCACGATCGCAAGCGTCCACCCGAGCCCGATCACGCCCCCAACCTCGATGAACAGGGCGATCTCGATCAGTGGAATGGCAATGAACAATATCAGAAGTGGCATGACATCCTCTTGAGAACGGTGCGGCGAGGTAGACTTGACCCCATCCCGTGCTTACATATGTGCCGTTCACGCGAATTTTCAAATCGCGCCTTAAAGTGAGGTTTTCATGTCGTCGCCCCTGATCCAACTGCTGGTGCTCGCCGCCATCGCGGTCTTTCTCATCCTGCGGCTGCGCAAT
>MNZL01000097.1 GCA_001873585.1 Rhodobacterales bacterium CG2_30_65_12 | reverse complement strand
GGCAGAGGGCGCGGCCCCGATCGCAACGCTGCACGCCTGGCCGTTCCGCTCGCTCCCCAAGCGCGGCTTCGCCTTCGTCATCGGCATGGCTTATGCGCTTTTTCTGCTACCGGTCGGCGCTTTCGTCGGCACGCTCGCGGTCTGGTGGCTGCTGGTGCCTGGCCTCGCCGCCATTGCCGCGCTCTACTGGTTCATTGCCAAAAGCTACCGCGACGGCGAGATCCTGGAAGAGCTCGAGATCTGGCCCGACCTCATCCGCCTCACCCGCCATGGGCCTCATGGCCGCCATGCGCAGTGGGAGGCAAACCCCTATTGGGTCACGCTGCAGTTTCACCCCAAGGGCGGCCCGGTGCCGGATTACGTCACGCTGAAGGGGGCCGGGCGCGAAGTGGAAATCGGCGCTTTCCTGTCGGACGCCGAGCGCCCGGCGCTGCACGAAGAGCTGGCCCGCGCGCTGGTGCTGGCGCAATCGCGTCGGGCGCCCTGAGGCCAAGGCGCGTCAGATCACAGCGCGACCCCGCTCTTCTTTGGTCCAGAAATACCTCGGGGAGTTTGGGGGGGCTGGGAGGTTGGCCCCCAGCCTCCGCGCTCAGCTCAGCCGTGCCTTGACCATCGGCCCGACGGCGCCAAAATCCATCTGGCCAGTGTATTTGCCCTTGAGCACAGCCATCACCCGGCCCATGTCGCGGATGCTGTCGGCCCCCACCTCGGCTATTGCCGCCACGATGGCGTTTTCAACCTCGTCGCCAGAAAGCTGACGCGGCAGAAATTCCTCGATCACCGTAACCTCGGCCAGTTCCTTCTCGGCCAGTTCCAGCCGCCCGCCCTCCTCGTAGGCGCGCGCGCTTTCCTGGCGCTGCTTTACCATCTTGCCAAGGATGCCAAGGATATCCTCATCCGACACCTCGGTTTTTTCGCTGATGCCCCTGAGCGCAATATCACGATCCTTGATCGCGGCGTTGATAAGCCTCAGCGTGGAAAGGCGGGCTGCGGCCTTTTCCTTCATCGCCGTCTTCAGCGCCTCGGTCAGGCGTGCGCGCATGGTCATAGGAAACCCCCAGGTGTTGCGACAACGGCCCCCGGCTTACCCCGTCAACCCGACCAAGACAAGCGCAGCCTTTGCCGCGTCGCCGCGCTTGACCCTGCCCGGTGCTCCCCCTAAACCCATCACGATTTGGCCCGAGGGGAAACGCCATGCCTGCTGCCGCATCCGCATCGACCACGCCCACCGCCTGCCTCGCGCTTGCTGATGGCACCATTTTCTATGGTCAGGGCTTCGGCGCCACCGGTAACACCACGGCCGAGCTTTGCTTCAATACCGCGATGACCGGCTACCAGGAGATCATGACCGATCCCTCCTACGCCGGGCAGGTCGTCACCTTCACCTTTCCGCACATCGGCAATACCGGGGTAAACCCGGAAGACGACGAGGCGAACGAACCTGTCGCCGCCGGAATGGTGGTGAAATGGGATCCGACCGAGCCGTCCAACTGGCGCGCGGCGGAAAACCTGCGCGTCTGGCTCGCGCGCCGGGGCCGGATCGGCATCGGTGGCGTCGATACCCGCCGCCTCACCCGGGCGATCCGCCAGCAGGGTAGCCCGCACGTGGCGCTGGCCCATGACCCCGAGGGCAAGTTCGACCTCGAAGCGCTGGTGGCCAGGGCGCGCGCCTTCCCCGGCCTCGTCGGGCTCGACCTCGCGCGCGAGGTGAGCTGCCGCCAGTCCTACCACTGGGACGAAATGCGCTGGGCCTGGCCCGACGGGTACAAGCGCCAGCAGGCACCGAGGCACAAGGTTGTGGCGATCGACTACGGCGCAAAGCGCAACATCCTGCGCTCGCTCGCCTCGGCCGGCTGCGACGTAACCGTGCTGCCGGCCACCGCCACCGCCGAAGAGGTCAAGGCGCTGGCACCCGACGGCGTGTTTCTCTCCAACGGCCCCGGCGACCCGGCGGCAACGGGTGCCTACGCCGTGCCGATGATCCGCGAGCTGCTTGCCGACGAGAGCCTGCCGATCTTCGGCATCTGCCTTGGCCACCAGATGCTCGCCCTCGCCCTTGGGGCCGAGACCGTGAAGATGAACCACGGCCACCACGGCGCCAACCATCCGGTGAAGGATTACACCACCGGCAAGGTCGAGATCACCTCGATGAACCACGGTTTCACCGTCGACAGCCAGACCCTGCCCGAGGGCGTGAAGGAAACCCACGTGAGCCTGTTCGATGGCTCCAACTGCGGCATCGCGCTGGAGGGCCGCCCTGTGTTTTCGGTGCAATACCATCCCGAGGCGAGCCCCGGGCCGATGGACAGCTATTATTTGTTCGAACGCTTCGCCGAGGCGATGGCGGCGCGCACATAACGCCCCTTTTTGACCGTCCTGCGCCCAGAGCCGGGCGGCCTTAACCATCTGTTAACACTCCGTGCCCCATGGTGGTCCCGCAAGGGCAGAAGGGCGCCAGAATGGCTGTGCAGGGCCAGAACGAATTTTCCGGCGTTCTCGCCACGGCGGGGCACGTCGGGGCGCGAGCACTGGCCAGCCCCGGCAAAACCACCGGGTCCCGCATCGCCCATTCGCAGGCCGGCGGCGCAGCGCCAACGCGACGGCGAAAGCCGGTCGGCCAGATCCTCGTCGAGCGTGGCGATCTCAGCCCCGAAGATCTCGCCCGGGCACTTGCCCTGCAGGCCCGCGAGGATGCCCGCTTTGGCGATATCGTGCTGGCGCAAGGGATGGTCACGTCCGACGCGCTCCATGCCGCCCTGGCGGTGCAATACGAAACAATTATCGCCGATCTCGCCGCCGAGCCGCCCGACATGCGGCTGGTCGACGCTTTGGGGGCAGATTTCTGCATCCAGAACGGGATCGTGCCGTGGAAGCACGTCGGCGGGGCCACCGTGGTGATCTGCTCGCGGCCCGACGAGTTTGACCGGCTCGCGCCCCGGCTCGCCGTGGCCTTTGGCCGGGTGATGCGCGCCGTCGCGCCGGAGGCCAGCATTCAGGCGGCCCTAATCGCCGCGCGCCACCGGGCGCTGGCGCTCAGGGCCGAAACCCGCGTGGCCGCGCACGAAAGCTGCCGCACCTGGCAGGCTGGCCCGGCCTGGCGCTGGTCGGTGGCGATTCTCACCGCCATCGCCGCCGTTGCCATCGCTGCGCCGGTGGTCGCCTTCGCCCTGCTTACCGGTTGGGCAGTGCTCACACTGGTGATCAACTCCGGGCTCAAGCTCGGCGCCGCGATCCTCTACATGCGCCACCGCGCGCGGATCGGCCCCGCCGCCGGGGCGCCGATTGCCGGTGGCCCCGGCTTTTTACGCCTGCCCACCGTCTCGATTCTCGTGCCGCTCTACAACGAACGCGAGATCGCCGGGCGGCTGCTAAAACGCCTCGCCGCGCTCGACTACCCGCGCGAGTTGCTCGATATCTGCCTGGTGGTCGAGGAGGACGACACACTCACCCAAGCCACCCTCGGCCGCGCCGCGCTCCCGCGCTGGATGCGCCAGATCACCGTGCCGCGCGGCGCGGTGCGCACCAAACCCCGGGCGATGAACTTTGCGCTCGATTTCGTGCGCGGCTCGATCGTTGGGGTCTACGATGCCGAAGACGCGCCGGAGCCGGGGCAGATTCACAAAGTGGTGCGCCGTTTCGCCGAACGCGGCCCCTCGGTGGCCTGCCTGCAAGGCATGCTCGATTTCTACAACCCGACCGAAAACTGGCTCGCCCGCGCCTTCACCATCGAATACGCCACCTGGTTTCGCATCGTGCTGCCGGGGCTCGAGCGGATGGGCTTTGCCGTGCCGCTCGGCGGCACCACGCTGTTCTTCCGCCGCTCGGCGCTGGAGGAGCTTGGCGGCTGGGACGCGTATAACGTCACCGAAGACGCCGATCTGGGTATCCGCCTTGCCCGCCACGGCTACCGCACCGAGTTTATCGACACGGTGACGAAGGAAGAGGCCAATTGCCGGGCCTGGCCCTGGATCAAGCAGCGCTCACGCTGGATCAAGGGCTACGCGATGACCTGGGCGGTGCACATGCGCACACCGCGACGGCTGTTTGCCGAGGTCGGCCTGCGCAAGTTTCTCGGCGTGCAGTTCTTGTTTCTCGGCACCCTCAGCCAATTCCTTCTGGCGCCGTTCTTGTGGAGCTTCTGGGCGCTGCCGCTCGGCCTGCCGCACCCGCTGGTGGCGGCCATGCCGCCAGCGATGTTCTGGGTGCTGGCCGCAGTCTTCGCCAGTTCCGAGCTGCTGACCATCGCCATCGGTGTGCTTGCCGTTTCGAAAGGGGAGCACCGCTTCTTGATGAAATGGGTGCCCACGCTGCACGTCTACTGGCCGCTGGCCACCTTGGCCGCGATCAAGGGGATCAGCGAGATCGTCACCAGGCCGTTCTACTGGGACAAGACGGCGCACGGCCATCTGCACCGCGACCACGATATCTGGGCGGTCAGGCGAGGCCCTCTGCGGCGGCTGAAACGAGCCTGAGCCGGGTCTCGAAGGCGCGGCTGATATGGGCGCGCAAGGCAGCGTCGGCGGCATCGCCATCGCGCGCCTCGATCGCCCGCACGATCGCCTCGTGCTCGCCAATCGCCGTTTGCGAGCGGCCCTCCACCGCCAGCGAGGTGGTGGCGAGCAGCGCCATGGTGCGATGCACCAGATCGAGCTGCCGCACCAGGTAACGGTTATGGCTGGCGAGGTGTATCTGCTTGTGAAACCGCCGATTGGCCCGTGCCAAAGCCGCCGGATCGCCGATCAGCCTGCTGTCTTCCTCAACCATCTTGCGCAGCACCCGCACCTCCTCAGCCGCAGCATGTTGAGCGGCGAGCCGCGCTGCCAGCCCTTCAAGCTCGGCGCGCACGGCGTAAAGCTCGGCGAGTTGGTTGTGATCGAGCGAGGCGACGATCAGCGAGCGGCCCTCGCGGATCAGCAGCCGCTGGGTCTCCAGCCGTTGCAGCGCCTCGCGGATCGGCGTGCGTGAAACACCGAAGCGCTCGGCCAGCTCGCTCTCGACCATCCGCGCGCCGGGCCGGTAAAGACCTTCATCTATCGCATCGAGAATGAGCGTGTAGGCGTCCTTGTGGAGGCTCTTTTCTTCGGTCATGCGCAGCTTCCCGTATACAATTGTTTCTACTTTGCACGCACTGCGGCCCAGCGCAACCAACGGCATACCGAAACCACCATTGCGCCCGCACCACCGCATCCCTAACTTGCCTCCATGCCGCGCCAACGCTTTTCCCACGTCACCACCTGGGTCTTCGACCTCGACAACACGCTTTATCCGCCGTCAGTGGCGCTGTTCGACCAGATCGAGGTGAAGATGACGGCCTGGGTGATGGATGCGCTTGGCGTCGACCATGCCGAGGCCGACCGGCTGCGCGATCGGTATTGGCGCGAGTATGGCACCACGCTGGCCGGGCTGATGCAGGTGCACGGCGTTGACCCAGTGCCTTACCTCGAAACGGTGCACGATATCTCCTTCTCAGGGCTGAAACCGGATCCCGAGCTTGCCGCGCGGATCGGCGATCTGCCAGGGCGGCGGATCGTTTTCACCAATGCCACCGCCCCCTATGCCGAGCGGGTGATCGAAGCGCGCGGGCTTTGCGGGCTGTTCGATGCGGTTTATGGCGTCGAGGAGGCGGGTTTTCACCCCAAGCCGCACCGGATGGCGTTCGAGACGGTGTTCGCCCGCGACGGGCTCGATCCCCTGGCCGCGGCGATGTTCGAGGACGATCCGCGCAACCTCGCCGTGCCCCATTCGCGCGGGATGCGCACCGTTCACGTCGCGCCGGAACCTGTGGCCAAGGCCGCGCATATCGAGCATCACACCGACGATCTCGCCGCCTTTCTCGCCCAACTCACCGGCAAATGAACGCGCCCCCCCTGCGACACCGCGCCCGCACCGCGATCTCTTCAAAACCCGTGCCCTTTGCGCTAGGTTTGCAGCATCGTTCAGGTGAAGGAGAATCTCCGATGGCATTCGTGGTAATGGCCGGCCTGCTGGCCACGCTTCTGTTTTTCGTCGTCATCATGCTGGTCTCGGTCGGCCGCTGATTGTTCGGCCGTTCCGGCTGGCCGCCCTGGCTGCGGCCCGCCCTCGTTTGAGCCCTGTGCCGCGCGGCCTGCGCGCAGGCATTGTGTGGCTTGCGACAAATTGGCCTATTTGGAATTTTGAATACATGTCCGACAAAGGTTCTCCAACGCCCGAGGAGGAAACGCGCAATGGACATGACCAAAAATCCGGCAGCACACGCTGCCGCCCACACCAAACCCAAATCGCTGCCCGGTGAGCCGCACAACCGCGACATGTCGAACCCTGGCGAAATCTGGGGCTTCGTGCTGGCCGTCGTCCTGATTGCCGTGCTCGGTGCCGGTTTTTTGCTCAATGGTCTCGCTGGCGTCGGCATCGTGATGGTTGCCATCGTGCCGGTGGTCTACATCGTGCTTATCACAATCTCGGTCGGGCGCTAACCCGCACCCAACGCCCCAAACACGCGCGCCGGCCCTTGGGGACCGGCGCGTTTCGTTTGCCAAGGCGTGGGGTTGGCTCAGCCAAACACCCGGTCGAGCGCGGCTTCGAGGCGGGCCACGCTCGCATCGACGTCGGCCAGCTTGTCGAGCCCGAACAGGCCGAGCCGGAAGCTGCGGTAATTGTCGCCCTCGCCCACCATCAGCGGCACACCGGCGGCGATCTGGAGGCCAAGGGCGGCAAACTTGCGGCCCGTCTGCACCTGCGGATCGTCGGTGTAGGACACCACCACGCCCGGCGCCTCGAAGCCTTCCGCGGCGACCGATTTGATCCCCCGGGCCGCCAGCGCCGCACGCACCTTGCGCCCCTGCTCCCACTGCGCCTCGGCAAGTTTGCCAAATCCGATCTCACGGGCTTCCAACATCACGTCGCGCAACGCGCGCAGGGCATCGGTGGGCATCGTGGCGTGATAGGCATGTCCGCCAGCCTCGTAAGCCTCCATGATCGCCAGCCACTTGCCCAGATCAATGGCGAAGGAGGTCGATTGCGCCGCCTTCGCCTGCGCCTGCGCCGCGTCGTTCATCATCACAAGGCCCGCCGAAGGCTGGGCCGACCAGCCCTTTTGCGGCGCCGAGATCAGCACATCGACGCCGGTGGCCTTCATATCCACCCAGACCGTGCCCGAGGCGATGCAATCGAGCACGAAAAGCCCGCCGTGGGCGTGAACGGCCTTGGCCACCGCGCGAAGGTAATCGTCGGGCAGGATCATGCCGGAAGACGTTTCCACATGCGGCGCAAACACCACGTCGGGTTTTTCCGCGGTGATCTTCGCGGTGACCTCCTCGATCGGCGCGGGTGCGAACGGCGCGGTGACGGCGTTGCCGGTGCGGCGTGCCAGCATCACCGTTTCCTGTGCCGGGATTGCTCCCATCTCGAAGATCTGGCTCCAGCGGTAGGAGAAATAGCCGTTGCGGATCACCATCGCGCGTTTGTCGGTGGCAAACTGGCGGGCCACCGCCTCCATCGCGTAAGTGCCACCGCCCGGCACCAGAGCCACCGCGTCGGCGTTGTAGACCTCCTTGAGCGTTGCCGAGATATCGCACATCACCTGCTGGAATGCGGCCGACATGTGATTGAGCGAGCGGTCGGTGAACACCACCGAAAATTCGAGCAAGCCATCGGGGTCGATATCGGGGCGCAATGCGGTCATGGGGCTCTCCTTGGGCCGATCCTGGATCGCGGGAGGATGGACCGGGCGCCGCGCCGGTGCAAGCCGTTGCGCAAGGCGCACCTTTGCAATTGGCAGCCAGCACCTATATCTGGCGCAGCCAAGGGAGAATTACGATGGGCGAAACGCATCAGGGCCGCACGATCATCCGCGTTACCGGCGACGACCGCGAGAGCTTCCTGCAAGGGCTCGTATCAAACACCGTTACCGGTCTCGCGCAAATCACCTATGCCGCGCTGCTCACGCCGCAGGGCAAATACATTGCCGATTTCTTCCTCGTTCCCGCGGCCGGCGCGATCGTGATCGACGTTGATGAAAGCCTTGCGCCCGAGCTTTTGAAAAAGTTGAAAATGTATAAGCTGAGAGCCAAGGTTGCGGTTGAGGAAACCGCCAAATACGTGATTCGTGGAATCGGGGAAAAGCCCGAAGGCGCTTTTGACGATCCGCGTCACCCTGCACTTGGCTGGCGGCTCTACAGCGATACGCCGGGCGGTGCGCCGGTCATCGACTGGGACGCGATCCGCGTCGAGCACTGCATTCCCGAAACCGGAACGGAACTCGATGGCGAGGCCTACATCCTCGAAGCCGGGTTCGAGCGGCTCCATGGGGTCGACTTCCGCAAGGGCTGCTATGTGGGCCAGGAAGTGACTGCGCGGATGAAGCACAAGACCGATCTGCGCAAGGGCTTCGTGACCGTGGCACTCGAGGGCGCGGCGGCACCGGGCACCACCATTACCACAGCCGATGGCAAGGAGGCAGGCCGGCTCACCACCGTCTCAGGCGCCAAGGCGATAGCCTATCTGCGCCACGACCGCGCCACCGGGCCGATGCGCGCCGGCGCAGCTGGGGTGAGCTGGGCACCCGAAGCGTGACGCCCCGCACCGCCGTCACGGCATGAAAAAGCCCCCGGCCAAAGGCTGGGGGCTTTGGTGTTTCGGGCGGCACGCCGTCAGGCGCGTTCGGAATATTCCGTCGCCCCCAAAGGGGCGCACCGCGATAGCGCCGTCAGGCGCGTTCGGAATATTCCATTGTCTCGGTGTTGACCACGATCGCCTCGCCGGGGCCAACAAAGGGTGGCACCGTAACGCGCACGCCGTTATCGAGCACCGCCGGTTTGAACGAGTTGGCCGCGGTCTGGCCCTTCACCACCGGCTCGGTCTCGACGATGGTGCAGGTCACTTTCTGCGGCAAGGTCGCGTTCAGCGCCTCGTGCTCGTGGAATTCGACGAGAATGGTCATGCCGTCCTGCAGGAACGGGCGGCGATCGCCGAGAATATCGGCGGGCAGTTCGATCTGGTCGTAAGTCTCGGTGTCCATGAACACCAGCATGCCGTCGCTCTCGTAGAGAAACTGCATGTCTTTCTGTTCAAGCCGGACGCGCTCAACCTTGTCGGCGGAACGAAAGCGCTCGTTGAGTTTCGAGCCGTTACGCAGGTTCTTCATCTCGACCTGAGCGAAGGCGCCGCCCTTGCCGGGCTTCACATGGTCGACCTTGACGGCGGCCCAGAGGCCCCCGTTGTGCTCCAGCACGTTACCGGGGCGGATCTCGTTTCCGTTGATCTTGGGCATTGTGGCAAAACCGTGGCAAAAGGTTGATGTTGAATTGGCGGCACCTATATCTTGCCGGTTCGCCGCTGGCAAGCAGACTACATATCGTGCCTGCCCGGCGAAAGCCATGCACCGTGCGCATGGCTGTCGTGCGTTTCGGGGGATACCGAATCGGCTAGGAAAGGTCATATTGGCCCCTACGCCCAAAAGCTCAAGAGCAATAAAAACAAAGGACGCAGAATGTTTGACACTGTTGACGGTACCGCGTTCAACCACGAACAGGGCAATCGCGCACGCAAACTTTTCGCCGCCGTGGTTCTGGCCGCGCTGGACGATGCAATTGCGGATGACAAGAAATATGGCAACGGCCCCGATCAGATCGCCCGCTGGGCCCGCTCGCGCGATGGCCGCGAAGTGCTGAGCTGCGCCGGGATCGACCCGAACGAACGCGTGGTGAAGGGCCTCATGGAGTTTGTCGGAAAAGGTGTGCGCACCTCCGTCGCGCTCTCGCGCGAGGAAAGTGAACGCCGCCATGCTGCTGAGGCCGAGGCCGAAGCTGCCTGACTGCAAGGCCCGTCGTGATTGGAAAGTCGTGACCAGAAAGGCGCGTCCTGCGGGGCGCGCTTTTCTTTTGCCTGCCCGGTCGGCCCCGGCTATCACCGCCCCCGGCCGACGGATATAGGATAGCCCCGAGGCGAGGAGGCAGCCATGGCGCGCGCAATCATGATCCAGGGAGCGGGCTCGAACGTGGGCAAATCGCTCATCGTGGCCGGGCTCGCGCGGGCTTTTGCGCGGCGCGGGCTTAACGTCGCCCCGTTCAAGCCGCAAAACATGTCGAACAACGCCGCCGTCACCGCCGATGGCGGCGAGATTGGCCGTGCCCAGGCGCTACAGGCCCGCGCCGCCGGGCGCGAACCCGTGGTCGACATGAATCCGGTGCTGCTGAAGCCCGAAACCGACACCGGCGCGCAGGTGATCGTGCAGGGGCGGCGCTTCGCCACGCTCAAGGCGCGCGATTACGCGCAGCTCAAGGATATGCTGCTGCCGGCGGTGATGCAGAGCTTTACCCGGCTTGCCGCCAGCGCCGATCTGGTGCTGATCGAAGGCGCCGGCAGCCCGGCCGAGATAAACCTGCGCGCGGGCGATATTGCCAATATGGGCTTCGCCGAAGCCGCACAGGTGCCCGTGGTGCTGGTGGGAGACATCGACCGGGGCGGCGTGATCGCCCAGCTCGTTGGCACCAACGCGATCCTCCCCGCCGCCGACCGCGACCGGATCCGCGGCTTCATCGTCAACAAGTTTCGCGGCGACGTGAGCCTGTTTGCCGAGGGCGAGGCCGAAATTGCCCGGCGCACCGGCTGGGATGCGCTCGGCGTGGTGCCCTGGTTTGCCGAGGCCTGGCGGTTGCCGGCGGAAGACGTGATGGACCTCGCCCGCGCGCCCCGCCCCGGCGGTATGCTCAAGGTGGCGGTGACGCGCCTGAACCGAATCGCCAATTTCGATGACCTCGATCCGCTCGCCGCCGAGCCGGGGGTGACGATTGAAATCGTCGAGCCGGGCCGAGCGTTGCCGGGCGATGCAACGCTGGTGCTGATCCCCGGCTCCAAGAGCACAATCGCCGACCTTGCCGATTTTCGCCGCAACGGCTGGGATATCGACCTCGCCGCGCATCTGCGGCGCGGCGGGCATGTGCTGGGAATCTGCGGCGGCTACCAGATGCTCGGCCAGGCGATCGAAGACCCGGACGGGGTTGAGGGTGCCCCCGGCACCGCGCCGGGCCTTGGCCTGCTGGATGTGACCACCCGGCTCGAACCGGCCAAGACGCTCGCCCTCACCGCCGCGCGCTACCTGCCCACCGGCGCTGCGGTGACGGGCTACGAGATTCACCTTGGCCAAACGGAAGGCCCCGACCGCGCCCGCGCCTGGCTCGGCCTCGGCCCGCGCACCGATGGCGCGGCCAGCCCCGACGGGCGGGTGATGGGCTGCTACCTGCACGGGCTGTTTGCCGCCGATGCCTTCCGCCACGCCTACCTCGCCCGGCTCGGAATGCCGGCCTCAGCGAGCGGTTACGATGAAGGGGTGGAAGCGACCCTCGACGCGCTCGCCACCCACCTCGAAGCGCACCTCGATGTTGATCGTTTGCTGGCGTTGGCGGCGGCAATCTGAAGCCCGAAGGCCGGCGCGCCGCTTACTCCAGGCCCTGCAGCGAAAGGGCGCGGGCGATTTCACGGCGGATCATCCGGCGGACGTTTTGGGTGATCCGCTCGCCGACCGTGCCCTGGAGCTCTTCGCGCACCATCCGCGCGACCATCTCGCGCAGGGCATCTTCGTCAAGCAGGGCCTCGCCGTCGCCGTCGTCGATCTCGGCGGACCCGACCTCTTCCCAGTCGTCCCCCGCCGCGAAAGCCTCGCCTGCCGGTGGCGCCTCGCCCTGATCAGGCTCCTGCGCGGGTTCGTACAGGTCTTCGGCCAACTCTTCGTCCGGCTCGGAGCTATCCTGAGCCTCTTGCGCGTCCGGCTGCCACTCCGCGTCGGGCGCGTCTTCGGCCTCATCGCCAACCGTTGCGTCGCCCCCTGGGCCAGCTGTCTGCATCGCGCCCGGCTCAACCGCCGGCGGCGGCGAAAGCGCCTCTTCCTTTTGCGCCTCGGCCTCTGGCGCAGCGGCAACGGCATGCGCCTCTGGCTCGGCGTCGCGGTGATGGAAAATGAAATTGTCGGGAATGATATCCTGGGTTTCGCTGCCGTCGGGCTCAAACTCGGCGGCGCTGCGGGCGACAACCGCCTCAAGCTCGGCGATCCGCCGCTCAAGCGGGCTGAGCGGGCGCGCCTCGGGCTGGTCTGCGGCTGCTACCGGCTCGTCCGCAGGCGCGGCCAGATGCTGCGGCACGGACGGGGCTGGTGCCGGCGGCTGATGGTCCGCCGCCTCCGGTGCCGCCG
Organism: Rhodobacterales bacterium CG2_30_65_12; assembly: GCA_001873585.1. Taxonomy (GTDB): domain Bacteria; phylum Pseudomonadota; class Alphaproteobacteria; order Rhodobacterales; family Rhodobacteraceae; genus Sinisalibacter. The sequence continues at coordinate 3,116 of MNZL01000097.1, read as the reverse complement.
CCTCGTGGGGTGCCGAGTCTTCGTCCGGTTCGGGCGCCGCACCTTCGTCAATCACGTCTTCGTCAACCCGGAACGCCGGTGTCAGCACCAGCCGGTCCGGCCCCGCCGTCTCGTCTGTCTCGCGGCGGATCGCGTTCGCATTTTCCGACACAAGGCGGCGGATCGACGACAGCACGTCTTCTATTTCCGCTTTCGATACCGGCTCCGACATTATGACCACCTCAACTGATCTTCAGCACAAGACCACATCCCGAAGCCAACAGACAACGGATTGACTAACGAATTGTTCAAGCGGGGTCTTTGAGCCCGTCATTCCTTGCGCCCCAGCGCCTCCAGAACCAGATCAAGCCGCTCACCCTGCGGGCTGATCACCCGCACGGGCGCGCCCTTCACGGCGTTGTAATAGGCTTCCGGATCGTAGCTCGCAATGCCAAGGCGCAGGTGCTCGGCGGTGAGCAGGCCCATCGCCGCGAGCAGGTTGTAGACGGCGAGATACTGGTCCGACTCAGCGTTGATCCGGGCCGCTTGCGCGTCAAGCAGGTCTTGTTCGAAGTTCAGCACTTCGAGCGTGGTGCGGGCTCCCAGCGTTGCCTCTTCGCGCGCCCCGCGCAGCGCCACGCGGCTGGCGCGAATCTGCTGATCGGTGGCCTGGATCGAGGCTGCGGCAACGGCAAGGCGCGCCCAGGCGTTTGCCACGTCCTGCTCGACCCCTTGCACCGAAAGGTGCAGCGCGGCGCGCGCGGCCTCGGCCTGCGCCCGCGATTGGCGGTAGAACGCCGAAAGCTTGCCGCCCTGGTAGATCGGCCCGGAGAGGGTGATGCCGACGCTGGTTGCGGTGTTGTCCGGCACCGGCATCTGGTTGATGTTGCGCGCAATCGAGGCATTGGCCGAAACCGTGGGCATCATCGCCTTCTTTGAGATTTCGGTGGCGATCTCGGCCACCGTCACCGAGCGCTGGGCCGACAGAACGTCGGGGTGACGGCTACGTGCCACGGCCTTGGCGGCGTCGAGCGATCGCGCCGTGATCGGCGGCGACGGCGGCACCTGAAGCGCATCGGGATAATGGCCGGTCGCGGCCTTGTATTCCTCGCGCGCAATCATCAGTTGGCCCCGCGCCGCAGCCTCGGAGCTCTTGGCCGCGGCCAGCTTCGCCTCGGCGAGCGATACGTCGGTCTGGGTGATCTCGCCAACCTCGAACCGGTCGCGCGCGGCACGCAGTTCCTGGGTGATCAGCCGCACGTTGTTGGCCTGCAGCATCGCCGTTTCATGTGCCGAGCGCACGTTGAGGAAGGCCTGCACCGCGCGCAGCAGCACCTTCTGCTCAACGCCCACCAGCGTCTCGCGCGCCATCAATACGTTTTCGCGGGCAAGGTCGATGCTGAGCGCACTACGGCCGAAATTGAAGATCGTGAAGCTGGCCGACAGCGCGGCGCTGGCCCGGGTCGAGCTCACGTTGGCCGGCACGCCATCGCTGTTGGTCGATTGCCAGTTGGTGCTGAGCGCATAGTTGAGCACCGGCCGCGTCGCGGCAACGGCCACGGCCACGTCTTCGTCGCGCACCCGCAAGAGCGCGCGCTGCTGGTCAAGCAGCCCCGAGCTGCGGTAGGCCGAAACCAGCGCATCCGACAGGCTTTCGGCCAAGGCGGCCAACGGCGATAGCGCGAGTATCGCGGCCAGGGTCAAGGCTGCAAACCGAGGTTTGATCACTCGCATCGCCGTTTTTCCTTGTGTTCTCGCGTCCCATGCCGGAACGCTCGCGCCTCAGAGCGCGAATTCCGTTTCAGCCTCGAACCCGGGCAGCACCGCCGCACCGGCATCGAATGCAAGGCGCCAATCGACGTGATCGCCGCGCCGATAGCCAATACGCACCGCGCCCGCCGATCCGTCGGCAAAAATCGCAGCGATCCGGCCACCATCCTTGAGCTGCGCCGTGATCGCCTTTGGCAGAGCATCCACCGCGCCTTCCACCACGATCACGTCGTAAGGTCCGTGTTTGGCGTCACCAGCGGCCAGCGGCCCGGCGATCACCACAACATTGTCGATCCCGGCGGCCCCGAGGCGGCGTTCCGCGTCGGCAGCCAGCGCCTCGTCTTCCTCACGGGCAACCACGAAATCCGCCATCCAGGCAATGACCGCCGAGGAATAGCCCAGTCCGCAACCGAGATCGAGCACCAGCTCGTGATCGGCGATATCGAGCGCGTCGAGCATCTTGGCGAGCGTGCGCGGCTCGAGCATGGTTCGCCCGTCATCGAACGGCACGGCGGCGCCGGCATAGGCCGCAGCGCGCAGCGCGTCCGGCACGAAGTCTTCGCGCGGGACGTTCAACATCGCTTCGATAATCGTGTATTTTGTCACGTCAGACGGACGCACCTGAGTGTCGACCATCATCGTCCTGAGTGCAGTGAAATCGCTCATGTGAGGCCCTGAAGGTTGATATTGCAAGCAATCGGAAATGTATTGCCACGAATCCGCCGGTGCCGCAACAGGGCGGAGGCGGGATGAAACGCGTCGTTCTTCCTCAGCCTCATTTCCTGAAAATGAACCCACCCGGTTCCCCTGGGCGATTTTGCTTGCATTGTGACGTGCAAAGCCCCATATGAAAGCCGTACCACAGCTCTATCCTACCGTCTTCTATCACTAGCAGTCGGAGTGAGACCTGACTGCGCTACCAGGCCGCCGCACTCTGCGGGCGGCACTCGATAGGAGATACGGAATGGCCACTGGCACCGTGAAATGGTTTAATAGCACCAAAGGCTTCGGCTTCATCGCCCCGGATAACGGCGGCAAGGACGTGTTCGTGCACATCTCGGCCGTCGAACGCGCCGGGCTGACCGGGCTCAAAGACGACCAGAAAGTCGAATTCGACCTCGAATCCGGCCGCGATGGCCGCGAATCGGCCACGAACATCAAGCTCGCCTGAGCCTGAGCCTTCGGGCAAAGATCAGACCCCCGCGCGGCGACGGCTGCGCGGGGGTTTTTTTGTTTTGTGGGTGGGGGGGGTGGCAGGCAATGCCCGGCGACGGAGTAAACCGCAGCGTGGGGTGCGGCTTGGGAAAAGGAATATTGAAGCGCAACAGAGGTGCACTCTCGGCACCAAGGTGGGCGTGAATAGGATT